>CAZRYM010000008.1:0-53977 GCA_964604305.1 uncultured Thermotogaceae bacterium | reverse complement strand
TTAAAACCTTTTCGTAATAGTCCTCAGGTGTGACAAGGTTTTGATATTCAAGGTTTAGATTCAGTTTTTTAGAGGCGGCATCGAACATCCTCTTGGACATTCCCGGACCCGGTTTTTGTTTTAAAAGGTAAAGTTTCACTATTTGCCCTCCTATGTTAATTGTTATTAGAAGTATTTGTCAAATTGCAACCTTCTAACCTCTTCTTATAAGTCTTTTTATGATTCTTCTGAGGATCGTTCTGTTTAAGAAAATAAAAAGCATCAAGAATAAACTGTTTGAAACCATAATCCATATGATTTCACTTACAACGGTCTTAAGTAGATAACAAAACAGAAAAATTCCGATTGAGCTGAACATTATTGTTAGTGTTTCTCTCTTTTTTAAAAAGGAGATATCAAATGTCCTTTTTTGAATGATATTTAAAACGATTAGATTCACAAGGGAAACGAAAGAGGTACTAAGTGTCAACCCCAGGATTCCATATCTTTTGATTAATAGAGCGTTAAAGGTAAAATTCAATACGATACTGATAATGGTGATCAATAGAGGGATTTTTGTCTTTTTATGGGAAGTAAACACTTTCATTAATAAGTTTGAAACCGGGGCAATAATAAGCGTCATACTGTATCCGATAAATGCCAATGTAACCATAGTCGTTGAATCAGCCGTAAACTCCCCCCTTTCGTAAAGGAGTTTGATCAAAGGCCTTGCCATGATGATCATCCAAAAAGTCAAGGGGACCATAAAATTGAGAAGATCATTGCTTGTCTTTTTCAACCTGTTTTCCAATGCTACTTTATCTTTATTCACACTGGTTTCTGAAAGCTCTGTGAAAACAGTTGTCATTAAACTGCCGATAATCAAAGAAGAAATCATGGCCCGAATGGTTTGAGCATAACGAAGAGCTGATATGCTTCCTGAATCGAGTGAAGATGCAAAGGCTTTATCAACAATGCCGTTTATGATTCCAAGACTGCCCGAAAGCAATAAAGGAAGTGCCAGAATAATCGTTTCTTTAATAGCTTGATTCTGGAAAGTCTTTGAAAGTTTTCTTAAGTCAATTTTTTTTCTGAGAACGTATAGTAGCGCCAAATCCACCATTACGGTTCCGATGATGAAAGCAAACAAATAACTGGCTTCACTGAAAAACGGGGCAAAGATGATGATGGATGGAATGGTGACGATGTTGAATACCAGCTGAATCACTGAGGCCAACATGTATTTTTTCTCAGCGTTCAACAGTGAAGTAGCAAGTGAATGGAATCCCTGGATAAACGGTAGAAAGCCGATAATGCGCATCTTCCTGACGGCATATTCAAATTCCTCGCCGTTGAATTTAGGTGCAAATATTCTAACAAATAATTCCGGAAAAACGGAAAACATGATACCAAATCCTATCAACAACAAAGATGAAATGAAAAGGATTTGAGTGGTGTATTCTTTAATCCGTTCCGGATCCTTTTTCCTTTGTTCACCAATGTAAATTGGAACCATCATGGAAGCGATTGCCCCTGATACAATCCCTCCGATTTTCGTTGCCGGATCCATGGCTACAATCAATGCATCAAGTCTCCAACTTGTACCGAAATTTGCAGCCAGAACCATTTCTCTTACAAAGCCCATCGCTTTTGAGATGATAGTGAATATCATTATGGAAATAGTTCCCGTGGCTATGCTTTGGGGTTTCGAAAGTGTTGTCTTTATCTTGTTAATGTGGTTTTTCAAAGGATCGGTCCTTTCACATAAATGCTTCTGTCTATTATATCAGGAAAATGATTAAGTTTGATTTTGGAGGAACTTTTTATGAACAGCTGTGATGTTATAATACAATGGCATTAGAAAAATGATTTTGCCGAACACTTCATAATACTAATTTTAAAATTCCACTTAAAGGGGGAAAGTCAATGGCGTTATTAGTAACGGGGGTAGCCGGTTTTATTGGCAGTAATTTTGTTTATTATTACCTTAGTGAACACAGTAATGGAAAGATTATTGGTTTAGACAGCCTGACATATGCAGGAAATATAGCAAATCTATCCAATTTGGCTGAAGAAAAGAAAAAAAGATTTCAGTTTATAAAAGGAGATATCAACGATAAAGAATTGTTGGAAAGGATATTTTCTGAATATGAAATTGAAGGTATTATTAATTTTGCGGCTGAAAGTCATGTGGACAGATCCATTCACGACCCTCAGATCTTTTTAAAGACAAATATTCTTGGAACTCAGAATCTTCTTCATGTATTTAAGGAAAACTACGAAGAAAGTAAAGGACAACGATTTTTACAAGTCTCAACTGATGAGGTTTACGGAGCCCTGGGACCCACCGGACTTTTCACCGAGTCAACACCTCTTGATCCTCACAGCCCCTATTCAGCCAGTAAAACCAGTGCCGATCTCATTGTTAAGGCCTATCATGATACCTTTGGATTAAAGACCCTCATTACAAGGTGCTCCAACAATTACGGCCCCTATCAATTTCCCGAAAAACTCATCCCGCTCATGATCAATAATGCCCTCAATCACAAGGAATTGCCCGTTTACGGAGATGGCAGACAGATCAGGGACTGGTTATACGTGAAAGATCATTGCAAGGCCATAGACATGGTATTTGAAAAAGGAACAAGCGGAGAAGTTTATAACATAGGTGGAAATAACGAAAGAGAGAATATCTTTATCATTAAAACAATAATTGAAACCCTAAGGGAAAAGACCGGAGATGTACAGATTAGTGAAAACCTTATCAAACATGTTAAAGACCGTTTGGGACATGACAGGCGGTATGGGATTGATCCTGCAAAGATCAAGACGGAAATCGGCTGGGAACCCACAATCATGTTTGAAGACGGGATAAAAATGACCATAGACTGGTATTTAAAAAACACGAATTGGACCCGGTCCGTCATATCAGGCGAGTATTTAAAATTTTACGAAAAAAATTACGTTTTTCAATAATAGGGAAAGTTCAAAGGCGGACAAAAAGGTCCGCCAATTTTATTTATGATTTAAGAAAATCCCTGATTTTATCAATAAAAACATCAATCTCTTTTCTTCCAACCCAGTAATGGGTTACGAATCTCCAGAGACCTGAATCTTCAGGATTAACCAGTATGTTGTTATTCTGAAGATGTGAAACCAGTTTCAATGAGTCTATCTTGTTTGTTAACTTACAATAGACCATGTTGATGTCCAGATTTTCCTCTATTACTTGTACGCCGTCAAGTTCGTTGAGTTTTTCTGCCAGGTATTTTGCGTTTTTGTGATCTTCTTCCAGTCTTTTTGTCATCTTCTCCAACGCCACGATACCTGGAGCCGCAATGATTCCTGCTTGTCTCATGGCTCCTCCCATGATCTTTCGATTCTTTCTGGCACGGTCTATAAATGCATTTGACCCAACCAACATGGAACCCACGGGTGCGCACAAGCCTTTCGAAAGGCAGAACATGATCGAATCAGCACTATCAGCAATTTCCTTTACATCCACTTTCGACGATATGGCAGCATTGAAGATTCTGGCACCATCCATATGTACGGGAATGTTTCTATTATAAGCCATCTGTTTTATTGCTTGAAGGTTGTTCAATGGGATCACTTTACCGTTGGAATGAGCATTTTCAACACAGATCAAGCCTGTCCTTGGAAAATGGAGATCCTCGCCTCTTATCATCTTTTCAATTGTATCTGCATCGGGATAGTCATTGCTATCATCGAAATAAGCTAACTGTACACCTGCTATCACAGCGGAAGCACCTGCCTCATGTGCAACGATATGGCAGTTTTTCCCCAAAATAACCTCATCCCCTCTCAGGGTATGAGTCAAAATACTCAGCTGATTTCCAAAGGTCCCAGATGGAACAAAAAGAGCTGACTCTTTTCCCAGCATTCGTGCCGCTAAATCTTCCAGTCGATTGACGGTGGGGTCATCACCATACACATCATCTCCCAATGGTGCGGATACCGCTGCCTTAAGCATTTCTTCAGTAGGATGTGTTACGGTATCGCTTCTTAAGTCGATTTTATTCATCTTTTGTACCTCCAATTTCCAATTCGTTTATTTTCTTTTCCAATTTATCGTAAATATGCATTTGTTTTCTCAATACATCTTCTTCATCAAAGTTTTCTATGGCATGTTTGCGGCATCTTTCATCTGGCACTTGAAATTCGTTCAAAGCCTTTTCCATACCCTTGTACAGTTCGTTGATGTTCTGAAGAGGAACCAAATAACCTGTTTTCCCATCTATAATTTCCTCTCGAATACCTCGTATGTTCGTCCCCACAACAGGAACACCCATACTAAGGGCTTCCAGGGAAGATATTGGCATACCTTCAATATGAGAAGCAAGAACAAATACATCGGTTATACTTAAGAGTTCGGGAATGTCTGTTCGAAAGCCAAGGAAATTAACAACTTTTTCAAGTTTGTTTGTCTTGATCACGTGTTTTATTTTCTCTTTCATCTTTTGATTCTGATTTCTCTCAGGTGTCTCACCGGCAATAATGAGTTTTGCCAAGGGATATTTTTGATGCAGTATGGCGAAAGCCTGCAGCAATTCAACTACACCTTTCTCAGGGATGATGTACCCGGTATAATTAAACACCTTCTCACCTTCTCTGATATTAAGTTCCTCTCGAATAGATTCTTTAATGGTTGAATGGATTCGAATGGGGTTAAACTTTACTTTTGTATCTACTCCAACACTTTGAAGATTTATGATTTTATCCTTATCCATAAAATTGTGTTTGATAGCGTAATCCCTATCTTCACTATTAACAGTAAAAAGATAATCTGTACATTTCTTTGCTGCTCTTTTTTCCAGAAACGAAAAAAAGTGGCGTTTGAACCAGTTCATATCCTCTGTGAAAAAAAAGCCATGGCTGGTGTAGATAATATAAGGCACCTTTGCACTTGAAGCTGCATTTCTCGCTATCAAGGATGCAAATGGACTATGTGTGTGAATGATGTCCGGCTTTAAACCTTTAAAAAGTTCCAACATAGTTGAATATGCTGTGAATAGCTTCCAGGGAGAGAACTTTTTGGGAATGTGAACATCGTAAACGGCTATGTTGTTTTTGATAATAAAATGGCTGTTTTTTAATTTTGAACTGCTATCTGAAGTAATGACATCAATCTCATGGCCGCTTTTTATTAATTTTTCCATCAGGGGAAATAAAAACGCTTGTACTGTCTCCGAAGCTGATGTTATTTGAACTATTTTCAACTGTCTCACTCCATTATTCACTCAAATTCTAATACATATTTGTCCATAAAGAAAATAAGAACTCATTGAGTCTTTACAGGTGATTATAACATGATAAGGTAACCTGGAATAGGGATAGTTTCTTCGATTGATTTATGGTAAGATAGTCTTGATCTTTTTTCTCCGGAGGAGTGTTCATGGGAATTTTTGAGAAAAACAGCATTTGTTCGATGTTAAATATACAATATCCGATCATAGAAGGTGGAATGGCATGGGCGGGAAGTGCTGAACTTTGCATTGCAGTTTCACAAGCCGGAGCTTTGGGAACCATAGGCGCAGGGGCTATGAATTGTAAAGAATTGGAGAAGGCTATAGATAAAGTTAAGAAAAATACCCAAAAACCCTTTGCCGTTAATTTCGTTGTCTTTTCTCCCATGATAGATGAACAAGTGGAAATTGCCATAAAAAAGGATGTACCAGTTTGTATTTTTGGAGCCGGAAATCCTGAACGACACATCCTAAAGTTAAAGGCAAATGGTATAAAAGTATTTGCAGTTTGTTCTTCACCAAATCTGGCTATATTGTTAGAACGAGCGGGTATAGATGCTGTTATTGGAGAGGGATTGGAATCAGGAGGACATGTGGGAGATGTGAGTACAATGGCACTCATTCCAGCAATCAGAGATCGTGTGAATCTCCCGCTTATTGCTGCAGGTGGTATTTTTGACGGCAGGAGTATGGCAGCCGCGCTGGCGCTTGGTGCAGATGGTGTTCAACTTGGCACCAGATTTATATGTTCTATAGAATCAACTGTAAGTGAACAATACAAGAATCTGATCATAAAAAAGGATGTCCGTGGAACACAACTAACCGGTGAGAAGTTGGGCCATCCAGTGAGAGTATTAAAGACACCTTTTACAAAAAGAGTCATACGTTTGGAAAGTGAAAATCCGGCTATGGCTGAAGAGATGATATTGGGTTCACTGAAAAACGCAGTCATAGACGGGAATATTAAAAACAGTTCTTTTATGGCAGGAATGTCCGCTGGGAATATTCACGAAGTCATCCCGGTTACAAAAATCGTTGAAAAAATGATCAATGAATACGAAATAACTATAAACTCTTTAAAATTATAAGTAAACAAGCGAAAATACAAGAAAAACTCACATAAATCCAATTATTTATCAGGAATCAGGGAAAATCCAATTTGGATATAGTTTTAGCGTTATGATAATATGAATCGATTCATTATGAATCGATTCATTTATATAGGGGGCCTTATGTCAACAATATCTGATATCGCAAAAAAAGCCGGTGTAAGCACCGGCACCGTTTCAAAGGTTTTAAACAACGATGAGACAGTCAAGGAGAAAAACCGGTTAAAAGTTCTTGAAGCCATGAAGCAATTGCATTATAAACCGAATCTTTATGCCAGAAACCTTTCAAAGGGGAAAACAGGTTTAATTTCACTTATCATCCCCACTATTGGTCATGAATTCATGGCCAGACTGGTGAATGCCATCGATAATATCTTAGAACAATACAATTATGACAGCATTCTTTTTCCTCTTTTGTCCAAATCAAGATTGCAGCGTTTCAGTGATCCCTTTCATTTTCTCTACCATACCGATGGATTGATTATCAGCTCTTTATCTTTGAAAGGACTATTTGGTAATTCTGATATCCCATCAGAAAAACCATTGGTTGTAATCGATACCGAAGAAGATGAACATGATTGTGTTTTTATGGATAACTATTACGGTGGAGAATTGGCAGCACAAAATCTTTACTTAAAAAATAATCATGAGATCTTCATAATCGGAGGATACGATAGCGATAGTGCTTTTTCTTCAAATGTATTCAAACAAAGAAAAATGGGTTTTATGGATAAACTTAGGAGTTTATATGCCAAAGAGGTAATCCTTCAAGAGATACCCATGGTTCTGGATTGGAAAAAAGCATATGAGGCCGGGAAAATAACCGCACAAGAAAGAACGGGATTTTCAGTATTCTGTTTGTCGGATATTCTGGCAAAGGGATTTATTGAAGGGGCTTTAAAAGTCGGAAAAATTGCAGGGAGAGATTATTCGCTAATTGGATATGACGATTTAGAGTTTTCAGCAAATTTGGGTATCTCTACCATCGCTCAACCCATTGAAATACTTGGAAAAAAGGGCGCAACCAGAATAATAGAGATACTCCATGGAGAAAGCAAGGCAAGCATCATCCATGAAAAGATTTTACCGACATATGTTGATAGAGAAACAAATAAACAAAGCATCTGAAAAAGGTGTTTTAATAAAAGAGAAAAGGGGAGAAATCTATGAAGAAATTGATTTTATCACTGTTAGTTTGTTTGTTAGTTTTGAGTGTAGGCTTTTCAGCAGATGCATTGAAGGTTTGGACTGTCTACAAACCTGAAATGTCTGCTTACAAAATGCTAAAAACCATCATCAACGAATTTGAAAACCTTGAAGGGATAACCGTTGAACTTGTCTCAATACCGGATCAGACGGATATGGATACGAAGATGCAAATGGCGGCACCAGCCGGTATGGGACCAGATGTCATTGCAACAATGCCTCACGATATTATTGGAAAATGGGCGAATCAAGGCTTGTTAATGAGTTTTAACGGAATGGATGAGTTCGATGTGTTTTTTGACTCAACTAAACAAGCTGTTACCTATGAGGGGAAGATTTACGGATACCCCCTTTCAGTTGAAAGTGTAGGTTTGGTTTACAACAAAGCATTGGTGGAGAATGCACCTGAAACATTTGACGATGTTATTGCTGTCATAGAAAAATATAAGGGCACAGATATTTATGGTCTTGTTTTTCCTGCTGCAGAACCTTATCATATGTACGGCTTCTTAAAGGGTTTTGGGGGGTATATCTTCGGATGGGCAACAGATGAATACGATGTTTACGATATCGGCATGGGAAATGAGGGTGCTGTTGAAGCGATTAAGTACCTGAAATCTTTCTTCGATAAGGGGTATTTTCCAGAGGCTATGAGAGACAGAAGTTCACAGCACGGTTTTTCCACCGGCACTTTTGAAGAGGGCAAAGCAGCCCTTCAGATCAACGGCCCATGGGTGACTACAAATTTAAAATCTTTGGGCATCGATTATGGTGTTTCTGTCATTCCTATGCTGCCAAACGGAGAATATCCACAACCTTTCCTGGGTGTTCAATTTGTTGGAATCAGTGAGTACTCAAACAACAAAGAAAAAGCCATAAAGCTTGCAGAATTTATCACGTCCAAGGAAAATATGATTGACTATGCCCTTGAGACTCAGTTGACGCCAACCAGAAAAGATGTTCTTGCATCTGAAGAAGTACGATCTGATGTTATGATTAGCGCATGGGCCAGACAGGCTGAACTTGGAAATCCCATGCCTAACATTCCGGAAATGTCCAGTGTATGGTCAGCGTGGTCTGATGCACTTCAGATCATCTATTTTGACAAAGAACCAGTAGAAGAAACGTTAACACAGTTAAGTGAAACAATAAAAGAAAAAATAGAAATCATGAGGAAATAAGCAAACACTCAACCATTTATGACCTGCCGATGTAATTTTATTAATTTGAAGTCGGCAGGTCATATTCTTTAGGGAGTTGAAGACATGCTCAGACAAAAACGAGAAGCAGTAACTGCTTATACATACCTTTTACCGGCACTTCTTGCCATAACAGTTGTTACAATCATACCTGCCATATACAACATATACATCTCTTTCACCAATTATGGTCTCTTCCATTACAAAGATTTCCAATTCATCGGTTTTGCTAATTTTGTAGAGATTTTCTCCATGAAGAGTCCGTTTTTTTCAGTTTTAACATGGACATTTATTTGGACATTTTTGACTTCCACCCTGAATGTTATGGCTGGCCTTGGAATAGCACTTCTCTTAAATCATCATGGATTGAAAGAGCGTAATCTCTACAGAGCCCTTTTAATAATACCCTGGGCACTACCGGGTGTTTTATCCATACAGATGTGGCATTCCATGATGGGCTCTGATGGTATTTTAAATCAAATATTAAATGTATTTGGAATAGAAGGAATCAAATGGCTAACTGATCAAACCTGGGCAAGAATTTCAGTCATAACAGTTAATGTTTGGTTGTCTTTTCCTTATTTCATGGTCATCTCTCAGGCCGCCTTGAAAAGTATTCCGGAAGAATTATACGAAGCTGCTCATACAGATGGGGGAACCCGGTTGCAAATATTCAGGTATATAACTGCACCTTTGCTGAGGCGTATTATGTTACCCCTTTTTGTCACGCAGATCGCCTTTCAGTTTAACAATTTCAACCTTATTTACCTGCTTACAGGTGGTGGCCCCCGGCAATCCATGGGAGAATACTTCGGAGCTACTGATATTCTTGTAAGCTATACCTTTAATCTCATGAGAGAAGTTCAGCGTTATGGACTTACAGCGGCATATGGTGTGATTACATTCTTTATGACCATTCTTTTGATGCTTTGCTCCATGAAGTTCACAAATGCCATGGGAGAGGAGTGATCTCATGAAAAGAAGTGTCTGGCATATAAGGATATTAGTTATTCTTATTACCTTCATCGTTATTTTTCCCTTTATTTTAATCGTTCTCAATTCCTTCAAAGTGGGGCAATCCATATACAATTCATCCATCATTCCTACGGAATTCACAGTGGAACATTACAGAAATATCTTTCTCGATACAGATTTCAGGCTTTGGATTTTGAACTCTTTGTATATGGGAATATCTGCTGGGATAATCACGGTCATTGTTACCATGTTTGGTGGATATTCTTTTAGCCGTTTTGCCTTTCGAGGCAAGAAATACGGATTGTTATTCTTATTAATCGTACAAATGTTACCAATTTCTGTTTCTATGGTGGCTTATTTTAAAATGTTGCAGTTTGTGAATCTCCTTAACACACTTAATGGCATTATTTTAATTCTTGGTTTTGGTAATTCTGCTATTGGGATCTGGTTGATGAGAAATTACATGAATGCCATTCCAAAAGAATTGGATGAATCGGCATATCTTGACGGTGCTTCTCGTTGGAAGACGTTTTGGCTTATTTTATTTCCGTTGATGCTTCCCATGTTAATTACTCAATTTATCATGACGTTTATCGGGGTGTATAACGAATATATGCTATCTGCAATCCTCCTGTTCGATCCCTCAAAATACCCCCTGGGTGTGGGGCTCAAAACCTTTATGGCCGGTAATTACGCCGGAAAATGGGCAACATTCAGTGCCGCGTCAGTTTTGGGTTCTTTGCCAATTATGATAATATTCTATAGCTTACAAAAATACATTGTCAAAGGTTTGACGAAAGGGGCAGTGAAAGCATGAATAAAAGAGGGTATGTGGGCTACGAGATTTTTCCCGACAGGTTTAATACCTCTTCAAATAAAATTGGAACACTTGAGTGGACTACACCTATACAAAAAAAGCCATCGGGAGGCCATCAGTTTGACTTTTACGGAGGGGATCTAAAAGGGATAACTCAAAAATCTGATTACATTAATGAATTGGGAATTGGTTTTTTATACATGACACCCATATTCAAGGCTATCACCAATCACCGATATGATTGTGTTGATTTTTTCAGCATCGATCCCATATTGGGAAGAGAAAATGACTTGAAAGAGCTCATTGCAACCTATCATCAAAAAGGGATCAGAATTGTATTGGATGGTGTCTTCAATCATATCGGTATGAAACATCCATGGTATACAGACAAGACTTATAAAGATTTTTTGAATAAAAAGAATGGTGAGATGACTTGGTGGGGGGGCCATATCGGTCTGCCTGAATTAAATCTTGAGAATAAAGAATTGCGAAACCTCTTATGGAATGAGAAAGATTCAGTCGTTCAGAAATGGACCGCCATGGGTGCCGATGACTGGCGTCTGGATTGTGCTTATGATGTGGGCTATGAATATTGTCAAGAATTGACAGGAGTTCTTAAGGAGTTGGGAGATCACAATACCATCGGCGAGATATGGTCTTACCCCGGAAAATGGGTGAAAAACGGTGTCCTTGATGGAGTCATGAATTATTATTTTCGGGAACTGATCAAGTCGTTTCTTGAAGGGAAATTAAGCGGAAACCTTGTTACAGATATCGTTGCTAAAACAGTAAATGACTGTGGAATTGAAGCCATTTTAAAAAGTTGGAATGTCCTTTCCAGCCATGACACCCCAAGAGTCAAAAGAGACTTTTCAGATCGTTGGAGACTTGCCGTGGCATTGCAGTTTACGTTACCGGGGAGTCCTTTGGTCTATTATGGAGAAGAATTAGGGCTTGAAAGCGAGAGTGATCCTCATTGCCGGCAACCTATGCCATGGAATGATCTGGATACTGAAAATGAAGATTTCCAATTCTATAAACGGATGATCCACCTTTACAACTCAAAGCCTGCCTTCCATTCCGGGAACTTTGATAGCCTTGAATACTCCAATCAAAATTTATTGGCCTTTTCAAGATTTACCGAACGAATACAGGACTATACAGTAATTGTTGTTAATCCATCGAATGAGCCTCAGGAATTTCAACTTATTTCAAATGAGTCATCCCTAATGAACGGTACTAAAATGGCAGAAATTTCGTCAGGAAAGAAATCAGACATCTACAATTCCATGATATATGGTTCAATCGAAGCTCAAAGCTTTGAGATATACGAGATGGAAATAAACAAGGAAGGTTATTCGCCTTATAAGAGATTATAAGTATATTTTCAGGGCACTAATTTGAATTGGTAGTGTCTACCCTGATTGTTGCCCTATTGAAAAGGAAGTAAAAATGTTTAAGGAAATAATAGAAACAGTATCAGAAAGCCCCTATCTCTCAAAAATAGAGATTGGGAAAAAATTGAATATTGAAGAAAATTTGGTGGAACAAATCTTTTTAGATTTGATCAGGATGGGGTATTTGAATAAAGAAGTCTGCGATTCATCTTGCAACAGTTGCCCCATTTCGAATTTTTGTGCCAAGACGGACACAAGTATTGAATATTGGAAAATTACGTCAAAGGGTTATCGGCTTATTCAATCAGCTTGATTTCATGGGCTAACAGCCCATAATAATATTTTTGACGTCTGAACATCTCCTCTTCTTCATTATATGACCCTTGGTGTTCCCAGCCGCAAATATGAAGCAGTCCGTGTATGAGCATAAAGAGGTATTCCTGTTCAGGGGTATTTTGCCAATTACCCGATTGCCTTTTAATCGTATCAATGGACAGAAATATATCCCCCAGTTCCAAGGGCTCGTCAGGTTGCTTTTGATCATCCATCGTGAATGTGAGAACATCTGTTGGTTCGTCAATCCCTCTATATTGACAGTTTAACTCCTGAATGAATTTGTCTGTGCAATTGATGACTGACAGTGTATAAAAACCCGGTTCAAGTTCTTTGGATATGATACAATCTGTACATTTTTTTATAGCATCTTCTGTAATCAGTAAAGGACCTGAATATTCATCTATTAAATTAGTAATGACTTTAGTTTTATCCATTTATTATTCTTCTTTCTTTTTTTCTTCTGTTTTTGTAATAGGCACGTTTTCCTCTGACTCGCCAGCTTCTTTGGGGTACTCAATTCGCTTGTGATATGCCCTTACGATCACATGAGTAAATTCCTGGGCGATCTCCTCAAGATCCTTAAGGGTTAGCCCGGAGTCATCCAACTGTCTTTCAAGATAAATACCGTTGATGATATCTCCCACCAGTTCCTGAACTTTTTGGGGTGTAGGGCTTTCCAGACTCTTGACAGCGGCTTCACATGAATCAGCCAACATCAATATCCCGGCTTCTTTAAATTGGGGTTTCGGTCCCGAATATCTGTACTGATCATCCGAAGTGTCAGTATCTTTATTTTTTGCCTTATTATAAAAGAATTTTTGAACCCTTGTCCCATGATGCTGGTATATCAGGTCTTCAAAGAGAATGGGGAGTCGATACTTTCTAGCAAGATCTCCACCAAATTTAACGTGTTCAGTCAACACAAGATAACTCATACTGGGATTTAGTCTGTTATGAGGATTATCCTCCACTTGATTTTCAGTGAAAAAATCGGGTTTTTTTGTCTTTCCGATATCATGAAAATAAGCCCCTACTCGTGCAAGAATTGGGTTTACGCCTATTCTTTCAGCAGCCGATTCAGATAGATTTGAAAGCATGAAGCTGTGGAAATAAGTACCCGGTGCCTTTTGCATCAAATCTTTGAGTAGCGAGTGGTTCAAGTTTCCCAGTTCCAGCATACCGATGTTAGAATAAATCCTGCTAATCCATTCTATATAGGGCAACATTCCAATAACCAAAACGGTGGACACAATAGGAGCCACACCTATTAAAATGAGTGAGCGAATGGAAAATATTTCGAAATTAGAAATGACAAGGAAGAAATAGCCTCCCATTTTAAATAGCGAGATCAACAATGCATGAAAGGTCAGCTCAATCCTTCTATCTACTCCCGACACCAATTGCGCTGTTAGATAACCAGTAATAATCAGGAAGAAGGAAAATGCGGAATGTGACGGGAAAAGCAGGATGAGAAAAGCAGATAAGAATATTGCTGATATCTGTCCGGCTCTTTTACCCAGAAGAACAGTTATAAGAGAAACACCAAGAAAAGGTGACATGGCCTGATATCCAATGTATTTTCCCGTAAGGATAATGAGAAAACCACAAATAAACAATAAAAAATAAAAGGTTCGCCTGAATTGATAATGAATTTGAAAAAAGCGAACGGTTTTTAAGGCACTTTCACTAACAATTAATTCCAGAAGTATTAATAATACGAAGATGAAAAAAAACCGAAAGGCGTCCCATTGCCAGATTAATAAAACAGATAACAATGCAAGCAGAAAAGCGGCAATAAATGGATCAACACGGGAAGTAAAGAGCACACTGAAGGTGTCTCTTATTCTTTGAAAACCTGTATTCAGAGAAAGTCTATTCTGATCTTTCTGCTTTTTCTGCGCGCTCATAGGCACTAATGATCTCCTTAACCAAAGGATGCCTCACCACATCGTTCTTCCCAAGATAGGTGAAACGAATTCCGTTGATATTCTTTAATATCTCCTCACTGTGAAGTAATCCTGATCGTTGTCCGGTTTTTAAGTCTATTTGTGTGATATCGCCCGTTACAACCACCTTTGAGTAAAAACCTGTTCTCGTGAGAAACATCTTCATCTGTGGAATGGTGGTGTTTTGAGCTTCATCAAGTATGATAAATGAGTTGTTTAAAGTTCTTCCCCGCATATAAGCCAAAGGTGCTATTTCAATAATATTTTGATCCCGTAGATATTGAAATTTCTCCGGTGTTAGCATATCATACATGGCATCATATAAAGGTCTCAAATATGGATCCACTTTATCTACTAAAGTACCGGGTAAAAAACCGAGATTTTCTCCAGCTTCTACAGCCGGTCTGGTTAGTATAATACGATTAACTTCGTTGTTTTTTAATGCTTCCACAGCCATTGCCACTGCAAGATAAGTCTTTCCTGTCCCTGCCGGTCCTATTGCAAAAACCACATCATTCTCACGCATAGCCTCCAAATACTTAGACTGGCCGGAAGTCTTTGCCCTTACCTTTGCCTTTTTTAAAAATGTCTTTTTTTCTTTTATAACCGTTGATAACGTTTTGTCCTGTTCGTCTTTTTTTTCGTTCATTTTACTCCTTGTTAAAAGGTATTCTATTTCCATCTGATCGGGATAATGACCGCTTTGTACAGCTGAGATCATTTCTTTAAAAAAATCCTCTGCTTTTCGGATACTTTCTAAATCTGTGGATCTAATCCAGAGTTCATTCTCCACAATGCTGATTTCAACTCCAAATAAATCCTGGACTTTTCTCAGTATAGCATCGTGTTGCCCGAGAAGGTAAATCATCTCAACATTTCCGGGGATTTTAACTTTTGCCATCTTTAACAAATAAACACCTCAGTATAAAAGACTATTCCCATTCAATTGTAGCAGGTGGTTTTGAAGTAATGTCATAGACAACCCTGCCAACTTCTTTTATGGAATTGGTTATTCTTCTTGACGCTTCATCCAGAATATCATGGGGGATTTTTGACCAGTCCGCTGTCATTGCCTCAACACTGTCGACCGATCTGAGAACGATGGTATACCCATAAGACCTTCTATCTCCCACCACACCCACACTTCTCACGGGAAGAATAACGGCAAATGACTGCCAGGCCTTTTCAAGCCATTCTGATTCCCGCAGAACTTCTCTAAAAATGAAGTCAGCTTCCTTTAATATATTAATTTTTTCATCCGTTATTTCTCCAAGACACCTGACAGCTAAACCCGGACCGGGAAATGGTTGTCTGTGAACAATGTGATCGGGTATACCTAAAATCTCTCCGATCTTTCGTACTTCATCCTTGAAAAGATCACGAAGGGGTTCGATAAGACCCATTTTCATATCCTTGGGAAGTCCGCCAACATTGTGATGTGATTTTATCTTTGCCGTTTTTCCCGTTTTGGTTCCTGCACTTTCAATAACATCCGAATAGATGGTCCCCTGCACCAGAAAATCAGCATTTCCTATGGCAACAGCCTCTCTCTCGAAAACCCTTATGAATTTTTCTCCAATAATTTTTCTTTTTTGCTCAGGGTCATCAACACCTCTAAGTTCGTTAAAAAACTCATTTTTTGCATTGACTAATCGAAATCTCAACCCTAGAGCCTTTTTGAAAACAGAAGGGACTTCTATCTCTTCATCTTTTCTCAACATTCCATGATCAACAAAAATATTTGTCAAATTATCCCCTATTGCCTTATGAACCAGTACAGATGCCACAGAAGAGTCAACGCCTCCGGAAAATCCACTGATGACTTTTTTATCACCGGCAATTTGTCTGATCTGCTCAATCTTTTGCTCGGCAAAATCTTCCAGACTCCATTTTGCTTTGCAGTTGCATTGTTCAAACAGGAAATTGCTGAGTATGGTCTCTCCGTATTCAGTATGCTTCACTTCAGGATGAAACTGTATCCCATATAATAATGTGTTAATATTTTCAGCTGCGGAGATGATTCCGCTATCCGTTTGAGCAGTCTTTACAAATCCTACAGGTAATCTTGTTACAGAGTCTCCATGACTCATCCAAGTGATAAATGAATGAGGACACCCGTTGAAGAAGCTTGTTTTACCAATTAAACCCATTTTCGTTCTACCGTATTCTGACTTCCCTGTATATTTTACGTCCCCTTCAAGATGGTGGACAATGAGTTGAAATCCGTAACAGACTCCAAGGACAGGGATTTCTCCTTTTATCTTATCAAACCAAAGTGGTATTTTTCCCGCCTCTTCTTCATAAACACTTTCAGGACCCCCGGATAGAATGATCCCTTTAATCTCTCCTGAAGGAAGACTTGATTGAGGCGAAATCACCTCGGAGAAAACATGATTTTCCCTGACACGTCTTGCTATTAGTCTTGTGTATTGTGAGCCATAATCCACAATGATGATCTTTTCCATTTTATTGTCCCAATCCTTTATAAGTCAAATAACTCCTTTACTTCCTGAGGGGTTGCGATTTCTCTGTTTAAATTTTTAGCGATGTTAACAACCCTTTCCACCAATTCAGCGTTGCTTTTGGCCAGGACACCTTTAGAGAGGTAAATATTATCTTCCATCCCCACTCTTACATGCCCCCCGGCTGCTACTGCAATGGCGGCCATATTCAGTTCATGTCTCCCGATTCCGGCTACGCACCAGGTAGCACCCTTGGGAATCATGTTTTTCATATGACAGAGGCTTTCCAAACTGGCTTGCATCGCTCCAGGTACGCCAATGACAAAATCATAATGATAATGCTTTCTCTTAATGTATTCTTTTTCAATCAACCAGTTGGCAAAACTTACATGACCGGCTTCAAAGCATTCAAATTCCGGCATGATTCCCTTTTCTGTTATCCTTTGGGCAAATTTCAGTATCATATCTTTAGTATTCATGAAAATATCAGGCCCGAAATTTGATGTTCCTGTGGACAAAGTAGCCATATCCGGATTTGATTCAAGGCTTTGCAACCTTTCCTCGGCTTTCATCCAGGTTGCACCACCTGTTGAAACCTGTACAATTAATTCAGGCGCCTTCTCTCTGATCATGGAAACGGTTTTTTTAAAAACAGAGGCTTCCTGAGTGGGATTCCCGGCTTCATCTCGAACGTGAAGATGAACAATTCTTGCACCTGCATCAAAACAGCGTTTCGCCTCTGCTGATAGTTCCTCAGGAGTTGTAGGAAGATAAGGATCATTTTCTTTCATAACTTCCGCTCCGCAAATGGCAGCTGTTATAATCAATTTTCTAAAATCAGACATGTGATTAATCCCCACCCTTTTTTCGTTGTTTTTCTTTAGGAACAACACAAGTTCCACTGGCCCTGCAAACAAGGATCGGTTCATCCAGAACATTACAAGCACTATCTTGCCCGGTTAATCTGGCATTCTCAATCACTTTATAGGCTTCAAATTTCATTTTTCTTGATGAATTTCCGGACTTCTCTATCCAACCTTTTGCCTCTATGTAATCTCCGGCATATACCGGTGCCAAAAATTCGACATTGTCGTAAGCGGCAAAAAGTCCCTCATCACCATCATTTTTAATAAGCAGTTCTGTTGCCACATCTCCGAATAATTGCAACATCTTGGCCCCATCAACCAACTCTCCTGCGTAATGTGCATCGTGCAGGCTCATTCGTAACCTGATCATCGATTCAACCATTTGTTTTCCCCCTTACTGATCTTCATGATATTCATATTCTAAGTCTGCTATGATTACCGTGTCCCCTTCTTGAACTCCTTTTTTTCTTAACAGATAATCCATACGACTGTTTTTCAATATCTTCATGAATCTTTCGAAGCCGTCTCTATTGTTCATGTTTATCCTTTGTCGAAGCATCTCAAAATGTTCACCACCGATTTCCCATTTGTTCTGATCAAGTTGTGTTATTTCAAGTCTTATGCGTTCCGGAACCGGGAAATCAACTGCTTTAACCTTCGGGAGCTTATTCTCATCTAAAAGAATTTCTCCGTCATCTTCTTCCGGTTTTTCTTTTTCCCTGTATTCTTCGACTTCGGCATACAGATAATCCAGTAACTCGGGTATTCCCCTCCCGGTAACGGCAGAGATGACAAAGACTTTTTTCCCCATTTTCTCAAACTGATGTTGGGTGTCTTCAATAACTTCTTCTATTGAAGCATCCGCTTTTGATAATGCAATGATCTCTTCTTTTTTTGAAAGAGTCTCACTATATGATAATAACTCGTTACGAATTTTATTATAATCTTCAATTGGATCCGGTCTTTCTGACAATGAGCAATCTACAAGATGTACGAGTATCTTTGTCCGCTCAACATGTCTGAGAAAATAAAATCCGAGCCCCGCACCTTCATGGGCTCCCTCAATGATACCGGGTATGTCTGCCACCATAAAAGAATCCTCGCCGTGATAATCCACCACACCCAAGTTTGGCGATATGGTTGTAAAATGATAGTCGGCTATCTTTGGTTTTGCGTTACTGATAACAGAAATCAACGTGGATTTCCCAACACTGGGATAGCCTATCAGTCCCACATCCGCTATCATCTTCAGTTCCATCAATAATTTTTTTTCTTCACCTTTAACTCCATTCTCACTATAACGGGGAGCTCTCATGGACGGGGTTGCGAATCTGGCATTTCCCCTGCCCCCCCTGCCACCTCTAGCAATACAAAGGATTTTGTTATTCTTGTCCATATCAGCAAGGATTTCATCCGTCTCACAATCTTTGATGACAGTTCCTACGGGAACTTCTAAAACTAAAGATTCTCCGTCGGCTCCATGCTCATTGGATCGTCTCCCGTTTTCACCGTTCGGTGCTTTGATATGTTGATTGTATCGATATTCAATCAGTGAGTTAATCTTGTCTGTGGCTTTAACAAATATATGTCCGCCATTCCCGCCATCTCCACCATCCGGTCCTCCCTTTGGCACGTATTTTTCCCGACGAAAGGTGGAGGCACCGTTACCGCCTTGACCTGCATTAATATGAATCTTGACTCTGTCTATGATCTTTGGTTCTTTCAAATAAACACCTCGTTAATCCCCTTCAATTTCTTTCTTTTTATCTTCAAAACCTTTTCTTCCCATTAATGCATAAGTGTAAATCTTTCCATCCTCTACCCCGGGCTGATCGAAGGGATTGATGTTCATCATATAGCCCAGTAAAGTAGTTGCCAGTTCGTAAACAAATATAAATTCTCCCACATGTTGTTCGTCAATTCCGGGAAATTCAACGGCCATATTAGGCCGTCCATGGTTTTTTACGGCATAAGCCGTTGCCAATTGTTCAGCTTCTATAAGTTCGTTAAGAGACTTATTCCCCAGGTAGTTTAAAGCTTCTATATCTGAGTGTAATGACGGTATGGTCATCTCATGATTAAATTTTTTGACTTTAAGAAAAGTGATGACCTTGTCGTTTGGACCATCGTTGTAAAGTTGTACCTGAGAATGTTGATCGGTCGGACCTATCGCCTTTACAGGAGTTAATCCGTAATTGATTTGATTGCCGTCATTGTCTGTCGCCTTTCCCAGGCTTTCTGCCCAAATTTGTCGGAACCAGTCAGCCCAATAAAATAAAGCGTTTGAGTAGGAAAACATGACGTTTATTCTCATGCCCTTTTCTCCAAAAAGCATGTGATGCAGGGCAATCAAGACAGCGGGGTTATCTTCGATATTGGTTTCCAATAACCTTTCTTTACATTTAGCAGCACCTTCCACCAATTGTTCGATATCAATTCCCCCGGCAGCAGCTGATATGAGCCCTACAGGAGTTAACACGCTGAATCTTCCTCCAACCGACGGCGGAATGGTGAATCTGCTTATCCCATCTTCCTTGAGAATCTTGTTTAAAACCCCTTTTTCAGGATCGGTTGTAAAGACAAAATGATCTTTGGGAGACAACCCCTTTTCAAGTAATATCTGTCTGACGATAAGATAGTTTGACATTGCTTCAGCTGTGGTACCTGATTTTGAAATAACATTAAATAAAGTCCGAGAAGGGTCAATAACTTCCAAATTTGACTTGATAAAATCCGGATCCACATTGTCCCAGACATCGATAGTGGGTAATCCCTTTCTTTGGTTTTTTGTCATTCTGTTCCAGTTGATGGGTTTTAACGATTTTTGAAGGGCTATATTTCCAAGTGCAGAACCGCCTATCCCCAGTACAACAAAATGATCGTATTTCCCAATAACTGATTTTTCAACCCATTCTTGAATTTCTTTCACGTATGATATATCTTCTAACAATTGAACAAATCCCGGCGGATTGGTCTTTACTTGATCAAAAGCATTTTGCGCTTTTTTCAAATAGGCCTTAATCTCATTTTGAACGTTACCATTTTCGCAATTCTCAAAGTGAAAATTTTGGAAATTGAAGTTCAGCATAACTGCCCCTCCTTAATAGTGTATGAGCGATTCTATGTTATATCTCCTTAGCTTCTCCCGTGGATTGAGGAAATCAAGTTCTATGAGGAATAACATCTTTTCCACGATGCCGCCCATTTCCTCTATCATCAGGGCAACCGCTTCAACTGTCCCGCCAGTTGCCAAAAGGTCATCTACGATGAGCACCCTGTCACCTTTGTCAATGGCATCTTTATGGATCTCCAGACCTGCTGTTCCATATTCCAGTGTATAATCTCTGCGATGTGTTTCTGCAGGTAGTTTTCCGGGTTTTCTGACGGGAATCATCCCTTTTGACATTCTAGCAGCTAAGGCAGCAGCGAATATAAACCCCCTGGCTTCAACACCCAGGATGTAATCAAATTGATTGTCTTTCAAATGATCCTCCATGATGCTCAATGATGCATCAAAAGCCTTAGGGTCTTTAAGAAGTGGTGTAATATCCTTGAAGACGATTCCGGGTTTTGGAAAATCCAGAATGTCCCTTATATAGTTTTCCAGGTTCATGAAGATCTCTCCTTTATCCTTTATTTTTTGTCAATTTCTGAATCAACCATTAGAGGCTTATCCGTTTTGTAGATTATACCATGGTTACTTTGTTCTTACCAGTCTTTTTAGAGATATAAAGGGCACTATCAGCTGATGAAACCAGGGTGGAAGAGTGCCTTCCATCTTCCGGACATGTTGCAACACCACAGCTGATCGTCACATGAAACCCGTCAACATCAGATTCAGCCACTTTATGAATAATTTTATTGGCAATTTCTACTGCCTTTAATTTGTCAGTTCCCGAAAGCAAAACTGCAAACTCCTCGCCTCCATATCTTGCACCAATTGCATCCATCGGTATCGCTTCTTTAATCATGTGTGCCACATTTTTCAAAGCCTTATCTCCGGTTAGATGCCCGTATTTATCGTTAAATGACTTAAAGTCATCAATATCCATCATGATTAGGGATAATGGATTTTCGAAAGAACTTTTTTTAATCAATTCATCAGTCTTTTCGTAAAACGTCGTATGATTGTTCAACTTTGTCATACGGTCTATCTTCGTTGTTTCCAAAACCTTCTTATATTTGAAAGACATTTCCACCATTCTGCCGATTTGTTCCGAAAAGATCCTGGCGATCTCTGCATCCTCTTCAGTTGGTCTTTTACCATCAATTGGAAAATCCAACGCAATATAACCGATGATTTCATTTTCTGAATCTAAAAAGGGGATTAGAAATAGATCATCCGGATGCCATTTGTCTTTTTGGATTTTTTCACCTTCGGTATAGACAGCATCCTCCAAATTCAATTTTTCGTATACACGACTTTCAGCTGGAATAAAATAGGTACCGGAAAACTTGAATTCCGATTTGAAAAGGTCGTTGATAGAATCAACTGTTACTTTCTTTGCGTTCAAAGTGTCAAACTCTTCTGGCTTCATCCCATAGTATCCAATCCGATTGACAACTTGTTCGTTTCTGTTGATAACAGAGACCAGCGCTTCTTTATATCCAAGCATTTCAGCAAGAAGCTTTGTGGATTTTTGAAGAATAACGTTGAAATCCTCGGTAGATCTCATCAAATTCAGTCCTGACAGGATACCTTTGAGTGCCTGTTTAAAATGCCTCAGTTTGATACGCTCACCCTTTTCCCTGTCGGTTTTTTTCATGATGATCGTAAACAACAGTAACATCATGGAGATAACCGGGAAGAGGTAATAGAGGATAAATATCTTGTCATAACCGTTCAGCTGAAGGTCATAAATTGCCTGTGACAAAGGTAAGAGTAACAGTCCGGGTGATAACTCTATACAGTATACTTTAAAATTATCGAAAAAACTGTTCAACGGATTGTTGTAAAAAACCTTAAAATAAAAAATCATAATGATCTGATTAATTGCCAATACACTTAAAAGATACAAGAAGAGTCTTACATATAATGGTGTATCCAGGTACATCAACTCAGCAGGCAAGGTATACATGAGGAAATATATGGAAGATCTTGAGATAGCCTTGACAAAAAACAATCCCCTTATCCTGGAATGGGTGTTGATTCTAAACAAAGTGATAAGGGCGATTAACGTACCGGCAGTATAGGGACCGTAACCCAAAGAGATTACGATAGCCGGTATAAGAGTGGAAACAAGATTAAAAGCTCTGTAATGGATCCTGATATTATCAATTGCAAACGTGAAGATGATGGCAAACAGAAAAAATATCAAACCGTTATAGGAACTGCTGAATTCATATAATATATTTTGCCCGATACTAAAGTTGAAAAAGATAAATAAACCGGCTGTCATTACTGACAGTGAGAATAAATATTTTCCTGTATTTGTTTGTGTCTGCTTTGACGTTTAAATCAGCCCCTGAATGAAATTATTATGAGATATGCCACATACGATGCAAAGAAAACGGTTCCCTCAAATCTGCTAATCTTACTTTTTTTCATGGTAGTAAGCAACAGAAACACGGCTAACATACTCATAAATAAGATGTCAGCCCAGTAATGATCCACAATGACTCCAATGGGTTTTAAAATCGAAGAGACACCCAGGATCAGACAAATGTTGAAAATATTTGAGCCAACGATGTTACCGATAGCCAAGTCATCTTGCTTTTTGATGATGGCCGTCACTGATGTGACCAGTTCTGGCAGAGAAGTCCCAATGGCAATCATGGTCAATCCCACCAGTGCTTCACTGATACCCAACTGAAGTGCTATTTCCGTGGCTGAATCAACAGTAAGATCGGCTCCAAAAACCACCATTGCCAAACCAATAACTGTCAATATTGCGTTTTTTATACGTATCTTTTTTATAGAATCCAGTTCTTCATCACTGAGAATTGAATTTTTTTCCAATTTTGAACGTTCCCGGTCACCTTTCGCCATAACCAACGTATATTCCATGAAGAGTATTAAAAAAATGATCAGGATAAAACCGTCGTATCTGTCCAGGCCGTATTTTGCACCTCGTAATAACATTGCCATCAGAGCGAAACTCACGAGAATATTAAAGGGGAGTTCTTTTCTGATGGTAGTTTTACTAATGGCCAGAGGAGAAAGGATCGCTGAAAACCCTATTACCAGTGCGATATTGGCGATATTTGATCCTACTACATTTGATATGGCAATTGAACCGGATCCTTTCATTGAAGCGGATATACTCACAGCCAGTTCAGGCGCACTGGTACCGAACGCAACCACTGTTAATCCGATAAAAAGAGGCGAAACACCAAAACTGGAAGATAAACCTGATGCACCATCCACAAGCCAGTCAGCACCTTTCACCAGTAAAGCTATCCCAAGAACCAAAACGACAAACTGTAATACCATTTTACGCTACACTCCTTTGTTGAGGTGCATCCTCAGCCTCACCTTTTGTGACAAACACAATACACACCAGTGCAGCTAAAAATGCCAGTACAGAAAATTTTATCATGGAAGGATAAGAAAGCACATCAATAACCGCTCCCACGAGAGGAGGTGCAACGATGGAAGCCATCATGGAGAAGAAGTAGTACATTCCGGTGTGACCGCCTACTTTATCTTCTGTAACCATATCTACAACCATGGGAAGAGAGTTGATATTGATGCACCCCCATCCGATTCCTGCGATAACAAGAAAGATCTGTATGGTGAGGAATTCAGCTGTTCTAGGGATTTTATAGACTTCATCCAACATGTTTAAAGCAACGCTTGTATGATTGATTGTGATCATGCTGACAGAAAACAAACAAATAATGAGAATAAACAAACCGATCATGATGGTCTTCTTTCTACCGATTTTATTTCCAATGAATCCTGCAGGGATTGCAAATATCATGAACATGAGCGAAAAAAGCCCCAAAGCAATGGCCGCACTTCCGGCAGTTACTTCAAGATATTGGGTGCCGTATATGGTGAAAAAGGTCTCCAATGTTCCAAATCCGCAAAACCAAAAAAATATAGCCAATAATATAAATAATAAACTCTTATCATCCTCTTTAAAGAGGTTTTTTAAACTGGTAATAAGTGTTTTGAAAGATCCGGTGAAATTAACCTTTTCTTTCTTAATATCCTTTTCAATGACAATGGGTTCACGAATGAAAGTGAGCACCAGGAATGAACTGACAAGCAATGCAAGGCCTCCGGCCAGAAAAGGCAGGGAATCGCTCAAATCAAAAAGAATACCGCCTATAAAGAAAGCTAAAAGGCTTCCAAACCCACCCATAAAATTGATAACACCATTGGCTTTGCTTCTATCACGTGATGGTACTATATCGGGCATAAGGGCAATAACAGGTGATCTGAATATCGCCATAGCGATATTCATAATAATGATAACAAGGATTAACCAAAAGATGTTGGTTAATTTGGCAAAGGGAATAGCCATGAAAAATAATGCTCCCAAAGGTGCTCCAATTAAAATAAAAGGCTTTCTTTTACCGATCCTCGTTCGCGTACTGTCGCTCAAAAAGCCGATATACGGTTGTAAAACCACTGCAAGAATATTATCAAATGTCATGATAAAACCTATCAGCATTGAACTGATGGCAAAGCTTTTTAAGAAGATAGGAACAAATGCGTTATAAAGAGCCCAAATAAGACTGACACCAAAAAACCCGAACCCCAGCACAAAAATCTGTGGATAACTCATTCTCTTTTTCTGCACGTGAATCATTCTCCCCCGGTCGATGTGCTCTCCCTGTTTAAAAGAAAAGAGCACAGTTCCTCAATCTCGTCAGATTTATTATACACCCTTAAAATTTGTACTAACTCATCATCTGTAGGCTCGACCCAAAGCAGGTTTAGGATAAGAAATACCAGTTCACTCATCCCGATATCCTGCTCAGTTTTGTTTATAGATTTTGACTTTTCTTCAAGATCTTCAATGTCCATAAAATCTTCTTTACCCGACTGAACCAATTGGTTTGATAATTGCCAGTCCAAGTCAATGATTTCATCTGCAATTCTTTCCAATCTGCTGCTAACTTCAAGCGTATCATCGCTGCTAAAAAGCCCTTCGTTGACGATAACAAAAAGGAATCTTGAAAAAACTATCCAATCAAGGCAATTGCAAATTTGAGAGGAAAAAGCTGTTAATGCCTTAAACAAAGTGATATTTAATTCTCTATATTCACGAAGAATCTCCACGGTTAGTGGTAATGGTTCCAGATTAAAGGCATAGGATAAATCAACAACAGGTTCCATTTCTTCGGAAAGGTTTAATAACCTTTTTTTTAACTGTACACTTATTTCATCATAAGCCTCCAGCGCCCAGGATGAAAACCGAGATATCGAAAAATCTTTTGACTCTTTTAAAAGCTCTTTAGAAATTGAATCTCGGTAATCCGAGATATCCAAGGAACTATCTTCTCTGACAATTTGCATCAATAATTCTTCTGCCTGATTGTATTGTCCGGTAAAAGTGTATACTTGCATCAAATGCCATTTTAATGTGAGGTTATCCTGGATTTCCAAACCCCTTTGAAGACTTATTAAGGCATCTTCAAAGAAGCCCAGATTTTTATAGAGGATTCCCAATTCATTATACACACTAACCGCCTTCGGATCTATTTCCAAACATTTCTTCAAATGTTCGATCGAAAGAAGAGGTCGTTTAAGCCTCATGTAAGTGAAGGCTATGTTGTAATGAAGCTCGAAATTTTCACTGTCCTTTTTCAATCCTTTTTCGAAGTATACTCTTGCTTTTTCAAAGTTTTGCTTTTTATTATAGATAACACCAAGCCTGATATATGGCGGAATGAATTCCTGTGCGATTTCGATGGCCTTTTTGTAAAATCCGATAGCTGAATTGTGATCGGCAACCCTGTGAAAAATATCACCGCAGGCAACATAAGCAGGTGTAAAACGTTTGTCCCTTTCAAGTGTGTCTGTAAATTGTTCAAGGGCATTATCCAGATCATCCAGTTCGAAAAGGAGCTGACCCAGTTCAAAGGTTACCATAGGGTTGGAGAGGTTCATGGCAGAAGCTTTCCTGAATTCAGCTTCAGCTTGTCCGAAATCACCGGTTTTTTTATAAAAAAGTCCGTTATAGAAATGATAAAGATAATCCTTTTTCCCATATTCAAGAGATTCTTGAAGTAACTGAGCAGCTTCCTCAAATCGATTGCTTCTTAAAGCCTCTTTGAATTGTTCAAAAACAAAAAATCTGAGATAAGAACCATAATACGCATCTTGCTTTGCCTTCCATTGTGCTCGTAATCCTCTCAAGATAATAGCCAATGGAATCGTGTTTTGCTCACTGATATTCGGTATATCTTCTGCCAGAACCGGTAATTTAAGCGGTAAATTCTGGCTTTTGGCAATCTCTGGTTTAAGTGGCAGGTAAACGATAGCATAACTCATTTAACTCACCGTTATGTTGTCTGCAGGTACTTCTGCAGAAATTCTTCTACCGATAAAACAGTCATAATAACATGTCCAGAGTCCATCATAATAAAAGACTGAGTTTCTGATCCGTATGTGAGATTGAGTATCATCTGCTCTTTATCAGCAACAGATTTGAATTTTTTTATGATCGAATTACTGGGGGAAAAAATCCCTTGAATCCTGTTTTTAACGATGTAAGTTCTAAATCCGATATCAATCAGTTCTCCGCCTGTCAAAGTTCAACACCTCTAAGGAATTTAGCAGCGTCTTCAGGGGGTGTGGGATTGATATAAAAACCGGATCCCCATTCAAAACCGGCTACTTTGGTCAATCGTGGAACGATTTCCAAATGCCAGTGATAAAAATTTTTCCCATCACCGGTTGCAGGCGCAGTATGCAGCATAAAATTATAAGGCGGATCATCCAGTGCTTTGTAAATACGGGCAAGTGAATTTTTAAGTATGTGTGCAAATCCCTGGACTTCTTTTTCCTTTATCTTCCCGAAATCATGATTATGAGCTTTTGGTAACACCCATGTCTCGAAGGGGAAACGGGAGGCGTATGGGTTGATTGCGATAAAGTCATCCGTTTCTTCAACAATACGAGTGCTTTCCATTCTCTCCTGATAAATGATATCGCAGAAAATACACCTTTCTTTGAATTTATATCTCATCCTTGATCCGTCCAGTTCCTCCTGCACCCTTTTTGGAACAATTGGAGTTCCGATGATCTGCGAATGAGCATGGGCGAGAGATGCGCCCGCATCCCTTTTATGATTTTTAAAGATGAGCACGTATCGAATGTTTTCGTCATTTGCAATTGCGTTGTAACGAGCCTTGTAAGCCCATATCATTTCTTCAACCTGTTCCACTTCCAGAGTAGCGATGGTGGCATTATGATCGGGTGTTTCGATGACAATTTCATGATGTCCGAAACCGGTCACCGCATCGTACATCCCGTGTCCGTATCGTTCCAGTTTTAAGTTATTCTCCAGAGCCGGAAATTTGTTTGGGACGACCCTGATCCACCATCCGGGGGTATTAGGCTGGGTATCTTTTGGCCTGAAAGATAGTATCTCAGGCGGGGTTGTGTATTCATTTCCATAATCAAAAGGACAGAAATTACTCTTTGGTTCTTCAGAACGGGTTGAAAAATCCATAGGTCTCTTAGCCCTTTCCGTTGCAATAATCACCCATCTATTTGAAACAGGGTCTCTCCTCAATTCAGGCATTGAATTCCCTCCTAAAAGTTCTCTTTTTTGTTGATTCCCTCCTGATATACGTACAAATACTCTTTGGCCGATCTTTCCCAGGAGAAATCTTCGTCCATTGCGTTTTTGATCAATTCATTCCATTGTTCTTTATTTTGATAAAAATAAAGGCTTCTTAAAATGGCATGGAGCAATTCGGATTCTTTATAGTCGGAAAAGGCAAAGCCGTTTCCTTCAAAGGTTTCAGGATTAAATTCTCTAACAGTATCTGCAAGGCCACCTGTAAGGTGTGCAATGGGAATCGTTCCCATTCTGAGACTGAACAGTTGTCCTAAACCACAAGGTTCATATTTAGAAGGCATCAAAAACATATCCGAGCCAACGTAAATCTGATTTGCCAAATCAATGTCGAATTCTATATTGGCCGATATTTTTTCGGGGTATTTTCGGGCTAGGTTACGAGCCATTTCTTCATACTCCGGTTGGCCTGTTCCCAATATCACCATCTGAAGGTTTTGCATGAACACCAAGTCTGAAATCTTTGAAAAGATATCCAACCCTTTTTGCGAAACCAAACGGGTGATGATACCAATGACAGGAATATCCGACCTTTGAGGTAATCCCAGTTTCTTTTGCAGTTCAGCCTTGGCGATGGATTTCCCATTTAGGTTGTTTTTATCAAAGGGGTGTTGTGTAATTTCCGTGTTTTCCGGGCTGAACACTTCATAATCGATGCCGTTCAGGATGCCGTAAAGCGACTCGCTTCTGATACTGAGAACGCCTTCCAAGTGCTCGCCAAAACGATAGGTTTGAATTTCCTGGGCATAAGTTGGACTGACTGTGGTGATGATATCCGAGAATAATACACCACCCTTCATAAAATTGATGTCCCCATAAAATTCAAGGGCATCCACATTAAAGAGAAAATGAGGCAACCCGGCATAGTTCAGGTATTTACTGGCAACTCGCCCTTGGTATCCCAAATTGTGAATGGTATAAACGCTTAGTGATGTATGGAAAATGTTATCTTCTTTATACAGAGTTTTTAAATAAACCGGAATAAGGCCTGTTTGCCAGTCATTAGCGTGTATGATATCATATTTTTCACTCAATTGTTTGATTGCAGCAAGGGATGCAGCTGAAAAAAATACAGCCTGTGTAGCAGCATCTTCATCACCATAAACTTCTTCAGTTGAAAATATTGATGTATTGGCAACAAGGTAAACATCACAAGTTGATCCGGGTAAACGTGTCTTGTAAAGTGAGGCTTTTTCATCTGTTTGAATAAAGGGAACTTCAAAATCATCTAAAACCTTTTCTATCGAATAATTGTATTTAAGGGAATTTTTATCGACGATTTTATGATACGGCATAAATATGTCCACGTCGATGTTATTCCTTTCAAGATATTTTGGCAGAGAACCGATAACATCGGCCAATCCTCCAACTTTTGCAAAGGGAAACACTTCATAGGAAATCATAGCAACTCTCATATCCATTCTCCTTTCATTGTTTAATCCATTCGATTGATTTTTTGCTTCGATCACTCATTTGACAAATAATGAATAATCGATTTTGCGGCTTTTTTACCGGCTCCCATCGCTTCAATTACCGTAGCAGCACCTGTTACAATGTCCCCTCCTGCAAAAATCCCCTTCACCGAAGTCATGAGTTTTTCATCTGTTTCAATATTGCCCCACCGGTTCAATTTCAGTTGAGGAAATGATTCCAACAATAACTTGTTAGGTGTCTGTCCGATAGCTTCTATAACAGTATCAGCTTCAAAGGTCTCAAAATTTCCCTCGATGGGAACGGGTCTCCTTCTTCCGGAAGCGTCAGGCTCGCCCAGTTTCATACATTGTACCTTTACCGCTTTTAGGCGGCCGTTCTCGCCCATGTATTCTACGGGGTTTTTCAACCAGTGAAACTCAATGCCTTCTTCAACTGCATGATGATATTCTTCTATTCTTGCAGGTATTTCACTTTCAGTTCTTCTGTAGACGATTTTAACATTGTTCGGATGATAGGATCTATTATCGTTATAATTTGTAGTTTGTCCCATCCTGAGTGCGCTCCTTGCTGAATCCATGGCAACATTCCCGCCTCCAACAACGATAACATTTTTGCCAACTTTCACCGGTGTATCATAACGGGGGAAATCGTAACTTTTCATCAGATTAATTCTGGTTAAAAATTCACTGGAAGAATAGATACCGATTAATTCAGACCCCTTTATTCCCATCATACGAGGAGTACCGGCTCCAATACCGATAAAAATGGCATCGTATTCATCCTGTAATTCTTCAATCGTTACCGTACGTCCTACAATGAAATCGGTTTTTATCTGAACACCCATGTTTTCTATATCTTCAATCTCCCGTTTCACGATCTCTTTGGGAAGTCTAAATTCGGGAATACCATATACAAGCACTCCACCCGGAAGATGCAAAGCTTCAAATACCGTTACGTCATATCCCCGTTCTGCAAGATATGCAGCTGACGTTAATCCCGATGGGCCACTGCCAATCACCGCAATTTTTTTATTCACTCGCTTTATTGCTTTTTCAACAGTTCCGGAAGAATATCTTTCCCTATTCCAATCAGCCACATAACGTTCCAGTTTACCGATGGAAATCGGTTGGAAATCCTTCATCTTATTCATGATACAAGCACCCTCACATTGCGTTTCCTGAGGACATACTCTTCCGCAAATGGCGGGAAGATAATTATATTTGTTCAAGATTTCACTGGAATTCTGATAGTCCTTCCGGGTTATCTTTTTTATGAAACCCGGAATGTCTATATTAACAGGACATCCTTTAACACATAGAGGATTTGTACATTGAAGACATCTCTCAGCTTCCCTTACAGCTTCATCTTCTTTATACCCCAGATTTACTTCAAAGAAATCGACCTTTCTTTTTTCCGGGTCTCTTTCGTGAGTTGGGATTCTTCGTTTTTTTTGCTCCTGCAAATTCATGAAGGTTCACCCTTTTGTTTTTGATTGCCTTTAAGCGTATCCAATCTGCAGATGTGCTCGGAAACTTCCTCTTCTTTAAGATACTGTTTTTGTCTGTTCATGAGGATATCCCAATCCACATACCGGCCATCAAATTCCGGCCCGTCTACACAAGCGTATTTAATGGTATCGTTTACCTTTACACGGCAACCGCCACACATACCGGTTCCATCAACCATGATTGGATTTAAAGAGGTCCATATCAACAAATCTTTCTCTTTGGCCACCAATGAACAATACTTCATCATTATGGTAGGTCCAACTGCCCAAGCCATATCGAATTTCCGCCCTGCCTCAAATAGCGCCTTCATGCCATCTGTCACGAGGCCTTTTTTACCGGCTGAACCATCATCGGTATACACAAGGATTTCATCAGCGAACTTATCAATCTCATCTTTTAAAATGATATGATCACTGTCTCTGGAACCCAGTATGCAGGTGACTTGATTGTCTTTCTCTTTCAAGGACTTGATAATGGTTAAGATGGCTGCAATGCCTACCCCGCCACCAATGACCAGTGTCTTTTTGCCTTGCGGAATCTCCGAGGGTTTTCCCAAAGGGCCTGCACAATTACTCAGTGCATCCCCTTCGTTAAGCCGGGCAAGTTTCTCGGTGGATGTGCCAACTACCTGATATATAACCCTGATAGCTTCTTTTTTATCAGTGTCTGCTATTGTCAGGGGAACCCTTTCAGATTGGTCATCCGCCATAATGATAACAAATTGCCCTGCTTTAGCGTGGGTTGCAATCTCAGGGGCTTTTACCCAGATATCGTATTCATTGGGTGCCACTTTTTTCTTTTTCAAAATGGTATAGGACAAAATCATTACCTCCAAAACTTATTAAAAAATGTTTCAGGCGGTTTTTTATTGATCAAAAGATTCAGGATCGGGATAAAATTCCTCTAATATAGACGCACACCTGGGACAGGTGTCGGGATATTTTTCATTACTGCCCGTATCTTCATCGTAATTCCAGCATCTTTGACATTTTTCACCTTTTGCGTGTTCAACCAAAATTTCCAACCCATCTTCCGCTTCAGTTTGATCTGATTTTTCAAGGATAACTTGAGAAACGATGAAAAATCTTTCCAACATCTTCTTCTGACTATCAAGCAAATCATATATTTCTTTGGATGATGTTTTCAAAGTACAATGAGCATCAAGAGAATGGCCGATGGTACCGGCTGCTCGACTCTTTTCCAATGTATTATTGACTTTTTCTTTGATCTCAAGCAATTCCCGCCATTTTTTTTCAAGTTCCAGATCAACGGCATCCTGATTATATATCGGCCAATCCAAGGCGTGAATCGTCTTAAATTTTCTGGCACTTTCAGGGAAATAGGTATAGACTTCTTCAGCGGTAAAAACCAGCACGGGAGCCAACATAAGTGTCAGTGCCGTCATGATTTTATACATAACCGTTTGTCCCGATCTTCTGGCAATGGATTTTGGCCCTTCAACGTAAAGCCTGTCTTTTAACACATCCAAATAAACATTACTCAAATCAGAAACAATATACCGGTTAATGGCTTGAACACCTTTGTAAAATTCAAAATCATCGTAGTTCATCTGCACGGTTTTGATTAAATTGTTTAATCTTGATAAAGCCCAACGATCGAATTCCAATAAGTCTTCTCTTTGTACTGCATCGGTTGTGGGATCGTAATCGGACAAATTACCCATGAGGAATCTTAATGTGTTTCTGATTTTTTTATAAGAGTCCGTATATTGTTTCAGGATATCAAGAGAAACGTTGATATCGTTTCTGTAATCGGAGGATCCAACCCATAAACGGAGTATATCTGCCCCATATTGTTCTATAATCTCCTGTGGCAGGATCACATTGCCCATGGATTTACTCATTTTGTATCCCTTGCCGTCACGGATGAAGCCATGGGTGACAACACTCTTAAACGGTGCAATGCCGTGTTTTGCAACAGACAGGAAGATGGATGAATTGAACCAACCTCTGTGCTGGTCACTTCCTTCAATATAGCAGTCTGCGGGATATCTCAAGACATCTCGTTGTCGAATGACACTTTCAAAGGATGATCCCGAGTCAATCCAGACATCCAGTATATCTTCTTCTTTGCTGAAATGAGTGCCTCCACAATGGGGGCATTTAAAACCGGCCGGCAACAATTCTTTCACATCTTTTGAAAACCAAGCGTTTGTGCCTTCTTTTTCAACGATTCCAATCACATGATCCATGGTTTGTCCATTCATAATGGTTTTTCCGCAGTCTTCACAATAATAAGCCGGAATGGGGATCCCCCAGGCTCTTTGTCGGGAAATGCACCAGTCGGGACGGTCGCTTATCATGGCCGTAATCCTGTTTTCTCCCCAATTGGGGACCCATTTGGTCTTTTTTATCTCGTCCAGAACCTTTTGACGCAGGTTATTTTTATCGATGCTGATAAACCACTGCTCGGTGGCTCTGAATATAATCGGTTTTTTACAACGCCAGCAATGAGGGTAGGAATGTTTGTATTTTTCCGCCAGAACCATTTTCCCCATATCTTCCAGCATGGCGTTTATTTTTGTGTTTGCTTTAAAAACGAATTCCCCTTTCATTTGAGGGAATTCTTCGGTGTACTTTCCCTGTGAGTTAACTGGGGAATAGACCTCCAAGCCGTATTTAATCCCCGTGAGATAGTCATCCGCACCATGTCCGGGAGCTGTATGAACACATCCTGTACCGGTTTCCAATGTGACGTAATCGGCTACCACAACCAGGGATTCTCTGTCCAGAAATGGATGAAGGGCCTTTTTACCCTCCAAATCCTTTCCCTTCCAGTTTTTTTCAAAGGCAACATTTTCAGTTCTGCCTATTTTTTTCATCAATTCAGGGATTAATTCTTTCGCCATGATCCATTTTTCCCCGTCAACATCGAACTGAACGTATTCAAAATCCGGATGAACGGCGATAGCCAGATTAGCCGGTAACGTCCAGGGCGTTGTGGTCCAGATGATGATATAGGTATTTGGCTCATCTTTCATGGCAAATTTTACATATATGGAATCGGATGTCTCATCCGCATATTCAATTTCAGCTTCAGCAAGAGCCGTTTCACAACTGGGACACCAGTGGACAACTTTTTTACTGCGATACACGTTATCGGTTTCCACCAATGCCTTCAAGGTTTCCAGGACTTTCGATTCGTATTGGGGGTTTAGGGTCAAATAAGGATTATCCCATTCCCCTGCAACTCCCAGTCTTTTAAAGTCCTCTCGTTGTATATCTACATATTTCATGGCATATTCAGCACATTTTTCCCTTATTTCCAGTTTGCTCATGCCGTTGATTTTAGTACCCAGTTCTTTTGAAACGTGGTGCTCAATAGGCAGTCCATGTGTGTCCCAACCGGGAACGTAGGGAGCTTTGAAACCTCGCATTGTCTTGTATTTGATAATAATGTCTTTTAATATCTTGTTTAATGCCGTTCCAATATGAATCTTACCGTTTGCATAGGGTGGGCCGTCATGTAAAATAAAATCTTCAGCCTGTTCCCTGTTTTTTAACAAGTAATTGTAAAAATCCATTTCTTCCCAGTTTTTCAAATATTCCGGTTCTTTTTTTGCCAATCCGGCCCTCATCGGAAATTTTGTCCGTGGTAAATTTAACGTCTTTTTATATTCCATCTATTGAGTGTATATCACCTTTGATATACACCATAACACCTCCCGGCTCGTTTTTTTTAGTATTTAAAAACCTGTTTACAATAACTTCTGAATCTCCTGTTTCAGGATATTGAAATCTGAACTTTTAACCACATAAGCATCTGCAGCCCATGAAGATAAATCTGCTTTATAATGACTGTATGCAGTTAACAAAATAATTTTAACAGGTGTGTTTTTCTTCCTGATTTCACCGGCAAGCTCCAAGCCGTTCATATCAGGCATTTCAATATCCACTGTGATTAAATCATAGTCGTTTTTATCAATTTTTTCAAGGCATTCTTTGGCATTTGAAGCTGTGTCAATCTCATATCCCTCGTCTTCCAGTTCTTCAGAAATCAAAAAACGCATGTTGTCCTCATCTTCAACGATTAGTATTCTGTGTTTTTCCACAATCTATTCCTCCCGTTCTGACAGATTAATGGGTATTTCTATGACAAATACCGTATATTCCCTGTCTTCTCTACATTCCGTTTCTATGGTCAAACTTCCATTATGCTCTTCTTCAATAATCTTTTTGGTAATGGGTAGTCCTAAGCCCGTTCCTGATGTTTTTGTCGTAAAGAAGGGGGAGAAAATTTTATCCTCAGTCTCTTTATCCAAGACTTGCCCATCATTAAGGATTTTAATCTTAACTGTTTCAACGGTTTGAGTGGTCACAATTTCAATATAGCCCTTACAGGCATCTATAGCGTTCTGTATGAGATTTATCAAAGCTTGTTTTATCCTGCTGACATCCACCATCACATCTATGGAATCAACTTCTCTTTTCAATTCTATACCTTTTGAGTCCATTTTGTCTTCATACAAAATCACCAGGTCATCAATGACTTTCCTGATGTTGACCATATCAAATTCCAATCGTTTCATTGGACGGCTAAACTCCAATATCTCTTCAACAATCTTTTCAAGCCTTTTGACTTCGTTTTCTATAATGTTTAAATACTTGAGTGTCTTTCTTTCATCACCGTCTTCCATTGATTTGGACATTCTTTGAGTAAACCCCCCAATGACTGAAAGGGGATTTCTTATCTCATGTGCTACTCGGGCGGACATCTCTCCAAGGGTAGACAATTTCTCCCTTCTCCTGATTTCATTTTCCATGAGTTTTTTTTGCGTCACATTATCAAACATGATGATGATACCTTCTATTCTCTCCGAATCAGTGTATCTCAAAGGAGTAAATTTGATATCAAAATAGGTTACTTCCCCTTTAACTTTCATCTCGTATTCTGTTAAAACAATCGTGTCTTTGGCTTCATAGACCTTTTCAGCAACATTTTCAAGATCTTCAAAACCATGTTCAATGTTATCAAAACTCAGGCCAAGCACCTCTTCTTTTCTATGCTTGAAAACGGTTTCAGCTCGTCTGTTCCACTCTCTTATCTTATCTTCTCTATCCAGAACAATAATCGCTACATCCAAGCTTTCAAGAATACTGGTAGTGAATTCCTTGTGGTAATTAAGAAGAGATGTTTGTCTTTCCAACGAAAGCGTCTTGGATTTTAACTCTTCGTAATTTTGAACATTTTCAATCGCCAATCCGGCATTGTCTGCAAAGATTTTTAAAACATCGATCAAATTTACTGAAATCTCTTTTCCTGAAAATCGATTGTCCAGGATCAAAACTCCCACCGTTTCGAATCTTCCTACGAGAGGCACCACCACAAATTCTTCTGTGCCAAGTAGCGCAGCAAGTTCACGATATTCATTTCCCCACTCCTCGACGATTTCCGGAATAATCTTAACAATCTTTTTTCTGGCTACAACCTTTTCGAAGACGATATGACTTTTATAGGGGAACACACGGTTCTTAATCTCATGATCGGCATAATCATCGATATCCATTGTCAGGGCCTTTTCTCGAAGGTATTGAGTGAAGTTTCCAAGTCCATAATGCTGATTATTTGCGTGTCCAATGGTTGCCGCCATCTCATCTTCACTCATAACTCCCATCCAATACTTTGCCACTAATGTCTGGTTTCTGTTGTTTTTCTGGAGAAAAAGTGCTCTATCAAAACCCAGACCTCTCTCGGAAGTAATGCCAAGGAGCATAATACTTTGAATGTTCTTGACATCATAACTCTCTCGCATTGCTCGGTTGATATAGGTCATGTTCTTTAGCCACTGTACCTGTTCTTTTTGCTGAGACAACAACCTTTCATTGGCAAGTGTCAGCGCCCTGAATTTCTTGTTTTCTCTTGAAAGCTCAGAAAGGTATTTCAATTTCGAAACACCAAGGGAGATCCTGGAAGCGATATCCTCCAAAAGGGCTAAATCTATCTCATCAAAGTGTTTGTAAGGTCGGTAGAGAGGTTGATCTTTTCTGTTAATCAGAATCATGACACCATATATATCATTGTCATGATAAAGAGGTGCGGCTATGGCAGATTTGATATCCACATCCAGCATATCCAAAGCTGCTCGAGGGTCCTTTTTTGCCGAAATCGAAAGAACAGGTTCTCTGTTATCAAAGCACCATCCTACCATTCCGTGGTTGATGGGGATCGTCTCCCGAAGTATCTGTTCCTTATCAATACCATACCAATATGCTATTTCAAGTTCGTCCTTATCGTTTTTAAGCCAAATCGAGGCATTTTCCACGTTTAACATGGAACAAGTCATATTCATAGATTCCCTGTAAAGGGTGTCTTCATCTCTCGATTTGTTAACCAGCTCATGTAATCTTGTCAATGAAAGGAGTTTACCTGTGTTCTCTTTAAAAAGACGGTTTTCGATGGATAATTTCACTATCTTTCCTATAGAGCGTAAAAGATCCGTCAAATTAACCAGATTCAGGCTTTCCACATCGTCATCATAACCGAAGACGATCATTCCCACAAATTGATGATTATCAATAACCGGAAATAGTGACAGTTTCGGTGAGTTAAGGAACTCAAAAACTTCCCGGTCTGAACTGTCTTCGATTTTGACAATATTTCCCCTTTTTAGTTGTTGATAATTGGGTATGTCAACAACTTTTATCTTTAGTACCTTAACGAGAGACTTATCGAGTGTAGAGATGCCAAAGAGTCTGAATGCCTGTTTTTCATTTTCAAAAATGAATACGGCACATTCATTGGAGGAAAAATTGTAGGATAATTCCTCCGCTAATTCATTGACTCCTTCATCGGAGTTGACAATATCAAGATTTAGCAGGGTTTTAAACAACCGCAACTGATTAAACAACTGATCGCTCATAAACAGACTCCCGTCAAGTTTTTAGCCCATTGAAGGGTAAAAATCAAATACCGATGAACATTCGAGATAAAGAGTGTATCGGTTAAGGGAATTATATCATAACCGGGTTGTTTAAATAGTTGATATGCAAATAATTTCAATTACTGTCACAGATAAAAAGCATAATAAAAGACACCTCAATCATTCTCTTCACTCAAAGGTTTCTTAAAAAAACGATAAAAGAGTCATTCAAAAACCTTTTTAGCCATTTTAAGAGACTGATAAACTTAGTTCTGATACTCGACAAAGACTCCTTTTTTTGTTATTATATCCTTGGATAAGGTTTAAAAATAAAATAGGTTTAAAAACAGACGTTAACATATTTAGGAGGGATGGTAAATGATTAAAAAAAATTACATTCTTGCACCGGGACCCACACCCGTACCCACGGAGGTACTGCTTGCAGGAGCACAGGAAACAATTCATCACAGAACGCCCCAATTCGTTAATCTTCAAAAGGAAACCCTTGAAAAGGCAAAGATACTTTTTCAAACTAAAAACGACGTACTCGCTATGGTTTCAACGGGAACCGGAGCGATGGAAGCCTCAGTTGCAAACACCGTAGCCAAAGGTGACAAAGTTATCGTTGTTGATGGTGGAAAATTCGGAGAAAGATGGGCACAACTTTGCAAGGCATTTGAAGCCGAAATCGATTTGATCAAGATTGAATGGGGAGATTACGTCAAACCGGAACAGATTAAAGAGGCGCTGGAAAAAAATCCCGATACGGTGGCTGTATTCGCAACCCACAGCGAAACATCAACGGGAACTGTAAACCCTATAGAAGAAATTGCAGCAGTTGTTAAGGAATACAAGGCTTTAATGGTCGTAGACTCAGTCAGCGGACTCCTAGCAGAACCGCTTAAGATGGATGAATGGCATGTTGATATCGTCGCGACAGGACTTCAAAAAGGCGTTATGCTTCCTCCGGGACTGGCTCTTATCACATTAAGCGAAAAGGCATTAGCAAGGGTAAATGAATGCCCCAATAAGAATAAGTATTATTTTGATCTGAAAAAATACAGCAAAAAATATCCCGATTCACCTTACACAGCGGGAGTCAATCAAATTTATCAACTCAGTGCAGCCTTAAAGATGATCGAAGAAGAGGGAATGGAAAATGTCTGGGACCGACACAGAATTCTTGCAGATGCCACAAGAGCGGGTGTGAAGGCAATGGGCTTGGAGCTTCTTTCCAAAAACCCTGGAAATGTAACAACAGCTGTTCTCTCACCGGTTGATACCGGCAAACTCACAAAGTTGATGCGAGACAAGTACGGTGTAACAATGGCCGGTGGTCAGGATGATTATAAGGGAAAGATATTTAGGATGGCACACCTGGGCTACATGGGTAAATTTGACACAATTATCGGATTAGCTGCCCTAGAAATGGCCTTCAACGAACTTGGACATAAAGTTGAGCTGGGCAGTGGCGTCAAGGCTGCTGAAGAGGTATTTTTGAAAGAGGGTGTTTGATGTGGCTTTCAAAATCCATGTGAACGATCCTCTAGATCCTAATGCAATGAAAAACCTGGAATCATATGAAAAGGCAGAAGTGACATCCGAGCATTATGAGCCCGACGTACTTGTTAAAAAGATAGCCGGATATGATGCCATTGTTGTTAGAAGTGCCACAAAGGTTACCAAAGAAGTCATCGAAGCCGGTAGGGATTTAAAAGTCATTGCAAGAGCGGGGACGGGACTTGACAATGTTGATCTGGATGCTGCCAAAAAGGCCGGTATCAAAGTTGTTAATACACCCGGAGCAAATTCTGTAAGTGTTGCAGAATTGACTATCGGACTCATGCTTGGATTATTCAGACATATTCCCAGAGGAACCAACGGATTGAAAGAAGGCATTTGGGAAAAGAAAAAACTAAAGGGATATGAACTTTATAAAAAAACAGTTGGTGTTATCGGATTTGGAACCATTGGTAAACAAGTGGCTGAAAGGTTGTTGGCCTTTGAATGTAAGATCCTGACCTACGATGTTGTCAAAGACTCGGCCGGGCTGGATGTTCAATTTGTAGAACTTGATGAGCTTTATGAAAAATCTGATATCATCACGATTCACACGCCTTTGTTAGATGCTACCAAAGGTCTTATCGACGGAAGTGCATTTGACAAGATGAAAAAAGGTGTTTTCATCATTGATGCGGCAAGAGGTGGAATTTTGGATGAACAGGCACTTTGTGACAATATTGAAAAAGGAAAAGTTGCAGGAGCAGCCTTGGATGTATTTGATGTGGAACCCCCAACAGATGAGCTGAGAAAAAAACTTATCGGTTTTGATAATGTAGTATGTACGCCTCATATAGGAGCTTCGACTTATGAGGCTCAAGAAAGAGTGGGAGAGCAAATCGTTGAGAACCTCATCGATGCAATAGAACAACTGTAAAAAATAGTTTTTATATCAATTGAAAGATAAAAAAAGGCGCTCGTTGAGTGCCTTTTTTTTCAGAAACATACAGATAGGCTTGTTTATATTGAATATTATGTTTTTTCCTATCCTTAGAAAAGCCCAAAGACTTAACATTGGTAACAGAATTTTCAACGAAATATGCTGCTTCTTTAGTATGTACGCATGTTATAATGTTTAAACAGAATTCTGTATTTATTTCTTTTACAACATCATAGTTTAGTACATCACTACCATCACTTTAAAGCGGAGGTGTAACAATGAAAAATTGTGTTTTGTTTGTTGTGTTGTTCTCCCTTGTTCTTTCTTTTGCTTTTGGACAAGTGGCAGAAGAGATTGCGGTCCCTTACATTGAAGAGAAGGGGATCCTAAGCGACTGCACCAATGAGCCTATGACGTATGAGGCCTTTTACAAGGCTGTTGAAGCGGCCTTTCCAAATGCAGAAATACCCTTTGAAGCCGGCCCGGAACAGGTGCTTCGAAAGGACTTCGTTGTCAACCTGGTGAAGATTATTGACGCTGAAGAAGAGGCCATGTCCTTCGACGGTGTTTACACCTGGGCAAATGATGAAGGAACTATTCCGGATGCCTTTTTGCCTTATTTCACTCTGGCCTTTCAAAGTGACAGGCAATTGCTGGACTATCGCTACGGCCAACTTGCTGCACCCTTTAAAGCCATTACAAAAGTTGAAGCGGCAAGATCATTTTATTCAGCCATCTTTCAGCCTCAACAAGGTGGTCAGGTTGTTACTGCAGTTACAGCAGACCCTCCCGGATTCAACACACTGTTCACATCTTCGGGATTAACCTGGACACTGTGTAATATCCTAGGCGATGGGTATCTTGGTACAAATGCTGATGGATTCTACATCCCCAGAATGGTTACAGAAATTCCCACTGTTGAAAATGGTTTGATTCAGATGCTGGATAACGGTGGTATGGCCATTACTTATAATGTAAGAAAGGGCATGAAATGGCATGATGGCGTTGAAATTACCGCCTATGATGCTGCATTCCAATGGGAAGTCATGGTTTCAGATGCCCCGGTAACTTCTAATTATTACGAACGTATGGTCAAAAAGGTAGAGGTTAATGACGATTACAGCTTCACAATCTATTTTGACCAACCCATGGCAGACGGTAAGTTTGGCTCATCTGTATATGGTTACTATTTTGGTTGGTTCCAGCTTCCCGAACATGTTTACAGAGAACCTTTTGAAGAAGCAAAGACCTCGGGAAAATGGGATGTATTTGCCAATGACATCACGAGAAATCCTGTATTATCAGGCCCCTACAAGCTGAAAGAATACAAAGAGGGTCAGCACGTGGTTTTGGAAGCTTTTGATGATTATTATATGGGAAGGCCCAATATCGATACCGTGATATTCAGGATCATTCCCGATTCGGATTCTATCTTTGCATCAACTTTGAATGGAGAAATTGATGTGGGAAGATATACATTGGATCTTAAACAGAGTTTACAGTTGAGAAATCAAAAGTCCGATATGTTCAACGTCTTCCTCACACCGAATGTTGCTTATCGCTGCATCGATTTGAATTTCAGAGACCCGAAGGACTTATCAAAACCAAATCCCTTGTTTAGTGACATACGTGTCAGACAGGCCTTCTTACATGGTCTCAATAGAGCACAAATCAATCAAATTGTCTTCCAGGGGGAAGCAGAGATTGTTGATACATGGATTACAGAGCTTCATATGATGAGAGAAGCACTTAAAGATCCTGCAGTGAAGCATTATGAATACAGTCCTGCCAAAGCAAAACAGTTGATGGAAGCTGCAGGCTGGAAAATGAATAAAAACGGTTTTTATGAAAAAGATGGTAAGGTCTTCGAGTTCAATCTTGTTGGTGGCGCAGGCAGTACAGAGACCGAAATCCTTTCCCAGCTTATACAGGGAATGCTCAAGGGGATAGGCATGAAGGTAAACATCGATCTGAAACCTTCTTTGGTTCTTTGGACAGAGATTATGCCTTATGGTAATTTCGATGCCCTACTCACAGGTTGGGGTTATGGGATTAACGATGAGGCAACCAACTACTGGGGAAGCGACAGTATTCCCAGTGAAGCCAACGGATTTGGTGGAACCAATTACACAGGATGGTCCAATGAGAGAAATGATGAGATCCTTCAAGAGCTTTCAAGGACTATGGCGGCAGATAAGAAATTGGAACTTTATATCGAGCACTTTAAACTGTGGACGGAAGAACTACCGGTTATACCATTAATGGCAGATCCTACTCCTCATTTTGCCAAAAAATATATAAGAAGCTTTAGCTCCACTTATGACGGTGGATTAGGCTGGGTTATTCAAAATTGGTACATCGAAAAATAAAACTTTCTTATAGGCGGCCGTCTCCGGCCGCCTTTTACGATTGATATTAAAAAGGGTGATAATTATGGATTTTGAATATCTGATAAAGGATATTCCCGACTATAAACGTTTCTTTACCGTTGATGAAATGGATGAGCGATCAAAAGCATTAGCTGAGAAATACCCGGAAACAGTTAAATGTTACAAGGCAGGTGAATCGAGAAACGGTCACGATATCAACGTCCTTGAAATTGGTAACGGGTCAAAAGATGCCCTTCTATTTGGTTGTCCCCATCCCAATGAACCCATTGGTGCCATGATGCTCGATTTTCTGTCAGAAAGGTTAGCCACCGACGAAGACTTGAGAAAAAAACTTGATTACACCTGGCATTTGATCAAAGTCATTGACATTGACGGCACAAAATTAAACGAAGGCTGGTTTAACGACAGTTCGTCTATCAAGAAATATGCTCAGGATTTTTACAGACCACCGGGACATGAACAAATTGAATGGACCTTTCCCATTGATTATAAGACACTGCATTTTGACAGCCCGTTGCCCGAAACAAAAGTTCTGATGAAACTTATGGAAGAAAAGAAACCCCAGTTTATGTTCTCCCTTCACAATTCAGGATTTGGAGGGGTCTATTATTACATCACTGAAGATGCCCCTAAACTGTATCCGATTTTCAAGGAACTGCCCACATTGGTAAACCTGCCCCTTTCATTGGGTGAGCCCGAGGCGCCTTATTTGGAAACCTATGCACCGGCGGTTTATAACCTGTCTTCGATTACACAGGAATACGATTACATTGAAAAAAACAGCGACATGGATCCGGCTCAAATCATTACAGCTGGTACCTGTTCAGATGACTATGCGGCAAAAGTGGCGGGAACCTTCACATTGGTTTGTGAAATGCCTTATTATTACGACCCAAGGATAGAGGATCTTTCGGAATCGGATATCACACGGAAAGAGGCGCGTCTGTACAATGTAAAAAAGTCCCTGGAAAACAACAAACAGTTAAAGGCCATATTGGATGAAATTGATGAAGAGCTTCCCAACAAACAGTCTCCTTTCTACAGAGCTGTTTCTCACAATCTAAAAACAATGCTACCCTATTTGAAGGCAGAAGAAAAGGAGATTTTAACAAACAAAGAAATGGAAAGAACGGCTAAGGTATCGGAGGTCTTTGACAACAAGATTGTTTCCCAATTCTATCAGGGACTCATGCTGGGCATGTTCAAACGCCTTCTTCATGAGAGTCTTGAAAAAGGTTCACCATTGTTAAAAGAAAAAAGCAACGAGATTGACCAACTTTTTGAGAAGCATTTTGAAGAACTTGAAAAGCAGCTGAATTACAAAGCCATTCCTATCAAAGACCTGGTCACCGTTCAGCTTCTGGCCGGCTTGAATACAGCCAATTATGTGCAAACAGAAAGGACAAAATAAAAATCTGAAGGGGAAAACATATGAAGAGTTATTTTTTGAAGCGTAGCCTTGAACTCGTTCCGATTTTTTTTATTATTTCATTTATAATTTTTATACTACTGAATGCCATGCCTGGAGACCCTCTCCTTCAGATGAGGATGGACAATCCAAGGGCATTTGCCCAGGATCCTGAAAGACTGGCAGAACTTAGGGAATACTATAGGCTTGATGATCCTTTAGTAGTAAAATATTTCGATTGGCTGAAAAATATTCTCATTGGCGATTTGGGGTTTTCAAGTCAATACAAGATTCCCGTGTCAGAATTGATCTTTTCACGCCTTCCAAACACGTTGCTTCTTACCGTAACTGCATGGATCATCGGGATTGTATTGGCACTGCCTATAGGTATCTACGCAGCCGTTAAGAAGTATTCCGCTTTTGATTATTCCACCACGGTATTCGCCTTTGTGGGGATATCCCTGCCCTCTTTCTGGTTTGCTTTGATGGCCATCATTTTATTCGGTGTCATCTTGCAATGGTTGCCCATATCCGGACTTGAGACATATGGTATAACGGGGTTCTGGAATGTGTTTCTGGACAGGTTCAGACATCTGATCATGCCTGCTATTGTTTTGGGTTTCATACAGGTAGCCTTCTGGGTGAGATATATTCGTGCTGCATTGCTGGAGGTATTGGATCAGGATTATATCAGAACGGCCTATGCCAAAGGCGCCAAGGAAACAAGGGTCATCATGCGTCATGCCTTAAGAAATGCCATGATCCCCATTATCACAATCATTGCTCTTGATATCCCCTATTTTTTCGGTGGGGCGTTGATTGTGGAAACGGTGTTTGCATGGCCGGGCATGGGAAGACTCATGTACAATGCAGTATTGGCAAGCGATTACAATTTGGCCATCAATTGTCTGATGTTTTTGGCAATCATCACTTTGTTGTCAAATCTGTTGGCTGATGTCTTATATGTTGTGGTTGATCCCAGGATCAAGCTTGATGAAAGGAAGAGGGGGTGAACTCGATGGCATTTTCGATTAAGCGAAAGTACGATGATTTGGAACAGGAAATCTCAGGATTGCCGGTAGGTTCTTACAATCAACTGGTTTTCAAGAAATTTCTCAAGCACAAACTGGCTTGCTTGGCAGCCATCGTGTTGATTACACTTATCATATTCACTTTTCTGGGGCCAGTTTTTGTTGAGACAGCTTATGACGACATGGATTTTTCCTCTATTTTTGCACCGCCTCTCTCTGAGAATCATTTTCTTGGTACCGATGAGATCGGACACGATGTTTTTGTCAGAATCATGTACGGGGGTAGAATCTCACTTCTGGTTGGTATTGTATCATCGGTGATCTCCACCATTATCGGTCTCATTATCGGACTTGTTTCAGGTTTTCTGGGTGGTATCTGGGATAAATTGTTGATGCGATTTGTGGATATTATGTTGTCCATCCCGCTTTTTCCCGTTTTGTTGATTCTCAGTCTTGTTTTTGGTTCCGGGGTTTTTAGTATCATCATGGTCCTCACTGTTTTCGGATGGATGCGCGTTACCCGTTTGGTCAGGGGAATGACCCTTTCTTTGCGTGAAACGGAATACGTCATGGCATCCAAAACCATGGGGCAGCATCGATTGTTGATTATCTTAAAACATATTTTGCCGAATGTCATTCCCATCGTTATCGTCACCACAACCTTGAATCTGTCCTATGCCATTCTTTCCGAATCATCACTAAGCTATCTGGGGTTGGGGATTCAGCCTCCCATGCCTTCATGGGGAAATATGTTGCAAGGATCCATGTCCTATATCCTGGGAACCAGTACGGGTCATAATCCCTGGTGGTTAACATTCTTCCCGGGCTTTTTCATCTTTATCACCGTTTTAAATGTGAATTTTCTTGGTGATGGATTAAGAGATGCCCTGGATCCCAAATTTGTGAGTGAGTCGTGATCGTATGGAAAATATATTAACCGTTACAAATTTATCGATTAGTTTTAAAACCGAATTTGGCTTGGTAAACCCGGTCAACGGTGTTTCTTTTGAAGTGAAACCAAATGAGATTTTGGGAATTGTGGGTGAATCAGGTTGTGGAAAGAGTATCACTGCTTATTCTCTCATTCGTCTGCTTCCCAACAACTCAATCCTGGGTGAGAGTACACAAATCTCCTTTGAAGGCGAAAATATTCTTGCCTACAATAAAAATGAACTGGCTAAGATTCGCGGAGAGCGCATATCTATGATTTTTCAGGAACCTATGACCTCGTTGAATCCCATTTACACTGTAGGCTGGCAACTTGGGGAGGCCTTTACACTGCATCGGGAAATGAGTGAACAAGAGGTAAAAAAGGAGTCTATTGGCTTGCTTGAAAAGGTTCGAATACCTGAACCGGAAAAAAGATTGAAGGAATATCCTCATCAACTTTCCGGTGGAATGCGTCAGAGGGTCATGATTGCAATGGCCTTAGCATGCTCGCCCAAACTGCTTATCGCAGATGAGCCCACAACAGCCCTTGATGTTACTACACAAGCGCAGATTTTAGAGCTGATTAACGGCTTGAAACGGGACATGGATGCCTCCATCATCATGATCACCCATGATTTGGGTGTCATTGCTGAAATGTGCGACCGTGTGTTGGTGATGTATGCCGGTAACATAGTGGAATCAGCAGAGGTGTTTGAGCTTTTTGATAATCCAAGGCATCCCTATACACAAGGGTTGTTATCATCCATTCCCAATGTGGAAATCCTGAAATCGGAACAAAAAAGATTATCTACTATCAAGGGGTTTGTACCTCATCCTGCAAATTTCCCTAAAGGGTGTCGTTTTCACCCCAGATGTCCTCAGGCATTTGAACGATGTGTGAACTCTAATCCGCAACTGTTATCGATTGTGGGTAAACCGGATCACTTTTCAAGATGCTGGCTGGAAGAAGCAGGTGATTTAAGATGACGATCAAAAGCACGGATAATCTTTGCGAAATCGTTAATGTGAGTAAATGGTTCTCCAAAACAAAGGGCCTTATCAAGAAGACAACTTCAAATCTAAAGGCTGTTGATGCATGTTCACTGTCCATCAAAAGGGGAGAAACACTTGGCTTGGTAGGAGAATCCGGATGCGGTAAAACCACATTTGGACGCACCTTGGTGAGGATTTACGATCCCACGGACGGGAAATTCTTCTACTCATCTGCTTCGTCTTTACCCGTTGATATCTTTTCCCTAAAGGGAAGAGAGCTCAAAGCATATCGAAAAAAGATACAGATGATCTATCAGGATCCTTACGGATCGCTGAATCCTAGAATGAATATTGAGAATATCATCATGGAAGGACTTAAAATACACGATATTGGAGAAAGCAAAGGGGAAAAACGTGACATTATTGCAGATGTGCTTAAAAAGGTGGGATTGCGTCCTGAATATATGAGACGATATCCTCATGAGTTTTCAGGGGGGCAAAGACAAAGAATCGGAATCGCCAGATCATTGGTGGTTAATCCGGATTTCATCATCTGTGATGAGCCGGTTTCCGCTTTGGATGTGTCGGTTCAAGCACAAGTAATTAACATCTTGGAAGATTTGAAGAAGGATTTTAACCTGACCTATATGTTTATCGCCCACGATTTAAGCGTTGTCAAACACATATCAGACAGAGTTGCGGTGATGTATTTGGGCAAGATCATCGAATTAACCGATACGGATGAATTATTTAACAGTCCATTGCATCCCTATTCAAAGGGATTGCTGGATTCCATTCCAATTCCCAATCCCCATAAACGAAAAGAGGAGAAAACATTATTGACGGGCGATGTTCCTTCACCCATTGATCCACCACAAGCGTGCAGATTTGTCTCCAGATGTCCAAGGGCTTTTGAAAGGTGTCATCTGGACATACCCGCATTAAGGGAAATTAAACCAGGACATGAAGTGGCCTGTTTTCTCTACCAATAAAAACCAACCCCCCCGCTATGATAAGGTGGGGGGGTCATCTTTTTAACATTGATTATCAATATTATTATTGATACTTCAACCGGAAGGCTATACCCACCAGTCCCGGTCCTACGTGAACCAACATGGAAGGAACGATTTTACCCTCTAAGATATTGTCAATTCCTTTCTCCACCAACAAGGCTTTAATTTCTTTGGCGAATTGTCTGGTTTCATCTTCTAAACCGCTGGTATAGATAGCTGCTTGTTCCACTTCTCTTCCCTCTGTAACCTTCTCGAAGATCTCTTTCATCTTCTTAACGGATTTTTTCATGCCCCTGGCCTTAGCTGCTGTGTGATAAATCCCGTCGTTACCTACCATGATAATTGGTTTAAGGTTTAACACCTCTCCGATGGTTCCGCTGACTTTGCCAATTCTTCCTCCTGCTTTCAGGAATTTCAGCGTAGGAATCACGTAATAAACATCCAAATCCTGAGGTACATATTTTTTTAATTCTTCAACCATCTCATCAAAGGCAAACTCCTTTTTTCTCAGTTCTACAGCCTTACTTACCAGCAGACCAGACCCGATTGAAATGCTTAATGTGTCAATGACTTCTATTCGTAAACTAGCGTCTTTTGCCAATAGCTCTTTAACTACAACTTGAAAGACACTGTGAGTATTGCTGATATTGTTGGATACGTTGATGGCAATTATTTCCCTTATACCTTTTTTCAGAAGGTTTTCAAAACCCTCTTTCACGTCATTATATGGCGTTCCGGTTGTCTTTGCAAAGTTCTCCTGCATGAAATCCAAACATCTTTTTTCATCTATTTCCACGGCATCTTTGTATTCTTTTTCCCCAAGAATAACTTTTAGAGGAACAACTTCAATACCCTCTTTTTGTATCATTTCTTGTGGGACATCACTTGCTGAATCTGTGATTAATCCAACCATTTTGTAACCCCTCCCAGTAAAGTTTGCTTTTTTATGTTTATAGTATACATGAAAAAACAGGATTTTATTGAGACTTTGCAAAAAAGTCAATTGAATTTCTGACTATTCCAAGAAAAAAGGCCGCAGATGTTTCACCGCAGCCTGTTTGACATTTTTTCCAAATGCTTACTTTTGGTATTCTGTGAGCCAACCTTCTGCATCGTGCATTACTGCCGGAATGTTTATCAATAGTTCATCTTGAGCATGCTCAACGGTATAGGAGACTTCTTTTGACTCAAGGACTTTTTCGTCTTTATCCATAATTTCAATATAAAGCGTGTGTCTTAAATCCGTAACGACACCCTTGTCCATTCCCGTGTGACCATTACCCGGTTTCCTGATTTCCAATGATTTGCTTCTGTCTAAGATAACCCTCACAAATTCATAGGCTTCATAGGTCTTGCCATCAACAGTAAAGGGTTTGTTTTCCACGTAAATGGTCTTTTGATTGTTTGCCACCCAACCTTCTGCATCGTTCATTAAAGCGGGGATATTCAGCAGAAGCTCTTCAACATTGTTCTTGACTTTAAATTTAGTCTCTTTGGTTTCAATCACATTATCGTCATCGTCCAAAATTTCAACAAGAACTTTGTGATTGAGGCCTGTTGTAGATACTTTGGCTCTTCCAAGACTTCTTCCACGCGGTTTTTTGAGCTCAACCGGGTCTCCTCCATCAAGGGTTACCCTGACCAAGTCATAGGGTTCAAAGATTTTGCCGTCAATGGTAAAAGTGTTATTCTCTACGAAAACAATGTGTTCTTTTCCAATGACGTAAAGAAAAACAGCCAATACTATAATAGCAAGAATTAAAACGCTTTTAATTATCCAACCTTTCATTCAAATCACAACCTTACTTTGAAGTGCCTGTGGCTTCTTCTGTGTCAATTCTCAAAGAACGTCTGGCAAACTCGGCTTCTTTATTTTTTCGCCAGGCATGCAACGCCAATGCGATGGCGATAATGGCATACGAGACAAACACTCTGAAATATTCCCCGATCTGTGCTTCTCCCATGAGAGTTTTTCCTGCTCGAGGAGCTACAACAAACATGATGTGGAACAAAATAATTCCCACAAAGGCGTTCTTGATGCTTGCCTTGGCAACGGAAGCACCACCCACAAGAAGGGCTGCAATTGAGAACATCCCTATCTGTTCATGACTGTTATAGGTATTCATGGTTCCAATATTCTGCAGGAAGATGATTTGGCCGATACATGCCAGAACAGTTGAAATCACGATAGCCAAAATTCTTGTTCTTTCAACGGGTATACCAGCATTTCTTGCCACTTCCATATTCTGCCCGACCGCTCTCATATCTTGTCCCAGTTTTGTCTTTCGGAACCAGATGATAAACACACACAAGATGGCAACCAGAATAAAGGTCATGACGGGTATCTCAATTCCATTGATCTCAAGAGGAATCAATCTGTCCACTGACTTACGCAAATTGACCAAATCAATGGCGTTTCTGATTCCATATCCCCTGGGAAGTACAATTTGGCTGTTCCCAATGGGAATTATGGCGCCCATGCTGTAGAGCACTATAAGCTGATAAACCCCGTTAATAAAGAATCCCAGGATATACGAAGTTACCATTTCACGCCCCTTAGCGTGATTTAGCGCTATTCCTGCCATCCATCCCAGGAATACTGCCAATGGCATGGAGATGATGATCGCCAGAAAAAATGCAGGTACGCCCATGACGTTCCAATCCATAACGAAAATAAGTCCAATCTGTCCTGCCATGGCTCCCAATACAATACCAAAGTTCATCCCCATTCCTGCAATAACCGGAATCAAAAGGGCCAGAACCAGGAACGAATACCTTGCCAGTCTGGTGATCATTTCAGCAATAAGATATTCAATGGAAAGATCTGACATTGGAATGGCCAAAACGGCAAATAAAATAAATAATATGGGTACAGCATTATTCACAAAAAATCTTGCTACACTATTTTTGTTATCTTTTGATTTTAGTGTACTCATGCTTTCACCTTCGCACTCTTAATCGTTATCGTCCTGGTTAAGGCATAAAGAATCAACCCATTGGATACGATTATTCTTATTGTCTCTGACATATCTGTTTGTATGATGTTATTGATAACTGAAGGTGTCATTGTTAAAATCCCCTGGAACAGGAACGTTCCAACGATAACATTCATAATCGTGGCTTTATGGACGGATGCTCCACCAAGGAGTATGCCTGCAACAGCCGGGAATGCCATCCAGAATGGTCCCAAATACAACTGGATGAATCCGAAAGACTGTTCATAAACGATGATCCCAACTGCAGCGAGTACGGTAGTGAGTACTACTGAAATGATCCTCATTTTATTTACATTTACACCGGAAGCTCTTGCGTACTCCGGGTTTGAACCGGCGGCAGTAACGGCCGTACCTGTTTTTGTATGGAAAAAGACCCAAACCAGAAAACACATAAACCCAAAAAATATAATCATGCCGGTTGGGAAATAAAAATGATCTCCTATTTGTATCGTCCAGATATCATTTAATGCATGATACCAAAACTTTTCAACACTGATTGTAGTCCTCAGTCCCGATCCTCCATAAGCCCATATCATATCCGGGCTTTTATAGGGGAGTTTCAACCACATCATGGACATAAAGGCTACAGAGGAAAATCCAACGTACAACGCAATGGTCATTTCATCGCCTTTAACTTTGTTTAAAAGCACACCGTAAAGCAATCCTAACGCGATTCCAAAAGGAATGGCAAAGAGAACGGCTGAGAAAAACCCTCCCAGACCGGTTAATTGCAATTCAACACTGGTAACCGCTCCAAGGAGTCCGGCTATGATTCCAAGAGGTAAACCGAAATTCAAACCACAACCACCCTGAACCATGGGTACCATTGCAAGTACGAGTATACCCCACATACCAAATCTGACAATGACGTCACTGAGTGAGGTAAAGATGTTTACTTCAACAAAGGGTGCCGTTATGAAAAGTGCCAATAAAAACAGTCCGATTATCAGCCTTGGCCATCCGGCCGCTTCTAAAAAATCCTTAATTTTTTCCATCATGATTTATCTTCCATCCTCTCATACTTGATCTGCTCATGCTTCCAGCATCAAAGCACCAAATTCTTTTAACGGTGCCGTTGGTGACAGAATACCCGCGATTCGACCTTCAGATACGATAGCGACTCTATCACTGATGCTTCTCAATTCTTCCAATTCTGATGAGCATACAATTATTGTGATACCGTATTTCTCGTTGTATTCGTGCAGAGTATCCAGAACCAGTTGTTTTGCCCCCACATCAATTCCGCGAGTGGGTTCGGAAACAAACAATAAATCAGGCCTTACTGCAAATGCCTTGGCAAGACACACCTTTTGCTGGTTTCCCCCTGATAATTCTTTCGCAAGTTGACGGGAACTGGTACATCTTATTTCCAACAGATCAATGTATTCCTGAGCGAGTTTGGCAATAGCCCTGTCATCTCTCCATTTAATCAATCCACCCAGGAATTTTTTTAGATATTTTTCCTGTGTTTGCATAACAGTAAATGAGATATTCCAGTCGATGGGTTCTTCCAGAAGCAAACCAACTTCTCGTCTGTCCTCTGATACAAAGGCCATTCCGGAATCAAGTGCAAACCTTGGATTGTTTAGCTTAATCTTTTTACCCCGGAATTCAACTTTTCCCCCGGCAGGGTAGAGACCCATGATGCCATTGGGAATACCCAGTTTCCCTTGTCCCGCAAGGCCACCAATACCAAAGATCTCACCTTTTTTTATGTCCAAATCTACATTTATAACACGCTCTCCGGGCATATCAACCCAAAGATTACGTACCTTTAAAACTGTTTCCATCTCTTCTATTTTTTTTATTGGTTCTTTTCTGGCAGGACCACCACCAATTTCTCGACCCACCATCCATTCACTGATTTGTTCCGGATTTGTTTCCTTTGTTGGAACTTCTTTGACAAGCTTCCCATCTCTTAAAACGACTAATTCATCACAGATTTGCATGATTTCTTTCAATCTGTGAGAGATAAAAACAACGGAAATCCCCATATCAGCAAGTCTTCTTACAACTGATAACATGATCTCAGCTTCTGATTCTGTTAAAACGGCAGTAGGTTCATCGAGTATAAGCAATTTGGTAGCTTCTCTATCTATTTCACGAGCGATTTCCGTAAATTGCTTGTGGGCAACAGGCATTTCAGAAACTAAAGTTTTTGCATCGAGATCCACACCAACGGTATCGATTGATTTTTGTGCTCTTTTTATCATTTCTTCATTTTTGAGAGAACTTAACCTTTCTCCGAAAACATCAACCCAAAAATTTCTTTGTGTTAATTCCCTGTTTAACATAATGTTTTCAGCAGCTTGGAATCCGGGTATGAGCATAAATTCCTGATGCACCATCCCAACTCCAGCGTCAAGAGCATCAAACGGAGATTCAAAATTACAAATCTTTCCATCTAACTCAATCTCACCCTCAAATCCCCCGGTTTCTTTAATAACAGTTGAACCAAAGAGAATATTCATCAAAGTGGATTTTCCGGCTCCGTTTTCGCCAACAAGGCCTAAGATATGGCCCCTTTTTAGTTCCATATTGACTCCTGTGAGAACCTGGTTACCATAAAAATCCTTTGTTATATTCTTCATTTTCAATAAGATCTCATCTGGCATATTCTGTTCACCTCTTATTC
>CAZRYM010000007.1:59013-63941 GCA_964604305.1 uncultured Thermotogaceae bacterium | reverse complement strand
GTTTCTGATGATAATCCCTTAATTGCTCCCAGAGGGGTTTAAGTAAATCAATTTGTTCTTTATCAAGTATTTCTATAATGATTTTTTCTTCCATCATCAATCCTCAATAGAATTATTAACATCCATTTTGATCTTCCCGTCTTTCAACTCAATGATTCGATCTGCCATCTGAGCCACCCGCTGATCGTGTGTGACTAAAATGAAGGTGGTATCAAATTCTTTGTTGATCTCTCTGAGCAAATCATAAACGGTTTGAGTATTTTCAGAATCCAGATTTCCGGTGGGTTCATCAGCCAAAATAATTGGCGGATTGTTAATCAGTGAACGAGCTATGGCTGTTCGCTGCTGCTGTCCACCGGAAATGTTTGTTGACGGTTTGTCCTTTACCTCTTTAAGCCCCATTTTTTCCATCAAATAATTGGCCTTGTTAATGATTTCCTTTGGAGGATTTATGTTATTCATCCAGTAGGGCATGAGGACGTTCTCATAGGCTGTAAATTCAGGTAACAGGTAGTGGAATTGAAAGATAAACCCGATTGTTTTGTTTCTTATGGAAGAAAGCTCTTTTTGATTTTTCTTTGTTATATCAATTCCATTTATCGTCACTTTTCCTGAAGTAGGGTTATCTAAGGCTCCGATGATATTCAGCAATGTGCTTTTACCACTCCCTGACTGTCCGATGATGGCATTGAATGAACCTCTTTCAAATTCAAGATCCAGATCAAATAATGCCTGTGTTTTGACAACGGTTCCGTATATTTTGTTCACTTTTTCAAGTTGAAGGACTTTATTATCCATTCCTAATCACCTCAATTGGACTGAGTTTTGCAGATCGTCTGCCGGGGATGGTTGCTGAAATGACGGCTGATGCAACGGCTATTCCCATTGAAAGAAGAATGAAACCGTAATTGATATAAACAGGAACAACAGCGGTCCCATCCGGATTGACTGCAAATGTTGTGAACATCCAAATAAGACCAACACCTAAAAGGGTTCCCATAATAGCCCCAAATACACCTAAAATCAGACCTTCATAAATGAAAATTTGACCGGCCATTGAATTTTTAATTCCCATCGCCTTAAGAATTCCCAGCTGTCTTGATTTTTGAACCACACTGATGGCAAGCACACTCGCAATGGCCAATGAAACTGAGATGATGACAAATACCTGTATCATAATGCTTGAAACGCTCTGACCACCCAATGCACTTAGAAGGTCTTCGTTTTCTCCCTTCCAATTCAAAATCTTAACCTGTTCATCCTTTAAAAATTCACCAATATTAGCTGCAATGATATCAGCCTCAAACGGTTCTTTGATCTGCATTTCGATTGAAGAGGCTGTATTGGGTTTATTGGTAAGATTCTGTACGGTTTTAATCTCAGATATGATCCATGAGCGGTTTGCCGCACCTAATCCAAGCTTAAATATTCCGGAGATTTTTACCGTTTTTGGAAAAATGATGACAGGAGGAATCACAACACTCACTTCATCTCCAATTTTTAAGGAAAGCTCTTTGGCCATATCTGTTCCAATGATCACCTCATTGGTATTTTTAGGGAGTGTACCTTCAACAATACTTTCATCAAATTGATATACTTTATTGGCTTCTTCAAAATCAAAGCCCCTTATAAAAGCAGAAAAATCACGTTTTTCAAGTCTTACAATACCAGGTGTTTCCGAAACAGGATATATACTGGTAATCTCTTCTGCGTATTCAGAAACTTTGATTTTTTCAACCATAGCCTGTGGACTAACGATAACATCGTCAGCTCTTGTGGATCTGATTGTGATTTGAGAAGAATTACCAATGGTCTGATCCACAAGATTCAACTGAAGTCCCTGTATCAACAAACCAATAAATATCTGAACGGAAACGCCAATAGTGATGGCAGAAATAATAAGCAGCGATTGGCCTTTTGATTCCTTAAGGAAACGCCAAGCAATTTTTAGTGCCAGCCTCATGTCATTCACCGTCCTTTTCTTTTTTGATATCGTTTAATTCTTCAGAAAAGGAATCAATGTCATCAATATTTTTCAGAAAAATATCATAATCCATCTTTTTTACAAAAGCACTGTTTTTGTTGAAAGCCCTTCCTCCAACCACAATACCAATTGATTTGTCCTTATTTCTAATGGCTTCAATGATATTTTGAGCCCTATATAAGTTATATGGATTGGAAACACTTAATCCCAGATAATCAGGTTTTTCATAATCCAAAGCCAAGATTAGGGAAGCAAGAGGTGTATTGCCCCCTGCAAATATTGTCCTAAAACCATTTAACTCGAACCAATCAGAAACGACCCTGAGTGGCAGTTCATGATATTCTTCCGAAGGACATGTCATAATGATTTTTTTCCCGTTTGAAGGTTTCCTCTCTTTGAGAAGATACGGATAAACGATCTCAATAATCGTTCTGGTAATGGATGTTCTTACATGCTCTTTCCAAATGCACAGTGGATCTTCCTGAAATGGACATTCAAAATCCTCAATTGAAGGCAGAATCCTTTCTTTGTAAAGTTCTCTGACAGTTATCTCTTTTTTGTCCAATGCATCAATTAAAATGCCGATTAATTGTTCTTTCTCTTCTTTTACTATCAAATCTGTAAACTGCGAACGACTTATCACAAAACTTCCCCCTTTCTTTACTTTTCAATATTTCAAAAATTATTCCTTAACAGAAGATTATACCATTACTTCAAAATATAACTTATAGACGCATGTTAAATAAATTTAATTGCAGATAAGAATGATATAATAGGATCTGAATAAGGAGGGAGTTGAAAATCGATATGAAAAAACAGTGTATCGAATTCATAAAAAAAACAGTTGAAGAATATGCATTTAACGGTTGTGTTATTGGAATAAGCGGGGGTATAGATTCAGCAGTTGTCGCCTCTCTCTGCTGTGAAGCCATTGGCCCAGAGAATGTTTTAGGACTGCTGTTACCGGAAAGAGACTCTGCTAAAAGCACCCTTAATGATTCAAAGTTGGTGTGCGAGCATTTGGGAATTCAATACAAAATCAAGAATATCAAGGGAATTTTAAAAAAGACAGGCGCTTACTCACTAAAACCACCCGCTTCGATCGTTCCGAGAAAAATCCAGGAAAAATACGTAAGAAATAAATGGCAGGAGTTGGCAAAAGAAGATACATTTATCGAAGACCTTGAAGGAAAGGGAAATGAAAAGTTTCTGAAAGGGCATGCCTTTTATCGAATTAAGCACAGAATACGCATGTGTCTATTTTATCTGGAGGCTGAACAGAAAAATCTTGCAGTTATGGGTACAACGAATAGAACTGAACTGTTGACAGGATTTTACGTTAAATGGGGTGATGATTCTACTGATATCGAACCCATCATGCATCTGTATAAAACACAGGTCTATGAATTGGCTCGAGAATTAAAGATTCCCGATACCATCATCAACAAATCCCCCTCCCCCGATCTGATACCAGGGATCACCGATGAATTTGCTTTGAAGTTGAAATACGCTGATCTTGACAGAATCTTAATGAAGATGGAAAATGAAGAGAAAAGTTTAGATGAAGAAGATCAGGAAAAAGTAAAAAGAGTAAGACAGATACTGGAAGCAGCAGAAAAAAGAAAGATCAAGAATTTGAACTTGTTGGGAGATGATTGAAATGGATTTTCTGATGCAAACGCCTATTGGGTTCTTTTCCGTTATATTTGAAAAAAAGAATTTGTACGAAATTTCATTTGTTAAGGCAAAGCAGACCATATCCACCCCTCAACAATCATTCATTGGAGAAAAGCCAAAGGATTTACTAATCATAGAAGACCAAATCAAACAATACATCAAAGGTGATAGAAAAAAGTTTAACTTTAACAACTATTTGAAATGGCTCTTCAACGAAGATCAACTAAGTGAAGACTCCCAACATGGCACTCAATTTCAAAAAAAGGTATGGCAGGCATTGTTGACAATTCCTTACGGGATTTGTAGTTCGTATTCTGACGTTGCAGAACAGATTGGTCAGCCTACTGCAGTTAGAGCCGTTGCAAATGCCATAGGGAGCAATCCATTGCTAATGGTTATCCCTTGTCACAGGGTTATCAGAAAAGATGGGGCGTTGGGCGGTTTCTCTGCTGGATTGAGTTTAAAAAAGAAACTTTTAGAATTGGAAAAAGCCAATCGTTCATCTTTTAATTAAATGAAACGACCTGTTTATCGTTCCCATCAATTCAACTTTTTTTTCTGCTTCTATTTCAAATACCCCTTCAAAAATCGATCTGACAGCTTTATTATCTATGTTCCACAAATAGAGTCCATCTTTTTCTTTAAAGACATTCTCGCCAATTTCCACGGCACCATCTGCAATCATCTTTTCTTTATCCTTGTAGTCATTTAATTTTAGAAATAATCTTCCGCCTTTTTTTATCTTTTTTTTGATTGTTTCTATCAATAACAAGCCATCTGAAGGCAGTAGGTTATCTAAAATATTGGAAAGTATCACAGAGGTAAAAAAAGAATCATTTATATCCTTCAAATATTCGACAGAGGCGGCTACAAATTCAACCTGGTTTGAAATTTTTAATTTCTGCGATGCTTCTTTTGCCCTTTTTATCGCTTCACCAGAAAGATCGATCCCCAGTCCCCATTCACCGGTAAGAGCAACTGACCTTAATAATAGCGTTCCATTACCACAACCAAAATCAAGTATATGTCCTTTTTTTTGTAACATCCAGCAAAGGGACTCTTCAATATCCTTTATCGGTATACCAGTTCTTATGAAATCGAGATTTACAAGACCTGAATCAAACAAATCATCCCAATAATCAATCACTTGAAGATATTTTTCCTTCATCTTCCAACTCCTTCATTTTGATGTATAATCATTATACAACAGAACAAGGGGTGTGGATAGGATGAACATCATTCCAATTAAGTTAAGCATGACGAAAGC
>CAZRYM010000007.1:32406-58913 GCA_964604305.1 uncultured Thermotogaceae bacterium | reverse complement strand
CCCTTCGGGATTGCCGGAAAACTCGTTGCCACCCCCGGCCATACCCCCGGGTCAGTTTCTGTCTTTTTAGACGATCAAACAGCCATTGTGGGAGATTTGATGATGAGTTTTTTTATTCCTGAAAAACCGGAAAAGCCTCTTTTTGCATACAATGTAGAAGAATGGAAGTTAAGTTTAAAAAAAGTCTTGAAATTTGAACCCAAAAAAATTATCATTACTCATGGTAATTTCTATACCTATGAAGATTTCAAAAAATTTTGCAAATCAGTTCTTAAGTAAAACTGGAATTTCAGGATTAACTGGTTTAATTTCTCTGTTATACTTTATTATATTGATAAGTGGGTGATTTGATGGACAAACAACTTTGGCATCATTATACAATCGATGAAACAGAAAAGAAACTGAATACTGATATAAATAGCGGTATTCAAGATTCTACACTTCAACAAAGGCTCGAAGAATACGGGAAAAATGAATTGGAAGAAAAAAAAGGAAGAAACCCTATAAAAATTTTCCTCATGCAGTTTACCTCAACAATTGTAATCGTATTACTGGTGGCAGCGGTAATAACCGGTCTTATTGGTGAATTAAGGGACACAATTGTCATCTCTATCATTCTTCTGATCAACGCTTTAATTGGCTTTTCTCAGGAATATCGTGCTGAAAAGGCCATGAGTACCTTAAAGAAGTTATCCATTCCCAAAGTACGTGTCAAAAGGTCAGGTACTGAAAAGGTCGTCTCATCAACCGAAATAGTTCCCGGTGATGTTGTTTTTCTTGAAGCAGGCAATTATGTACCTGCAGATTTAAGATTAATCGATGCATATAATCTAAAGATCCAAGAGTCTGCACTCACCGGTGAATCCCAACCGGTTGAAAAAGAGTCTGATGAAGTCTTTGAAAAAGACACTGATTTAGCCGGGAGAAAAAACATGGCCTACTCAGGGACTGTTGTCAGTTACGGCAGAGGTGTCGGAGTGGTTGTAAGAACGGGGATGAAAACGGAAATTGGAAAGATTGCCTCCATGCTCCAAGAGGATGAAGAAGGCCAAACTCCCATGCAAAAAAGGCTTGAAAAACTTGGCAGGATACTTGCCTTTGCCTCTTTGGCGATTGTGGCCATCATCTTTTTAATGGGCATCCTTCGTGGAGAAGACTTAAAGGTGATGTTCATGACTGCCGTATCTTTTGCGGTTGCTGCCGTTCCTGAGGGACTTCCGACGGTTGTTACAATTGCATTGGCTCTTGGAGCCAGACGCATGCTTTCAAGAAATGCCTTGGTGAGACGTTTGATGGCAGTTGAAACTTTGGGATCGGTCAATGTCATTTGCTCGGATAAAACGGGAACCATCACAGAAAACCGAATGAGAGTTACAGTACTGGAATTGGCAGGAAACCGTTTGGATTTTGGCAAGGAAGACGCTGATGATCCTGATTCTCTTCCGGAAGATGATCAAAGTGCGCTGAGCTTGATGCTTCTTGGGGGAAGTATGTGTAATGATGCTAGATTAGAACCCGCTAAGAATAGGAAGCAAGATTTTGATGTCATTGGCGATCCCACAGAAGGTGCACTGGTATATGCTGCCAAAAAGGTTGGCATGGGAAAAGATGAATATGCTGAAATCTTTCCAAGAATCAGTGAAATCCCATTCGAATCGGAAAGAAAGATGATGTCAACTGTTCACGATATTTTGTTTGAACAATTGGATAACAAAAACACAAGGATTCACAAATATCTCAAACTTTTGGACATTGATCACAATGTAGCTTTTACTAAAGGGGCTGTTGATCAACTCATTAAGAATTGCAATCAGGTTTTGGACGGTGAAGAAATTTTCGCATTGGATGATCAATGGAAGAAAAAGATCATGGAAGAGCATAACAAACTAGCCAAAAACGGTATGAGAGTCTTGGGGATTGCTTATAAGAATGTGGATTACGAAATAGACGAAGATTACGAACATAAAGAAAGTGAAATGACTTTCATCGGGATGTTCGGCATGATGGATCCTGAAAGGGAAGGGGTAAAAGAGGCTATTGCAACAGCGAAAGATGCCGGTATCAGACCCATCATGATAACGGGAGACCATCCCCTAACAGCCGGATACATCGCCCAAAAGCTGAATATGATAGAAGATAGGGAAGAGGTCATATTGGGAAGAGAGATAGAGGGGAAAACGGACGGTGAAATAGACAAAATTGTAAACCAAAAATCCGTGTATGCCAGGGTAACTCCTGAAAACAAATTATCTATTGTGAAAAGTTTGCAAAGACAGGGTAAAATTGTATCCATGACCGGTGATGGTGTGAATGATGCGCCGGCACTTAAACGCGCAGATATTGGATTGGCTATGGGAATTACCGGCACTGATGTTTCTAAAGAAGTATCCGACATGGTTTTACTGGATGATAATTTTTCAACAATAGTTGCCGCTGTTAAAGAAGGAAGAACCATATACGACAATATCCAAAAGTTTATTAAATATATCCTTGCTTCCAATATGGCTGAGATTTGGATCATGCTTTTAGGTCCCTTTCTTGGTGTGCCGTTACCCTTATTGCCACTCCAAATTCTTTGGGTAAATCTAGTTAGCGACGGCTTTCCCGCCCTCTCTTTATCCATAGAGCCTGCTGAAAAGAATATCATGAAGAGAAAACCCAACCCCATCGGTGGAAATATCATCGGCACGAAGTGGACTTATTTGATTTTAACCGGACTGATCATAGCTGTTTTTACCCTTATACCGAGTCTGTCTTTCAAGAATCTGGAAGTGGCGGAAGGAACCTGGAGAACGCTGTTGTTTAGTACACTGGTGTTTTCTCAACTGTTCTTTACTTTTTGTATAAGAAGTCACAAATCAGTTTTCAAACACGGCTCGGGAAACAATCCGTATTTATATGGAGCAGTGGCGATTAGTTTTCTCCTTCAACTTGTTGTGATTTACGTGCCTTTTTTCCAGGATATCTTTGGAACAACAGCGCTTAAATTTTCTGAACTGATTATTTCAATCTTATTTGCCAGTCTTATTCTATGGCTCTTTGAAATCATCAAGTTGTTCAATAAGAATTTATGATAAAGAAGACCAATTCGCTTTTCATCCTCTTATCAGGCATTGTTGTGTTATCAACAGCCGGACCTGTAATCAAACTATGTGGGGAAGAACCTATCAAAATCGCCTTTTACAGACTTTTTTTTGGTTTTTTATTTTTTTTGTTTTTTTATCTTAAAAACCGGCATAAGAGAGAAAAAACGGTTTCCTTTAACAGAACTGATTTGTTCGTCCTGCTTATTTCCGGAATCTCATTGGGAATGCATTTTTTCCTGTGGATTAGGGCGTTTTCATATACAACTGTGGCTGGTGGAGTCATTCCTATCCTGATTCAGCCTGTTTTGGTCAGTTTTTTGAGCATCCTGTTTTATAAAGAAGCCATGTCAAAGATTATGCTAATCCCCCTCACCATAACTTCCATGGGAATCATTATTATGGGAATAGGCGATTTTCAGACTGATACCCATCTTGGTATAGGTGATCTGTATTCTTCTTTGGGAATTATGATGATCTGTATTTATCTCGTGGGAGTTAAAAGACTAATTGTAAAAATCAGTCCGATTATTTTAAATATCTATCTGTACATCATTGGGATGGGTGTGTTGCTGATTCCAATCATGATCAATCGAATTGGTTTTGCCATTGGAAGCTTGCGCGATTTTCTTCTGATCCTTTGGTTGGGAGGGGCATGTTCCTTTCTTGGATATCTGGCGGTAAATGTTTCATTGAAGAAATTCAAAGCTCCTGAGGTCTCCTTTGCCATTGTAGGTGAACCGATATTGAGTATTGTATGGGCTTGGCTGTTCCTAAAAGAAATCATGAGTGCTAACCAACTATCAGGTTTTATCTTTGGATTAACAGGCTTTATTCTGTTCGTTTTAATCTTGAGACGTGAACAACGTCTTGGTATTTAGAAACTGTAATATTTTCAGATTTCGTAAACCGTTTTCCCACCTTTAACGGTTTTGATGACTTTCAAATCATGATCAAGAAGAACAAAATCAGCCTGTTGTCCCACATCAATGGTTCCTGAAGTAAGTCCTGAACTAATCGAGGGATTTTTTGTCAGGCATTTGAGGACATCTTGAAAAGCGTTTGACAGGAAACTATTTACATTTCTTAATGCATCGTCTAATTTCAAAACCGATCCGGCAAGGGTCCCATCTGCTAATCTGGCTGAACTCTTGTCCACAATCACTTCAAGGCCCCCCAAGGTGTATTTCCCCGGTTTGAGCCCGGTTGCTTCCATGGCATCTGAAATAAAGATGATCTTGTCAGTATCCTTTGTTTTGAAAACCAGTTGTATCGTTTCTTTTGAAAGATGAATCAAGTCGCAAATAATTTCTACATACGCATCTGAAAGAAGCCCTGCTCCGGATGAACCCAGTTCTCTATGATGAATAGGTGTCATTGCATTGAATAAATGGGTAAACCGACTGGCTCCCGAATTTAAAGCAGATGTTGAACGCTTGAAATCGGAACAAGTATGTCCGATAGAAACGGTAATCTCATTTGAAGATAGCGTTTGAATAACCTCATTTCCTACGACTTCCGGTGCAACAGTAATGACCTTTATCAGGTCTTTGTTATCCAATATGAATTCGATCTCATGATCACAAGGTGCTTTTATGTAATCCGGATTTTGAGCCCCTTTCTTCTCTAAATTAACAAATGGCCCTTCAAGATGAATTCCCGCTATAGAACTTGCGGGGTTTTTCTCCCGATAGTTTCTGATTAAGGTAACAACCTTTTTTATCTTATCAAAGGGGAGCGAAAGAGTTGTTGCCAAAACGGTTGTTACACCTCTGGTGTATAAAAATTTTTCCATTCTCTTGAGTCCATCAAAATCAGTATCTGAGAAGTCCTCACCCATACATCCATGATTGTGAGTATCAACAAAACCCGGGACAAATATAATTGATTTCTCTCCTTTTAAACTCAAGCTCGAGATATTTTCAATTTTTTCTCCATAGAGAACTTGAGCATTCTTAATTAAAATATCAGGAGTATATAAAGAAACATTATCGATTTTCAATGGTATCACCTCATTTTTTTAAAGTAATAACATTATATCATGCTTTTTTCTTCTTGGGTATTTTCATAGCAAAGGGAGCACCAATAAAAATATTCAAGTAGTATGAAATTATCCGCCAAATGATCACAGCACCGGCAATATTTACAGGAGAAAAGAAGTTCTTAAAAAACAAATAAAATCCCCCTTCTGCTGCTCCGCCTGCTCCAGGAACAGGCACAAAAGATATGATAAGGAACAGTATTCCCTGAAATGAAAAAATTTCGGAGAAAGCTACTATTGGCGGTTCCAACATTCTATATATACAATAGGGGATGGAAAAGAAAAAGAAGATTTGAACGGAAGTAAATACAAAGGCAATAAGAAGTTTAAAAGGAGCTTTCCCCAGATTTTTCATAGCTGTATGAAATTCACCGATTTTCTCGATCCATTTATTCTCACTCTCTTTCATCTTTTTACCAAATTTAAACGGGGAGACAAAAAAAAGTATCAAGTCAAAAATTTTTTTAGTAAGAGCAGGACTGAAAGAAAAGATAAGTAAAAAAAAGATGACTGCAGAGTTAATAAGGAAACCAAAAATCGCTAATACAGAAAATGAGGGTAGAGAACTCATTCTATCGAAAAAAATGATCATAATAAAAACTCCTAATATTGTAATTACGGATTGATAAATCAAAAATCTTGACATTAAAACAGCTGTTGCCTTTGATACATCGATACCCAATCGGTATAATCTTAGAATCTGCATAGGTTGTCCACCACTTGCAAAAGGCGTAACGGAATTATAAAATTGGCCGACCATATTTGTTTCAATCGCCTGCAAAAGAGATAACTTTACCCCGGATATTTTAGCCGTGGTATAGATTGTAAGCGATTCAGATAACCAAAATATGACCAAACATAGCCCAGATAAGGCAAGCCAAAAGAAATCTATGTTTTTAAAAACGTTTATATTTTCTTGAAAATCACCAATAAAGAAAAAAACAACAACGATGATCAAGCCTGATATAACGGTTAGCATCAACCATTTGTATGAAAAGGTTTTTTTCTTTTCGGAGGAAATTATCTCTGATTTTTCTTTTTCCGTTATATCCTGACTGTTTTCTAACCTTTCCAATTTCTTGCCCCTTTCACTCTATTTCCTGCAAAGTATTATATCAGAAACTGGTAATCAGAGAAACTAATAACTCAAGTCTTCTATTGCTATGAATAAATGATTACCCTTATTATTAAAAACAACGTTAACAAAAGATAAGACGTTTCCTCTTTATGGTATAATTAGTGAAAATAAATAAAAAGGAGTTAAGGAGGATGAAGTGCGAGTGGATTGTTCAAGAGCCGGATAAAGAAGAAGTTCAAAGACTGGTTCAAAAATACAATATCCCGGAGCTTCTTGCTACCATATTTGTGAATAACAAATTGGAGCAGCGAACGGATATAACTGAGTATTTGCATTTAGAATCTGAAAGATTTCACGATCCTTTTTTGTTGAAAGACATGGAAGCATTCGTGGAAACGTTGTTCAAGATCAAAAAGAAAAATGAAACTATTGCCATTTATGGCGATTATGATGTTGATGGTGTTACTTCAACCGCTTTGGTTTATTCGATTCTCAAAGAGTTAGGTTGGAATGTTATTTATTACATACCAACTCGGCTTGAGGAAGGTTATGGATTAAGTAAAACAGCCATTATGGAGCTTTTTAATCGAAAAATCAAGAATATCCTCACAGTTGATTGCGGTATTACCTCTGTTGAGGAGGTAAAATATGCTAATTTTCTTCAATTCAAGATTATCATAACTGATCATCACGAAGTTCAGGATGAATTACCTGAAGCATGTGCCGTTGTTAATCCCAAACGCACAGATGATTCCTACCCATTCAAGGGATTGGCTGGTGTGGGAGTTGCTTTTAAGTGTATGGACGCACTGATTGAAAGACTTGGTAGACCTATTGATATAGAAAAATATTTGGATTTAGTCGCCCTGGGAACTGTTGCTGATATCGTTCCTATGATAAGCGAGAATCGAATGATTGTCAAAAAGGGTATAGTAAATCTTGCAGAAACAAGTCACGTAGGATTAAAAAGACTTATGAAGATTTCTGGTATAGATACCACTCATCTACAAACTCATGATATTGGATTTAAAATCGCTCCAAAATTAAATGCTGTTGGAAGACTTGGAAGTGCGGAAACTGCTTTAAAGCTACTTTTAACAGAAGATGAAGCAGAAGCTAGAGAATTATCAAATTTTCTCATGGAGCAAAACAGCAAAAGGCAATACATTGAAAATCAAATCTACACTGAAGCAATCAATATGATTCAGAATAATCCAATAGTCGCTGATTCACCGGTATTAGTACTTGCAAAAAAAGACTGGCATCCCGGTGTAATTGGAATTGTTTCTTCAAGGTTGACTGCAAAATTCTATAAACCCACCTTGATGATTTCGATTGATGAAAACGGGGTTGGAAGAGGTTCTGCAAGAAGTATAGACCAAGTGAATATCATGGAACTATTTTCAGATGTTTCTTCAAATTTTGAAGAGTTTGGTGGCCATCCCATGGCTGCAGGCTTTACAATTGATAAGAGCAATATTGAGAGACTAAGAGAGGATCTTTCTTTCAGGTTTTATAAATTATATGGAAGTGATTCTTTTACTTCCAAGATATATATCGATGCTGAAATTGACATCAGTGACATTTCAGATGAATTGTTGGAAAAACTTGAATTATTGAGACCCTATGGACAGGCAAACCACGAGCCTGTTTTTTTAATGAAAAATCTTTCTGTTGATAAGCTAAAATTAATGGGGTCAAGGAATCAACATATAAGAATGATTTTAAAACAGGGGAAGTATTTTATTGATTCAATCGGTTTCAATCTGGCGTCAAAAATTGACGATTTCAGGTATATTCGCCCAAATTTACTTAAATGCGATCTTGTTGGCAATATTAAGACCATCTGGCATTACAAAACAAAGCACATCCAGATTTTTATAAAGGATATTAAATACTTCATCGATCCTACATTTAAAAACGAGGAATCTGATAGAAATTTCGTTTTCGATTTGATTAACAACTGGGAGAATCAAAATAGTAACCACAAGGACCAGGACATTACAATATTGAAAAGAGAATTGAACCATAAATTGATGACAAAGTACCCAGCCTTTTTAAAAATATTAGAGACAAAAACAGGAATTACAGGCTTGTTTTCTTCTTTGAAGGCTCAGGAGCTGATGTTAGTATCAAAGATGATCAAATGCGAACAGGATAAAGAGAAAATCCTAATCGTGTTACCTTCTAATATGTTTCTCTCATCGCGATTGAAGACCATTGGACGATTTGATGCCTTATCCACTCAAGTTATTGTAAATCCTGACCAAGATTTCAAAGAAACAACACTTTTTACCACCATTCCTTTTTTATTAAAACACTTTGATAAATTTTCTGATATTAAAAACTTCATTTTTCTAGATCTTGAGTATCTTTTAACGGAAGAAATCAAAACTAGACAACTACTTGAGCGATTAAGTGAGAGATTGTCTGAATTAGAAGATACAAATATAATGGTATTATCCGGTGTTCTCTCAGACCCCGAAAAAAATAAAATGAAAGCATTTTTTAAGTTCGATAAAATATTAATTGAACATTTGAAAAGACACAAAAAGGGACTTGTCGATCGTAGAGATCATCCAGAACCAATAAATTACATACAACAGTTAGTTCAAAACAGTAATTTTACTGCTGTTTTTGTGAATTCAGCAGATAAAACTGTCAACCTTACCCGTCTTTTGGGAAATGTTCTATCGGATAATTTCCACAATGGTGAAGTTGTATTTTATAATTCTTCGCTTAAATCATTTCAAAGATCTAAGATCGAGGAACTTATTTCAGTTTCCAAGGTAAAATTATTTATTACAACTTATGAAATTGGCGGAACAATGCAGTTCCCTAAAAACTCGAATATTTGTCTCTTAGATCCACCGTTAAATCCAATTGACATTCTTTCCATTTCTAATCCGGTAGAAAAAAAAGGGGCAACACCCATTTTTCATTTACTCTACAATAAAGCAGATACCAAAGAATATATTCACAAGCAGTTTGACTTCCTCCCCGAAAAGGATGATATAATATCATTGATTGAGGTTGGTTGTTCCAATGGATTAAAAGTATTGGAAAAACTAAAAGACACGGTCTTTGAAAGATTATCACTTAGTGAAAAAAAGTGGAATTTAATCGTATCAGTTTTAGATGAAATTGGTATGATTGATAAAGGACAGATTAAAAGCAAAGATTATAATGCCTTAATAGAAGAACTAAACAGTTCAACATTTATGTTGGAATCGATTATCGATAAAATAGTCATCGATGACTATTTGAGATATTTCGTCGGAAAAAGTGGCAGAAAAGTACTCAACCTGATTGAATACCCGATGTTGCCTTTTTTGAAATAAACGGAGGTGTATTTTTCAATTGCAAACTAAATTTATCGCTGCAGATGAACTGAATTCTTTAATGATATTTGTTAATTATTCAGAAATGACCAAAGCTTTTGACTTAATAAAGAAGAGAGGGTATTTTGCAAAGATAATTCAAACACCGAAAGAAGTTTTTTCAGCTTCATCCCTATCAATAGCAGTAAAGAATACAGATTTAGAGGAAATTCAGAAGGATTTTGAACGAGAATCGGTTAAGCCATTAAAAAGTGTTGTTCTAAAACGATGTGCTTTAGATTATTTATTTAGATCTTATTAAAGAATAGATAATGGAAGTATTAGCCTTTGATTATGGTGATAAAAGAATTGGCTATGCCATTGCCTCAAAAAAGATGAGAATGGCATTTGCCAAGGGGTTTATTGAAAATAATCATTTATTAAAGGAAACTGTAAAAGAACTTGTCGATGATTACAATCCTGAAGAGATCGTTATTGGATTACCTCTAAGGCCAGATATGAAATTTACGCCTGCGACGGATAAAGCACTTCTTTTCTCGAAAATAGTGTTTGAAACAGTTGAAAAGGAGATCTACTTGGTCGACGAAAGATATTCAACTGTTTACTCTCAGACTTCTTTGAGGTATGCAGGTAGAACAATCAAAAATTCCAAGTCGATCATTGATTCAGAAAGTGCCAAAAGCATTGCAGAGATTTATATCCATTCACCTTCATGGGCGTTCAGATTTAACGTTAATACTTTATCTAAAAGCGAAATCAGGCTATGTATTCAGAATATGTGCTCAGATGTTTTATATTTATCAGGTGGCAAGGAAATATTTAGCGTTGTTAAAGATTTTGATCATTCATTTAGTATTTACGAGTTAAATCCATACATTTATTCCACACAAAGAAATGATATGATTCCAGAAAACATCAATGTGTATGGATTCAGGTTTTCAGTACCAGAAGGCTATCGTTTATGTTCACAAGGTGCTCATGGCTCAACTGGATAGAGTATTGGACTCCGGATCCAAAGGTTGCGGGTTCAAATCCCGCTGAGCACACCATTTATTTCCCAAGAATGGAGGGTTCATCATGGTACTTGTTCTAAGTGTTTTTGAAAGCGAGTTAGAACCGATAACTGAAAATATGGTAACATTTGAAAGAAAAATGGTCTTTCAAAGAGAAATAAAAAGAGGACTCCTTGGTAGGAATGAAATAGTAACATGTTCCGGTATCTTTGGAAAAGTTGAATCAGCGTTTATCACACAAAAGCTTATTGACGATTATTCAATAAACAATATTTTCTTAGTTTCAGGAGCCGGTGCTCTGACAGATGAATTAGCAGTGGGTGATGTTGTGATCGGTGAAGCTTATCATGAATACGATAAAAGGCTTAAAGAAAACGAACCAAATCCGGCAATCAGGGGTGATTTGGATACTCTTTCCAGCATTAAACATCAGTTTTCCGGGATCAAACGGGGGAAAATTATTTCAGGTGACAGAATCGTTGACGAAAAGTCATTTAGAGATGATTTATACGAAAGATACCGTGCTCTTGCTTTAGATATGGATTCAGCTGTAATGGCGAAGGTTTCTATTGTAAATAATTGTAAATTTTTATCAATCAAAGTCATATTGGATAAATCAGATGAAAAAACATGCGATGATTTTAATCAAAATTTTTCTCAATATAATATGATTCCTGCACAAATCCTTTGTGAGTATTTAAAGAACCATTTTGTAGCTGGTTAATATATATTTTAATCTTCTTCAATAAGAAAATCAAAAATTGATCTGGCAACCGGTGCTGCGTTTTGACCTCCATAACCCCCGTTTTCCATTAATACCAATACACAGTATTGGGGTTGATTCAAGGGGTAAAAACCGGCAAAAAATGCATGATATTCCCCTTCTTCCCCCGTTTCAGCCGTACCTGTTTTTCCGGCCAGTTGTTTTTTATACAAAGCATCACTAAAAGAAGAAAAAGCTGTCCCGCCTCTTTGTGAAACAACTGCATTCATAGCCAGCTTCAAATACATCCAATGTGATTGGGGTAACGTTAAATATTCTTTGGGTAGAGAAAATGGATTCGCAGTAATGAATGATTTATGCTTACTCCCTTCCAGAGAAATAAGCTCGAAGAGTTTCAACATTTCAACAGGAGTCAGTCTAACATACCCCTGACCAATTGACGATAAGACCGTGTCCCCCAAATACCAGCTTTCACCAAGTGTTTCAGTTTTCCAAAAACTGGATGGATATGTTCCTGTTTTCTCTTCCGGCAAACTTATTTCTGATTTCATCGTTAAACCAATGGTATCACTGATGTTTTTAAGATAGTCGATCCCCAGTTCCAAGCCTTTGTTGTAGAAATATACATTACAAGACTCCTTGATTGCATCGAACAATGTCACTGTGCCATGACCTGTACTAATCCAATCTCTGTATTTGTATTCTTTTGTTCTATCATTTGAATATAATGAAAATTCACCTTCACAGAACAATCTTTCAGTGACTGATTCATGGACTGATTTATTATTGTCTGATAAAACCGAAAGTGCCATAAAGGGTTTGATTAAGCTGCCAGGATTATAAGTAGCGGAAATCGCCCTGTTTAAGAAGCTTTTATCTTCATCTTGCATCATAATTTGCCATTCTTCTTCTAACAGAGGTTTACTCATCCTTGAACTTTCATAAAACGGTTTTGAAACCATTGCTAATAATTCTCCGGATGTGGGGGAAGATACAAGTACCACTGAAGGATTGTTAACGTCTTCTAACAAAGCTTCTATATAATGCTGAAGTTGGAGATCTATTGAAAGGTAAATATCTTGACCCTTCTGAGGTTTTCTTACCGTTTGTTTCTTTAACTGACGTGTTCTCGAGTCAACTTCAATCTGACTGATACCATTTATTCCCTGTAGATTGTCATTGAATGTCTTTTCAACCCCTGCCACACCTTTCAGATCGCTGTCCACATATCCTACCACATGACTGAGAGAGCCAGAAAAATCATATTTCCTTTCAAAGTCATATTTTAAGGAGATATTTGGGTTTACAACAGAAATGTCGGGCCTGATGAGAATGTCTTTGTTGTTGTTGATGGCATCATTAATGTTTAGTTCAGACAAACCGGTTAACTGTGAAATGTCGTCAATTAAAACATCTCTAGATGTACCATATATTCCTTTAAGACTTTCAGATAAACTAATATAACGATTCACTTTCGTATAAGCCAAAAGAACGCCATTACGATCATAAATATTTCCTCTGTAAGCAGGTATTTCTTCTCTTTTTAATCGCATGGAATCGAAATACTGAGAATATTCATCAGATTTTCTAATTTGAAGGTCAAAAGTTCTATAGATAATGATTGAAAAGACTGAAAGAAGGATAACCCAAAGCAGGATTACCCTTCCATTATTGATTGTTTTTTTGTTTTGTTTTAATTTTATATCTTTAGCACCACTTTTCCGCATTTTCCTTCTTCCATCTTTTCGAATCCTTCCTTCCAATTCTCAAAGGGAATGACGTCTGTAATGATCTTATCCAAATCAATTTTCTTTGTGTTTAATAAACTGGATAATTTGTACCACGTTTCAAACATCTTTCGGCCAGTGATTCCGTACATAGTAATATTTTTAAAAATACCAGCGTTAATATCCAAACTCACATTTTTGTCAAATAAACCAAGAATTGAGATGTGTCCTCCGGGGATTACAGATTTCATTCCTAAATTAAAAGCACTTTCATTACCCGACATTTCCAACACAGCATCTACCCCTTCATGACCAGTGATTTCCATTATCTTGGAATAGGCATCTTCATTCCCAGGATTTACAAGATAATCTGCACCGTTCTTTTTAGCCAAGTCAAGGCGAAATTCTTTTACCTCACTTACTATAACAGGACCTGCTCCTAAAGCCTTTGCTACCTGTATTGCCATAATTCCTATTGGGCCAGCACCTGTTATAAGAACACTTTTACCGGATATATCCCCGCTGGTCACTGTGTAAACTGCGTTTCCAAGGGGCTCTTGCACAGAAGCCATATATTGGGGGATTTCCGGATCATTTTTCCACAAAACAACTTCCGGTACCTTGGCGTATTCCGCAAATATTCCGTCTCTGTCCACACCCAAAATCTCCATGTTTAAGCATATGTGCATATTTCCCGTTCGACACATCTTACATCTCGTGCAAGGAATATGTGTTTCTGCGGAAACAAAATCTCCTTCTTTTACGAGCTTGACGCTTTTTCCAACTTTAACAACTTCTCCTGAAAATTCATGGCCACCGATTTGAGGTGTCTTGATCCTGTTTTGCGCCCATTCATTCCACTGATAAATGTGAAGATCTGTTCCGCAAATTGATGCGTATTTAACCTTTATTAGAACTTCGTCGTCTTTTAGTTCTTCCGATATTTCTACTTCCTTTAATTTGAACCCTCTTTCTGGTTTTTCTTTTACCAACGCCTTCATTTTTTTCAATTTTCTCATCCTCCCGTAGTTGTAATAATGCTCTTTTTTTATATGTATTTCTCTCTTTATTTTTTTTGACGACATTTATTTTCTTTCCTGAGAAAGGATCATAACCGGTATAAAAAATAGTTGTAGAAGTTGTGGAAGGTGTAGGGGTAAAGATTTGTATTGGCTGTTCCTTATCCTTAAAATAGAATCGGATGTTTTGTGCAAGTTCCAAATTCTCATCCAACCCTTCACCCGGATGCCCTACCATCAAGTAAGCCATGATAAATTGGTTTTTATTGTTTTTTTTGCATAATTGATAAAAATCTTTGAATATTTTTTCAAAATAGCTACCGGTGTCTTTTCCCATTGCATTCAGAACCCTCTTTGAAAAGTGCTCAGGAGCCAGTTTCAAATAACCACTTGTATGGTTGCGTACAAGTTTTTCCAAGAACGCTTTCCCATTATGTTCATCTGAATATATGAGATCAGGTCTTATTCCTGATGAGATGAAAACATGGTTAACTCCATCGATTTTAGAAACTTCATCAAGCAAAACAAGGTATTTCTCATGGTTCGGTTTCAAGCTATGACAAACATTTGGAAAAAGACATCTCTGATTTTCACAAGGACCCTTCAACTCTTTTTTAGCACATTCAAAACCATACATGTTCGCCGTAGGCCCGCCAAGATCGGTTATAGTCCCTTTAAATGAATTGCTTTCGGTTAAGCGGGTCACCTCTTGTATAATTGAGTTTATAGACCTTGATTGAACTGTTCTTCCTTGATGTAGTGCTATTGCGCAAAAATTGCACTCCCCATAGCATCCTCTATGTGTGACGATGGTCGATCTTACAGATTCCAACGATTGGAGAACATGATCCGATTTTAAGTTTGGATGAATCTCCTTAGTAAATGGTAAAGAATAAATATGATCCATTTCTTTTTCGGTTAATGGTCTTGAAGGGGGATTTTGTACAACGAACTTATTTCCATCCCGTTGGATTAACCCGGTGGTTTTTGAAGTCGTATTTGCTTTGTAAAAGATTTTATACGCTTGGTTGTAAGACACAATATCGCTGCTTATTTCTTCAAAGGAATTTAAAGGTAAATAATCTTTCGGCACTTCTTTTGGATTGGTTGTATAAAAAGCAGTACCTTCAAGATATCTGATTTTACTAAATGGAACTCCTCTCTTTAAAAGTATAACCAAAGTGTTTAGTGTCAATTCCGACATGCCAAAAATCAGAAGATCTGCTTTTGAATCAAGTAAGATTGAATGTCTTACTTGATTCTGCCACCAATCATAATGGCCAAATCTTCTTAAGCTTGCTTCTAATCCTCCTAAAACAATTGGGGTATCCTTAAAAACTGATTTTACCCAATTTGAGTAGACGATAACTGCCCGATTTGGTCTTTTTTGGTTTTTATTTGAATATGAATCTGATTTTCTGGGTTTACCGGATGCAGTGTAATTAGAAACCATGGAATCCATATTTCCTGATGTAATACCAAAGAAGTATTTTGGTCGTGGGAAATGTGAAAGTTCTTCTTGAGAGGATGGTTGTGAAAGAACCAACACTTTTAAACCTAAATTCTCTAAAATTCTTGCAACTATTGCAACTCCAAATGAAGGGTGATCCACATAGATATCTCCTGTTATCAGAGTTACATCTGGTTGTTGCCAGCCGGTTTTTTTGAAGGAGTCAAAATCTACCGGGATCGTTAAATCATTTATTGTCATTACCAACCTCTGATGGGGTGTAATATTCCTTTTCTTTTTCAAGAATCTTTTTTAACTTCTTTCTGCACCTCAGAAGTTTTGTGCCAACGGTTCCAATGGGAATGCCCATATGCTCTGAAATTTCCTTATATTTCATTCCTTCAGCAGAAAGTAAAAGCATCTCACGACAATCTTCAGGAAGTCTTTGAAGGATTTTTTTATACTCTTCGATTTTTATTTCTTCGATGGCAAGATCCAGGGGATCATCAGATTTTTCGTTTTCTGTAATCTCAAGGAAGGAATTATCTCCTTCACTTCCCATTTCTGCATCTAAAGCGACAGTATTTGAATCAGCGCGTTTTTTTGCATTTCTTTGCCGATGCATATCAATGGAAATGTGTGCTGCAGTTGTTGCCAAAAAAGCCTTGAGATTTTTAACCCTGCTTAAATCTTCAAAAGCCATTCTCAAAAAGGTCTCTTGGACAATATCATCAGCAGAATCTCTGAAATCAGGATATTTATAACCAACAACTGCTTTCAGATATTTGCCGTATCGGTTGTATATCTCTTCCCAAAACTTTTTTTCGCCTATTTTTTTTCTTTTTTTTATCAATTCTTTATCTTCAAGATTATGTATTCTTTTTCCTATAGTTATGGGCATATCAGCACCCTTTTCAAATAATTTTAATATTTTCCTACAGGTATATTGTACCATATAATAGAATTTACAATTGGCTATTGGAATAGCATTTATCATCAGATGATGTAGTGATTCAGAAAGAAGCGCAGAAATAAAGATTTTTACTAAGGGGGGATTGATTTCGTTTGTGATCAAAACTTAATGGGGTCGTGAACCTCACTACCGGTTCAGACCCCATTTGTAAAAACTTAATAATAGACGATGACCGGCGATTGTTTTAGTTCTGTAATTCCTTGAAAAGTTCCTAATTGTCCGTTTCTAACAATATACAATTCCTTTCTGCTTGTATTAACCTGCCAGTAAAATCCCTGCCACGAATTTTTCTTAAGTTGATACAAATAAGGTTTCATTTGCACTTTTACCCAATCAACTCCGTATGAAATTACCATTCCTTCTGCGGCAATCTGCAAAGTGGAAGTATCTGGCATAAAGATAAGATAGGAGTTAGAAAAATAGAGAAAGAATCTATCGGGTTCACTATTATTTGCCCCACCTACAACAGAAACATTTACAGGTAATTGATCCATATTTCCACCGAGAGTTCCAAATTGATTGCCGACTACTTTATATACCTCTTTCCGGGCAGTATTTACCATCCAATAAAATCCCTTCCAATTTTGTTGTCTCATATGATAAAGATAGGATTTCATTTTGATTATTTCCCAATCTTCTCCATAAGATAAAACACTGTTTTCAGCTACAGCCTGCATAGAAAGATTCCCTGGATTGACCACGATATAAGATTTATTAAAGTCAATCTTAAAGCGATCCGGTTGATTGGTATTTCCAAAAACCACCATACTCAAAACACATGTTAATAAAACTACGAGAGAAAACGCCTTTGCTTTCATTATCAGATTTTTTTTCATTATAACCACCTCCAACAACAAATACTCTTATATTTGATGATTGTCGCAAGAGGTTTTTTTATTCAAAATATTCGATCTCTGTTTCAAGAAATATTCCTGTTTTTTCAAATACCTTTTCTCTTATGTGCTCTATGAGGCATTTAACATCATTAGCAGAAGCATGATTTGTGTTGATAATAAAACCGGAATGTTTTGAAGAAATACAAGCTCCACCAACACAAAAGCCCTTTAACCCCAGTTGTTCAATAATTGCCGCCGGATAAAAGTCCTGTGACGGTTTTTTAAAAACACTACCGGCTGAGGGATAATTAAGGGGTTGTCTTTGAGCGCGTTTTAGCTCATAGGATTTCATGCTTTTTAGAATTTGTTCTTTTTTCCCCTTCTGTAACTTTAGTTTCACCATAAGAATAATCTCATTTTGCTGCATAAAGCTGCTCTTTCTATATTCAAACCCACAAGCATTTTTCGTAAAAGTTCTATAGGTCATTTTTTTACGATCATATACAATAACTTCACTGATAGCATCCGAAAATGAATAACCATATGCACCTGCATTCATATAAACGGCACCGCCAACTGTTCCGGGAATACCTGAAAGACCTTCCAAACCTGACAGTTCTTTCTCGGCACATTGATAACAAAGTTCTCTTAATGACAAGCCCGTTTCTATAAGAGTATAATCCACTGAGAATTCCCGTCGATTCAATAATTTTGTGCTGATTATAAAATCCGTTTTCATCTCATCTGCGAATAAAATATTCGAAGCCCTTCCAAAAAGAAGAAATCGTAACTTTTTTTTATCAAGAAATTTAATCAAGTCTATTAACTCTGACTCATTCTTAGGAAGAAAAAGGTACCTTGCTTTTCCTCCTATTTTAAATGTACTCTGGTCTTTTAGTGGTGTGTTTTCCTTTAAGTGAAATTTGGTAAGCGCTTTTGCAGTAATATCCGTCATCTTTTTAAGTAATTAAATCGTTTTCCTTGATAAGTATTTCTTTCATTCATAAGCCTTTCAATCTGCTGAATAATTTCTATTTTCAGCATTCCCCAATTTCCCTTTGCGTTTTCTTTTGGCGGCTCAGAACACAGCCGATGAATAATTATAGAGGGGTCAAGATATTCAAGAAAGGTTATTTCTCTTTCAAGAAATTCACCAAAAGATAGCAAGTTGTACCTTCCTTCAATAATTCTTCTATCCAATTCAGTATCTTTGACAACATAAAGCGAGTGCAGTTTGACTCCATTCACTCCCAAAGCGCTTAGTATTTGTGAAGCTTCGATAACATCATCCAATGTATCCTGAGGTAAATCCATTATCATATGAGCCAATGTATCTATACCTTTCTTTTTCGTTCTCAAAACCGCATCAATTAAATCCGCTAAGGTATGGCCTCTGTTTAAGTCTTTAAGTGTCTCTCTGTTTACAGACTGGAGGCCGTACTCAATTATAATATCTGCTCTTTCTTTATAAGAGGCTATCAGATTCAACTTCTCTTCTTCAACGCAATCAGGTCTGGTCGATATATCGAGTATACGGATTCTTTCATCTATAAACAGTGAATCAAATATCTCTTTTAGTTTTTCAGTAGATGCGTAGGTATTTGTATAAGATTGCAGATAAACAGCAAAAAAAAGATCTCTTCCATATTTATTTTCAACTCTTTTAATCATGGTTTTGATTTGATCTTTTATGGGCATTTTTGGTGATTCAGCCGCAAACCCACTCCCGGTAGGATCGCAAAAAATACAGCCTCTCAATCCACCGGCTTTCGATCTGTTAGGGCAGCCTAACCCAGTAGAAACAGGAATTCTCTGTACCCTTTTGCCATATTTCTTTTTCCAGGCATCATTGAGTTTGTTATAAGGTATCAAAGATCTATCACACTTTCATTTATGACATCCGGATTCTTAAAAAAGTCAATTAATTGGAAGCGTATTGATTCAAGTTCTTCAACACTGTCGCTTTCAATGTAAAAAAACCATTTGCCTTTGAACCAGGAATCAATAAATAAATCATTTTCTTCTGCCTTGTATTCACCCATGATAAATGGAATTGCGGTAAAAGAAGATTTAAAAAGGGCATTATTTTCCTTAGCAAAATCTCTCCAAATATAATATACCCCTTTGGCTTTGGTTGTATGAGCAGATACAATTTTGGCATAACCTTCGTTCTTTCCCGAATAAGTCACAGTTATCATATTGCCTTCAACCGAATCATTAGCTAAAAAATCAGAGACATTATAGAATTCGTATTGAGTGGCCTTATAATTTGTAATTTTTAAGTCAACAAGTTTTGAAACAGTAAAGTCACCCTCTTCCGGTATCTCACCACAAGATGACAGGATAAACACTGTCATCACTATGACAAGAAAAGGAATAGCAACCCTTTTATTCTTATAAAGTATGTTTCTCATTCAATCACCTTCTACTATCATAATTCATTCAAAATAAAGGCTGACCAATTTTCCATTTCTTCAACATAATCTTTTAATTCTTCAGCACTGTTCCAGGAATATTCAAATTTATCCACTTCGTTGATTCCATGAAAATTAATTTTTACTTTATACGCCATTCCCAAATGAACCTTTCCAACATCTGTGCTGTCATCATAGATGATCCCTAAGAATTCAGGCTCTTCTACTAAATCTACTTTCACTTCTTCGGCAATTTCCCGCTGCATTCCATTTTTAAAAGCTTCCAATGGAGATTGTGAATCATCCAAATTCACATGCCCGCCTACTCCAAGACTTAGTTTATTATGAAGTCTCTTTTCACTTTGTGTTTTTAACCTTCTCAAAGTTAGGATTTCGTTCATATCATTGTACATGGCAATATAAGGAATGATTTGTTTGTATTTCGGGTCATTTTCAACCTTATCTCTATCTTTAAATATTCCGTTTTTTTCAATAATCCGGAACATACTATCTTTATCTATCTTTTTTAATCCCTTATTTCCTGTTAACTGTTCTTTGATCTGATTAAATTCAATTACAAGAATATCTTCCTTCATTTGCTCTCCCCGTTCATTCGCTGCTTTTGATATGGAATTGCATTTCCAATACAACACCTTTGTCTACTTCCGAAACAATCACCATTTTATCCGAATATCTTTGGATATTTGGAAGTCCCATTCCGGCACCAAAACCCATTTCTCTAATCTGGTCCGTTGCAGTTGAAAAACCTTCAGTCATCGCTATTTCTACATCGGATATACCCTTACCATGATCTTCAATCCGTATCCTCACATAATCTTCATGGACGAAGCAATAAACGGTGCCCACATTGCCGCTATGAATAACCACGTTTGTCTCTGCTTCATATGTGGCTATTGCTATCTTTCTTACAATATCTTCCGGAATATTCTTTTGATTTAAGAGAAAATCTTTTAATTTGGCTGCACCAATTCCAGAAAGACTTATTTCTGTATAGTCAATAGGAAATACAAAATCAGCTCCGGATTTGTTAATCTCTTCCCCTGTAATTAGAGAACGATTCAAGGCATCTCCATCTAAAACATCTGACATTCTTTTATCTCTGACGTACAATACTCTGAATTCTTCCAAAATACTTCTCAAAATATCTTCTTTTGTAATAATTCCGATAAGCTTTTTGTTCTCATCAACTACAGGAAATCTTCCAAAACCATGTCTGGTGAACTGCTCAAATATCTTGGGAAGATTTGCATCAGGAGATATAACTTTTAATTTTCTGCTCATGTGTTGTTTTACAGGGTTGAGAATTTCCCTGTTTTCCAAAGCTTTTATGATATCTTCAATACTCACCAATCCCACAAGTTTACCGTCATCGACAACTGGTAACCCGGAAATCTTCTTTAATCTCATCAATTCTTTTGCCTGCTCCATTGTTCTATCAGATGAAATAGATATAACATTTGGTATCATTATGTCTTTTGCCGATAAATCCTTGAACAACAGCTGCATTTGGTCTATTAGTTTGTCAACTGTGGCTTTCAATTTCATCACCCCTCAAATTCAACTTCATAGACTTTTGATATCCTTCATTTTTCTTTCGTACAACTTTCCACAGGCGACATACATAGGTAGTGGAGAATGTATTAAAGGAATACCAAATAATTTCGCAGCTTCTATTGTAGATTCTGGAATTTGTTTTTTTCGTACAATAACAACTGCACCGATACCCACGATACTTGCGGTTCTAACTACTTGCGCTGTATTTAAACCAGTTATCAATAGCATACCGGGCTTGGCAAAAGCCAGTACATCGCTCATCATATCAGCTGCACCGGCTCTTTCTATTTCCAAATCATCTTTCTTTTCTTCTCCCACCACAATTAAAGCTTCAAGTACTTCAGAAATCTCAGCGAGTTTCAAATCAAATCACTCTCCCATTTTATCGATTAAAAGATCGCCTTTGTAGTAATGACGAATAAAAGAAGCATATGTCCAAGGACATTTTTCATGAAATATTTTGGCGATTATTTCTGCATATTCTCGTATCTCGTATTGAGCATGTGAGTCAGCACGCAGATTTAAAAAATTCATGAGACTCCTTAAATTAACAGTCCAATACCATTGAGTATAGATATTCACAGGAAGTACCATTCTCGCCATTTCCTTGGCAACTCCTTTAGAAAGCAGTTCCTCGTATGACGTATAACAGTCTTCAGTCTGCTTTACAATGATATCCAATGCCTTCGTCGCCTCTTCTTCTTTGAATCCGAAAAGACTCCCCTGTTTATTTACCTTGTCTTGTTTTCTCATTCTTTCCGGGTAATAAAATTCATGTTTTATAATAGAATATCTACCTGATATCTCGTTAAAACTGGAAATTCTGTGCCTGAACCATTGTCTGGCAACGAACATGGGAGCTTTCACTTTGAAGGTGAAAACAATATGTTCAAAAGGACTTTCATGCCCATTTTCCATCAAATAATCGATGAGCTTTTTATCTCTGGCTTCTTTACTTAAGCCTTTCTGAAAAGAAACTCTCGCAGCTTCCACAGCCCTTAGATCAGATCCCATAAAGTCTATTAATTCAATAAAACCTTTATCCAAAACCTCATACATCTTTTTTCCACTCATATTTCAACTCCTGATTGATTTCTTGTTGTTGAAGAAAATCTTTCATAATCTTTAAACCCCTTTTTGCTTTTTCTGATCTTCTCATCTTCTTTGGAACTTTCTCTTCTAATTTCGGTAGCAAACCGAAATTTGCATACATGGGTTTCAAGTCATCCGCTGAACTGCAATATGAAAAAAGACCTCCCATCATGGTACTCTCGGGTAATACGAACTTCATCAAACCCCTGAGATTTCTATAAATACACATGCCCACATAATGCCCGGAGGCTATCGCTTCAACATATCCTTCTACTCCTGTTATTTGCCCCGCAAAATATAATTTAGGGTTTAATTTAGATGAAAAATCATCATTTAAAAGTTTCGAGCTGTTTAGATAAGTATTTTTATGCATAACACCATAACGAAGTATATCCGAATTCTCCAATCCAGGAATCATCCGGATTAATTTTTTTTGTTCTGGCCACTTCAATCTGGTTTGAAATCCAACAAGGTTATACATGGAACCATTCTTGTTTTCTTTTCTCAATTGAATTACCGCATAAGGCTCACGACCCGTATTGGGATCTATCAATCCTACTGGTTTAAGAGGACCAAATCGCATGGCATCAACCCCACTTCTGGCTATTTCTTCAATAGGCTGACATCGTTCAAATAGATGTTTCTTTTCGAAATCTTTTACAGGTAATACTTCTGCATTAATTAACATCTCACGAAAAATCTCGTAAGTTGATTTATCCATAGGACAATTAAGATACGCACCTGCTTTAAGGTCACCCTTCTCATCGAATTGATCATATCTGTCACCTGAAAAAACCCTGGACAAATCTATTCCTTCTTTTTCAATTATCGGAGAAACTGCATCAAAAAAAAACAAATCTTCACTGTTTAATAATTTCTTTAAAGAATCCATCAATGCAGTTGTAGTTAATGGGCCAGTCGCGATAACCACAAAATCATTATCAAAATCAAAATCACTCAGGTCATTTATTTCCTTTCTAATAACTTCAACCCTTTTTTCAACAGATTTGGTAACCATTTCCGAAAAAACATTTCTGTCCACGGCTAAGGCTTTACCGGCTTGAACCCTTGATTCATAAGCTATTTTAATAAGAGTTGATCCTAAGAGCATTAACTCATTTTTCAGCATTCCTGAAGCATTTTCAATCATTTCCGATTTTAATGAATTTGAACAAACCAGTTCAGATAATCCGTCGGTTTTGTGTACCGGTGTCATTTTTTCAGGACGCATTTCATACAGTCTAACCTTTATTCCTCTTTCTGAAAGATATAAAGCGCATTCACTACCTGCAAGACCCCCTCCAATGATATGAACGATGCCTGACATCATTTAATCACGTCCGAAAATCTCTTCTTCATATATAATATGTTCCCATTTTTAATAGGTCTGAATTCAATTTCACTCATTATGTTTTTCATAAGGTACACACCCAATCCATGATCTTTCAGATCATCCAAATCTCTTGAACCAATTTTACTGATATCAACCGGTTCGCCTTTATCTTGAATTTCAAAGATACATTCCCTTTTTTCTTCATTCCAAAAGAGTTTTACAATGATAATTTCTTCTTGAATATATTTATAGGTATGTTCAATCACATTTGCAAGTGCTTCGTTAATGGCCAATTCTGTATCAAATATCTCCGCATCAGAAACTTTTCTGAGTTTCAAAAAGGTCTTCAATGAAGATCTAATTACTCGGATATTATCTATTTTGGAACTAAAAGTAAAAACAAACAGATCAGCCATTTATTCCCTCCTGAACTCTTTAAGCGCACCCGTTTCTTATGTAATAAAAAATATATTCCTGAATATATCCACAAAATTCTCCAAAGATTTCCTGACCTACATACATAAGGCTCTCAGCATTTCCAGTTACTCCAAAGGTCTGTTTTAAAAATCTCGATATCCATACATCAACCGGAAACGCTCTAAAATCAGAAAAGCCAAACAACGCAACACAATTTGCCACTTTATATCCGATTCCACTAAAACTTGTTAAATAATTCAATTTCTGTTCCAGTGGAGCACTTTTTTTCGCGTTAAATTCTCGAATATCTAAAGAGTCCGTAAGTTCTTTTAACCATTTTGACCTGTAGCCAAACAACATTGATCTATAATCCTCTACTTTAAGACTCCTAAGCTGATCGATACCGGGAAAAAGAAAAAAAGAATCATCACCAACAAATACTTGATTTTCGGGAAAATGATCAGCCAGACATTCACATCGTTTTTTTATTGTTGTAATGCTGGACTGAGTTGACAAAAGGAACTCAACCAGCATTTCCCAAGGATCCTGCCTTAATAATCTTATCCCAATATTGGTATCCATTATACTCTCAAAGGCGGGAACAAAATCAGGATAATTCTTTTCTATATTCCTCTTAGCATTTCCTTTAATACTTTGAAGTGAATCGTTTAATCCAAGATAATGAATAACGCCATTCTCCAGTTCTTCTCCCATCATTTCAGTTGTGTTCGACCGAACTCTTAGCAAAGATCCGGATTCATCAAAATTTAAAATCAATGGCGTACCATTAGCCACACCAAACCATTCTTTGTTTTTTTTAACCCATCTGAAGGTCTGTCCGCAATTCAGAGTCTTATCCAAATCTAAGGAGACATTAACCGGTATTTCTGTTTTTATAAGCTGTCCTCTTATATTGTATCACCATCTCTATTATATATCGAATATTTACAACCACAATAATTCTGCCTGTACAAACCGATTGCTTTACTCTTTTTTACACTGTTTAGAAAACCATTCTGTTTTCTGAATAACTCATGATGATAATGAATTCCAGTATTGGCTTCTATTGATTTTCCCGCCTTCCGGATCCAATTGACATCTTTATGAGGGCTTGTCATCAAAGAAGTTGTAAATACTGAAATTCCTATTGAACGTGCTTTTAATGCAGTTTCTAGAAGGTTCAAATAGATACATTTTCGGCATCTCGCTGATCCCTCTTTTAAGTTTTCCAAACCTTTCATTTCTGTTTTCCATTGGACTGGATCATACTCGCCATAAATGATTTTAATCTTATAATAATTTTTGAGATGACTTACCGCTTCTTTTCTTCTATGATATTCTTCGATGGGCTGAATATTAGAATTTCCAAAATACCCAATAACTGTAAAATTTTCATGAAGCCTTTCTATAGCAGTAGTAGCATCTGGAGCACAACAGATATGCAATAAGATCTGTTTATTCAAAACAATTTCTCCGAGTCCAATAAGATGGTCACAGGACCTTCATTGACAAGAGAAAACAACATGTGCTCCTGAAATTTTCCATATGCCACTTCTATCCCTTCTTGTTCAATCATTTTTCCGCAGGCAAGATATAACTCCCTGGCTTGTTCAGGAGCTGCAGCAGCCGTAAAAGAAGGTCTTCTGCCCTTTCTGGCATCTGCGTATAAAGTAAACTGTGAGATTAACAACACCCTTCCTTTGATTTCCTTAACAGAAAGATTCAGTTTCTGATTTTCATCTTCAAATATTCGCAATCCCGAAATCTTGGAAGCGATCCATTGAGCATCCTGTTTTACATCCTGATGGGTTACACCTAATAAAACGGCCAACCCCTCATCTATTGTACCTGTTATTATACCGTCAACTTCCACTTTGGCTTCTTTTACTTTTTGTATTACCGCTCGCATTATTTCCTCCTGGCTCTATATACCCTGGAAATTCCTTTTAACCCTTTCCAATATTCGATAATATCATTCAACTGTCCAGCCGACCTAACATACACCGTTATTGTATAGACAACGTAATCCCAATTGTTAAATTTCGTATTAACTTCTTTCATCTTCATGTTTTTTTCTTTTGTTTTTTGAATGATATCCTTGAGTACTTTACCGGAAGTATCGGAAGATTCCAATACTATTCTGGCAAGATAGAATTCGTTTTCTGTATCTCCCCATTTTACATCAACCATTTCACCGTCTTTTACTTCCTGTGCGTTGGGACAACTAGCTGCATGAATCGTGATACCCTTTTTACTCATGATACCTACCACTTTATCTCCGGGCAGTGGGTTACAACAATGAGCTATCTTTACATCGATCCCCGCTTCTCCATTAACAAAAACAGTGTTTTTTGATTTTGTCAGTGAAACCGGATTGGCTGATGTTTATTA
>CAZRYM010000007.1:0-32396 GCA_964604305.1 uncultured Thermotogaceae bacterium | reverse complement strand
CATCTGAGAAAACAGCTATGATTTGTTCAGGTGAGTAATTTGAATCACCAATTTTCATCAAAATATCATTCTCTGTAAAATTCTGATTCAAATTCAATAATTCTGTCAGTCTTTCAGAAGACAAGATTTCATCAATCGATATATTAAGTCTTTTTGAGGCCTTTCTAAGAATATCTTTCCCCAAATCAATGAGTCTGTCACTATCTCTTTTTTTGAAAAAGCGTCTAATTTTGGCACGTGTACTTGAGGATCTAGCCCACTTTAGCCAATCAAGACTTGGGCCGCTCCTGTTTTTATTAACAATAATCTCCACAATATCGCCATTTTGCAATACATAACTGTTTTGAACAATCTTTCCGTTAACTTTGGCACCGGCAAAATGATGTCCAACTTCAGTGTGAACAGAATAAGCAAAGTCAATCGTGGTTGCCCCAGCCGGCAGATGCTTTACTTCACCTTTTGGAGTAAATATGTATACTTCTTCCACTTGAAGTTCATTTTGGAAATCTTTGAACCCTGTATATCCCTGTTTATAATCCTGATGCCATTCAACGAGTTTCTTTAACCAATTCTGCTGATATTTTGACATCTTCCCCTCTTTATATATCCAATGGGCTGCCAATCCGTATTCGGCTTCATTGTGCATATCTTTACTTCTTATCTGTATCTCAAGAGGCTCTCCTCTATGTGTAATTACTGTTGTGTGTAATGAACGATAACCATTGGATTTTGGGGTTGCAATATAATCTTTTACCCTTCCGGGAATTGGTTTCCAGAGATTATGAACCAATCCCATGACGTAATAACATTCCCGTTCTGTTTCTGTAAGAACTCTTAAGGCAATTAAATCGTATATCTCATCAAACGCTTTGCCTCTCTTTGTCATCTTTTGCCAAATACTGTAAAAGTGTTTTTCCCTCCCGGAAATATCACAGTCTATTCCCTGTCTGGCAAGAGACAATTGTAAAAGACTTTTATATTCTTCTGTTATCAGTTCTCTATTCGCCCTTTTTTCGTCCACCATATCGGCAATTTTTTCGTATTCATTGGGATAAAGATGTTTAAACGCAAGATCTTCGAGTTGCCACTTGAGGGAATGAATACCAAGTCTGTGTGCAATTGGAGAAAAGATTTGAAAGGTTTCTTTTGATTTTTCTTCTTGCTTAAGTCTTGGCATAGAGTCAATTGTGCGCATGTTATGTAGCCTGTCTGCCAATTTAACTAAAATAACACGGATATCCTGAGCCATTGCAAAAAACATTTTAAGAATAGTTTCAGCCTTTTTATCTATATTCGTCTTGGATATATCTATCTTATCTATCTTTGTAACCCCATCCACTATGTGAGCAACTTCTTCGCCAAACTTCATTCTTATATCGGCAAGTGTTGCATTGGTATCTTCAGCAACATCATGAAGAAGACCCGCTTTGATACTTACGATATCCAAGTTTAATTCTGCAAGGATAAGAGCAACGTTTAGCGGGTGTTTGATATAAGGTTCTCCCGATTTTCGGATTTGTGAGGTATGACAAATTTTGGCGTATTCATACGCTTCGACTACACTAATCAATTCTTCTTCCGTATAATTTTTAAAAAGATGTCCCAAAGTCTTTCTTAACTCTTCAGGTAGTCTTTCCATCTTTAATTTTGTCATAAAATCCTGCCTCTATTCCGTTTTCTCTATTTTAACATATATACCCACGCTTTATTTGAAAACGCTGTTATACAGTTTATTCTTAAAATACGATTTCAACTACAAAAATCCATAAAATAGTCTCTAACTTTCTCGTATTCATTTGGAAGTATCTGGTAGTTCTGATTAAGTGAAAGTCTCTTGTTTAATCTGTAAGGTATTTCTATTTTCTCTCCAATTATTTTCTCCATTTCGTCTTTGAACTTTGCAGGATGTGCTGTTTCTAAGGTTATCCCTTTCCTTTTAGAATTTTGTTGATCTTTCATAGTTTTTTCCAATGCGAGAAACCCCACCGCTCCATGAGGATCCAGGAGATAACGATACTTTTGATATACCTCTTTTATCTTTACTTTTGTTTGACTATCTGAAAAAGCCATCCCAATTATTTCATTTTTAATTAGGCTTTGATTATTATTATATATCTCTAATATTCTTTCGAAATTACTTGGATCTCCTACATCCATTGCGTTTGAAAGAGTTCTTTTAGAATCTTTTGGATGGTAAACACCTGTTTCCAAATACCTTGGAACAACATCGTTAATGTTGGTAGCAGCTATGAATTTGTGAATACCAAGGCCCATTTTTTTTGCAATCAGACCCGCACACAAATTACCAAAATTACCGCTTGGTACACAAACAAATGGTTTTTCATCATTGCCAATTTCAGAAACTCCTTTGAAATAATAAAGGAGCTGAGGCAGTAAACGTGCAATATTTATTGAATTAGCGGTAGTTATCCTATGTTCGCTTGAAATCTTTTGGTCCCTCAACATTGTCTTCACGATTTTTTGACAATCATCGAAATTCCCTTCAATTTCCAAAGGATAAATGTTATTCCCGTAGGTAGTAATCTGCTTCTTTTGAATATCACTGATCTTTTGTGAAGGATAGAGTATAAACACTCGAATACCTTCCACATTGAAAAAACCGCTAGCTACAGCACTCCCTGTATCACCTGAGGTAGCAACCACAATATTTATAGCGCTTTTATCATTTTTTATCAATTTTGAAAGCAGTCTTGACATAAATCTTGCACCAAAATCTTTGAAGGCAAGTGTAGGTCCATGAAAAAGTTCAAGAACATAAAGTTGATCAGTCAGTAGCTTTATTGGTGTTTCGAAATTTAAGGCTTCATCAATTATTTCTTCAAAATCTCTTTTTTCAAGATCTTCGTCGATGTAGTCCTTCAGAACGACTTTTCCAATATCATTTATTTCCATTTTCTTGAATTGTGCTATGACGTCTTCTGAAATCTGAGGAATTCTGACCGGCATGAAGAGACCACCGTCTTGAGGCATGCCTCTAATAACTGTTGTTTTTAAATCGGTAACTTTCTTTTTGTTTTTTGTGCTGTAAAATTTCATTTTTCATTCCTCCAAAAATTGAACATAACTTCCCTCATTCGTTAAACGGAAGCTATAAGTCTGACAATGTATTCCTTTCCCGGATAAGAATTCTGCAATTTCAACACCCGTGGATTGAAGAACCTTAATATTATCAGCAAAAGAAAAAACAGTTGGCCCTGAACCTGATATAGAAAGATTGAATGCACCGTTTTTAATTGCTATGTCTCTCATCCTATAAAAATTTGGAATGAGATCCGCCCTTTCTTTTTCAATCAAATAATCTTCAAGTGAATAACTGATGATCTCTTTGTCGTTTAGAAAAAAACCAGATATTAAAGATGCAATATTTGACCATTGTTTTACAGCAAGAGAAAGAGGGACTTTAGTTGGAAGAACCTCTCTGGCTATTCTTGTATTCACTTCCACTTCTGGATGAACTAACAGACAATATAGATCATCTGGAATTGGTAATTGAATGACTTTCAAGGGCTCAGAATGCTTGATCACTGTAATTCCACCATATAGTGACGGTGCGACATTATCGCCATGAGCGGAGCCGCATGCTAGATTTTCACATTTTAATCCAATTTGGAAAAGCTCTTCTTTGGTTGCTATGTTATCATAAAGGGCATTCACAGCAAGTAAAGCAGCCACAGCACTTGCAGCGCTTGATCCCATTCCACTTCCAAGAGGTAGTTTTTTGTCTAACTCAATAAGGAGCCCCGGCTTTGAGATTTGAAATCGTTTCAAATACTCTTTAACTGCATATCCTGCTGTGTTTTTTTTCGGATCCTCGGGTACTTTTTTATTATTAAGTACTTTAAGCTTGATGCCTTTAAAATCGTCAACTTTTTTTATCCTTACAATGTCATAAAGACAATCCACTGAAAACCCCAAAATATCAAAACCGCATGCAATATTTGCAACTGTTGCTTTGCCGATTGATTGAACAACTCTCATTAGTAATCCCACCGTTTGTTCATGGCATTTGCTATTCTAAAAACATCAGACATCACGCCTCCTGCAGTTACTTCAGCTCCAGCCCCTGCGCCTTTAATAACAAGGGGATTTGAATATCTGCGAGTATGGATGGCGATGATGTTATCTGTTCCTCTAAGCATGTAAAATGGATGTTCATTGCCAATTGTATCAATGGTTATTGATGCCTTGCCGTTTTCATACTTCCCTATCCAACGAATTCTGCACCCTTTTTTTTCTGCTTTTTCTACCAACTCAGAATATCTGGCATCTACCTTTTGAAGCCTTTCATAAAAAGAATCAATTGAATCTTCATGGGAAGAAGAAGTGGGTACTAACTTTTCTATCATTATATCTTCCAATTCCATATTCATACCTGATTCTCTTACTAGTAATAAAATCTTTCTTGCGAAATCCATTCCCGAAAGGTCGATCTGTGGATCAGGTTCTGTATAGCCTAATTCTTTCGCTCTTTTGACAACTTCACTAAACTTTACTGAACTACTCAAATTATTGAATAAAAAACTAATCGTTCCAGATAAAATAGCTTCAAATTTAATAATCTCATCACCAGAATCTTTTAAATTCCGAATTGTATCTATTATTGGCAATCCCGCGCCGGCATTAGTCTCATAAAGGAAATGAACTTTATAATCATTAGCCACTTTTTTCAACATTTGATATTCCTTCATCGGTTTGGTGTTGGCGATTTTATTTGCAGCAACAACTGATATTCTATTTTTCATCAACGTAATATAAGCATCCGCTATTTTATCATTTGCAGTACAATCTATAAATACTGCGTTGATTATATTGTTTTTCCTAATAGTCGATAAAAGCCTGTTGATATTTGATGTTGTTTCTGATTCTCTTAACGCCTTTTTCCAATCGTGTAATGAAATACCCTCAGAATCAAAAATCATTTTTTTAGAATCGAGAATCGAAATTACACGAAGTTCCACATCACTGTCTTTAAGAAATTTTCTTCTGGTTGACTTTATTTGTTTGATTAGTTCAGTGCCGATAAGGCCTTTCCCGGCGATGATAAGGTTGAGAACCCTTCTTTTTGTAAAAAAAGCATTATGAAGGCTGTTTAACGCTCTTTCTTCATCTGATTTACTAATCACGACAGAAATATTCAACTCAGAAGCACCTTGTGCAATTGCCACAACGTTAACCCCATTCTCTCCAAAAGCATTGAAAATCCTGCCAGCGACACCAGGAGTATTTTTCATTCTGTCCCCAACTACTGCTACAATTGAAAGTTCAGAATCCACTTCAATCTCATCGATCATCTTTGTCATCATTTCCAATTTGAATTCTCTTCTCAAGCTGTCACAAGCGGTGATTGTAGCATCAGGTTGTACTGCTACGCAAACTGATTGTTCTGATGAGGCCTGACTGATCAAAATAGCGTTAATATCATTTTCAGCCAGTGTTCTAAATATTCTTGCCGAAATACCCCTTACTCCAACCATACCGCTTCCTTTAATATTGATTAGAGACACGTTGTCGATAGATGTTATTCCCTTTGCAAAATCTCGTAAGGGAATTGTTTTTTTTGAAACCTTTGTTCCTGAAAAGCTTCTGTCGAAGGTGTTTTTAATGACAATGGGTACTAATGCCTCTTTGGCAGGTCTAATAGAATGAGGAAGTAAAACCTTGGCACCAAAATACGATAATTCCAGTGCTTCATCATAACTAAGAACATCCAAACTAAAAGCATCTTTTACCTTGTTAGGATCAGCAGACATAAATCCGTTTACATCAGTCCAAATTTGAATCTCAGTTGCTTGTAAAACTGCCCCGAGAAAAGTAGCAGTTAAATCAGAGCCGCCTCTTCCCAAAGTTGTAATAACCCCGTTGACTGTTCTTCCCGTAAAACCCGGTACTACTTTTATGTTTTTGTTGCTTTCTGTCAAAAGTTCTTTGATTTTTTTTGAGGAGATTTCCGGATTAATCTTCGCATGTCCAAATACATCGTCTGTGTAGAACAAATCATAAGAATCAATGAGTTTTGCTTTAATTTCCAATCTTTTTAAATAGGCTACCAACAACCTTGCCGAAATCTTTTCCCCAAAACTCAGAACCAAATCTTTTGTCCGAAGAGAAAATTCTCTCAATAAAAAGACCCCTTCAAGCAATTTTTCAAGCTCTTGGTGATATTCAGTTATTTGACTGATTAAAACACTATCCGGGTCAAGGGAAAGTTTAACAACAACTTGTTGATGTCTGATAACAATATCCTTGAAAATGCTCAGATAATTACTATCTCCTTCAGCCGCAGTTCTCCCGGCATTTATAAGTGTGTTGGTAATCCCTGAAAAGGCTGAACAAACAACAATATCTCCCTGTTCGTCTGTAATAATTTGAACTACCCTTTTAATCCCTTCTGCATCTGAAATAGAAGTTCCTCCGAATTTCATGACTTTCATTTTCCATCACCTGCCATTTTTCAAACTGTAATTTTATAAATATACCATATTATGACAATATGCACTCGTCTTTTTTAAATCAAATAAATCCGGAATTGATTTTTAAAGGTACATTTGCTATAATCACCAGGCTTCAAAAGTTATTTAACTTTTTAAGAGTTTTTTTATGTATAAGCAATTAATTTATAGTAACTTTTCAATTAACCTTGAAAAATGTAAGCGGTATTGGTATAATTGCCCTCGTAAAATAGAAAAAGAAATTGAAAGGAGGAATCGATCATGGCATGGAAGTGCGATGTTTGCGGCAAGGGAACAACAACCGGAAATAGTGTAAGTCATTCAAATACGAAAACCAGAAGAACTTGGAAACCCAATTTACAGTCCGTCAAGATATTAGATGAAAATGGACAGAAAAAAAGAATCAAGGTTTGTGCAAAGTGTCTAAAAGCCGGAAAGGTTAAAAGGGCTATTTAAATAAAAGCGCGTTTTTCGCGCTTTTTTATTTTTTGGAGTGAACCAGTTTGCCTTTAAGTTTTGTTATACATGCTTTAATTATCTTCTGTTTGACTGTGTACCTGCAATTTTTACCCTTAATGAATGGTTTTAAATTAGCAGCTATTATTCTTTCTTTCTTGTATTTATATGAATTTTTTTTCAGCCATTTTACAATAGATTTTTCCGAAGGCGGAATTATCTATGGGAAAACCTTGTTTAAGTTCAATTCTCGTAAAATAAATATAAATAAATTTTGCCTCTTTAAACTTCTTGTGGTAAGATTAAATAATAACATATTTTTGCTATTCGGGGATGTCGAGTCACGTTATGACTTGATCAAAAAATACATAAAACATTATAATTCTGGAGGTGTCAAGAATTGGTGAGCCAAAAGAAACACTATCTTGTTAAAATCAACTATGACCTTTGTAAAGCATGTGGTATTTGTTATACTGTTTGCCCGACTCAGGCGATAAGAAAGGGTAAGGGGGACGCTCCTGCTGTTGCAGACGAAAAGGCTTGCATTGGTTGCAAACAATGTGAACGTTTATGTCCTGATTTTGCAATTGATATAATAGAAAAGGAAGGAGAAGACGATAATGTATAAGGTTGGAGACTATGTTCTTTTACAGGGAGATAAAGCATGTGCTTTAGGCGCTATAGAGGCTGGATGCAGGTTTTTTGGGGGTTATCCCATTACACCCGCCACTGAAATAGCCGAAACAATGGCTGAAGAATTACCTAAAGTAGGTGGCCGGTTCATCCAGATGGAAGATGAAATTGCAAGCGCTTGTTCCATAATCGGGGCTTCTCTTTCAGGTGCCAAATCAATGACCGCTACCAGCGGTCCTGGCTTTTCACTGATGCAGGAGGCTATTGGTTATGCATCAATGACCGAAACACCTTGTGTATTTGTCAATGTAATGCGTGGAGGGCCCAGTACAGGTATGCCTACCAGAATATCTCAGGGAGATATCATGCAAGCAAAATGGGGAACTCATGGTGATCATCCGATTATCGCCTTGTATCCAAGTACAGTTAAAGAAACTTATACATTGATCATAAAAGCATTTTTCCTTGCTGAACGTTTTAGAACACCGGTCATATTTCTCATGGATGAAACGTTGGGACATATGCGAGAAAGTTTCGAAATTCCGAAAATCGATTCAAAATATATTTTACCCAGATTGTCTGGAGAAGACCTTGAAGATGAAGAGATATATCATCCCTTTGAAAGTGTTAATGACACAACTACTCCACTTATGAGTATGGGAAAAAGCAGATTTCATGTTTCGGGCTTGGTTCATGATGAAACCGGTTTTCCAATGGGAAGCTCCAGTATGGCCGATAAACTTCTTAGACAATTAGATAAAAAGATTCGAATGCACAGAGATGAAATCACAGCATATGAAGAATACATGACTGAAGATGCTGAAATTCTCATAGTTGCTTATGGAACTGCTGCAAGAGCAGCAAAAAGAGCTGTTAAATTGGCAAGGGTCGATGGCATGAAAATCGGATTGTTCCGACCAATAACCATCTGGCCATTCCCTAATGCTAAACTTGTAAAGCTTTTACAAAACGTGGATGCCGTATTAGTAGCTGAACTAAATCTGGGTCAGATTTTTCAGGAAGTTTCTCGATTAAATAAACAAAAAAAGCTTCTTAGACTTTTAAGCAGGGTAGACGGCAGTCTAATACCACCTGAACAAATGCTTGAGGCAATAACCGAGATGAGAATAGAGCTGGATGAGTATTAATCAACTGGTATAAAGGAAGGTAGGTGTATTGTCATGGCCAACAGAATCGAAGTTAAAACCGATGCAAACAATCTCAACGCATTTCTTGTTTACAGACCGATTGAGGGATTAGACAAGCCTATATCGCGCGAAGAGGTGGATCAAGCTTTCACAATCTGGAAGGTTAAACAAGGAGTTGATGAATCTGCAATTGAAAGATTCATTGAAATGAATACACCTGACATTCCCGTTCTTTTTGCAAAAGGGGAGCCTCCAAAAGAATCTCATGATGCAGAAATTGTCTATAATTTTGATTTTGAAAAGCTAAAAGCTTATTCTTCAGGAAAAATTGATAAAATTCACGGTAATGTCTATAAGAAATTTATCGTTAAAAAAGGACTTCTTATTGCAAAAAGAATCCCTCCTAAAGAGGGAGAGCCCGGAATAGATGTTTATGGCAAAAAGATAATGCCAAAAAAACCAAAAGACACCAGTTTGAAGAAATTACAGGGAGAAAATACTGTTGTAGATCCTGATGACACAAAGTTAGTTGCCTTGAAAGAGGGAATATTAAGATATGATAAGGATAAAATAAATGTTGATCAAATTTTAATCATCACAGGTGAGCTTGATGCCGGGGTGGGCAACATAGATTTTGAAGGCACTGTTATTATAGAAGGAACTGTCAAACCCGGCTTCATTGTTAAAGCCAGAGAAGATATCAAAGTAAATGATATTGTCGAAGCAGCCACATTGGTAGCCGGGAGAGACATAGAAATAGAAGCGGGTATCAAGGGAAGAGGAAAGGCCTTTCTTTCAGCCGGAAGAGATATTAAAGTTAGATTTGCAGAAAATGCAGAATTTGAAGCAGGTAGGGATATTATCATTGATTCTGCGTCAGTTAATTCAACACTTAAAGCTAAGAACAGCTTAAAAATTGAAGGGCGACCGGGAGAATTGGTTGGGGGTTATGCCTCATCAGGACACGAACTGATTGCCAATCAGATTGGCTCAAACATGAATCTTAAAACCAGTGTTGAAGTTGGTATTGATCCTTCTTTGCGTGAAAAGATCATTTTACTCCAGTCACAGATAAAGATTGATGAAGAAAATATTCAAAAATTACAATTAATTGCTAAAAAGCTCAAAACCCTGAGAGAAAAAATGAAAAATCAATTTCCAAAGGACAAGCTTGACATGTTGCTTAAGAGCGTCCAAACCATAAACAATCTGAATGTTGAAATTCCAAAACTGAAGCAGGAACTTGCTGAAACTGAAAAGAAGATAGAAGTGATGGTTTCCGGTGCAAAGATCATTGCAAAAAAACTCCTTTATGCAGGTACTGAAATTACCATTCGAGACAGGAAATTTTATGCCAATCGAGATTATGAAAAAGTCATACTTGTTCTTGAAGGAGGAGAGATAAGAATTGGTGGCTATAGTAATAATAATAAAAAGAATAATATGATATAATACCATTCGTTTGGTAGGAGGCGTGTCCGAATTGGCTAAGGAGCCGGTCTCGAAAATCGGTGGGCAAATTTGCCTATGTGGGTTCGAATCCCGTCGCCTCCGCCATTGTGTTGTAAAAATACTTATGAAAAGAAGAGGTGAAACAAATGGAATTTTTATTCAGGGCATTTGGTCCTCCTGATGCCACTGCTGCACCGCAAACAACAGAGGGCGCTGCTGATGGTGCTGCTGGCGTAGCCGGCGGAGGAGCCATGGGGATGATCATATGGATCGTTATTTTATTTGCCATGTTCTATTTTTTGATCATTATGCCGCAGAGGAAAAAGGACAAAGAGTTTAAGTCAATGATGGGAAAGCTTAAAGTCGGAGACAAGATTGTCACTATTGGCGGTATCATCGGGAAGGTAATATCCATGGAAGAAACTACATTAGAGATTAAGACCGGTGATACAAAAATGGAAATATCAAAAAAGTCTATCTCTGCAATATTAGGCAAAAACAACAAAGATCCAAACAAGACCATTGAAAGATAAAAATCTGCGATATAAAGATCATTAGAAGGAAAGTGAGGGGAACATTTTGAGAGCAGACAGAATCAGACTCATTTTTGTAATAATTGTATTTTTAGCCGCTTTAATAGGCTTGTTCTGGCCCACTCCAGGAAAAGAATATTCTTCTTTTTTTGATAGAATGTTCGGAAATATAAGATTGGGACTGGATATAAAAGGCGGTTCAAGACTAGATTATGCAATTAAATTGAATGAAGATTCGGATAAAACTATATCCGAAGTTGCTGACCAAGTTGTTGTAGTTGTCAGACAGAGACTTGATAGTGCAAACTATACTGAAGCAACTGTTCAAAAGGTTGGCAGTGGAGTAGATACAAGATTGAGGGTAGAGATACCTGGTGTAGAGGACCCGGCAGTTGCCGAAAGGTTGGTAGGAAAAAAGGGGAAACTATACTTTGGAGAAATCCTGGAATCTCAGGAATCTGACACAAAACCGGCAAAAAAGGTTGGCATCAATTACATCGACACAGAATGGTTAAGATATAAGGATCCTGTCAATAACACAACACTCTGGTACTTGGTAAGAGATTATGTAAAGATAGGCGCACAGAAATACTATCTTGACGGTTCCTCAGTAAGAAACGCTGTAGCAGCAGCTGACACACAAAGAGGCGGGTTTAAAATTCAACTGACCTTTGATAATGAAGGCGCAGACCTTTTTGGTCGAATAACATCTAATTTTGTTGGAGAACAACTTCCAATTGTTCTTGATGACATCGTACTTGTTGCTCCAGTCGTTCAAACCCCTATCAGGGATGGACAAGCTGAAATTTCCGGAAGCTTTACTGCACAAGAATCAATGGAGCTTGCAGCTCTTATTAAAAGTGGAAACCTTCCTGCAGAATTGGAAAAACTTCAGGAAAGAACACTTGGACCTACTCTTGGAAAAGACATTATCAGGGCAAGTTTAATCGCCGGTTTATTTGGATTGGGAATTGTTTTGGTTTACATGATAATCGTTTACGGTTTATTCGGAATCGTAGCAGATATCGCTTTGATATTCAACTCCTTATTGTTACTCGGTGTAATGGCAGGGGGTAACTTTATTCTTACACTGCCTGGTATTGCCGGTATCATTTTAACAATCGGAACAACTGTTGATGGGAATATTATCGTACTTGAAAGAATCAAAGAAGAAATGAAAATGGGTAAAACTCCTTTAAATGCGATTTCAGGAGGTTATTCCAAATCATTCTCTACAATTTTTGATGCAAATGTAACTACAATACTTGCTTCAATTGTTCTATATTATCTCGGTACAGGAACAATAAAGGGTTTCGCCACTACCTTGATTATCGGTATTCTTGGTAGTATGTTTACCACTTTAGTCGTTTCAAGGGTCATACTTGATGCGATGTCAGGGTCTATAGAAAACAAATGGCATAACCCCGAAACTGAGGCAGGTGATCGTGTATGAGAAGGGAGATTGATTTCACAAGCAAAAGAAAGATGTTCCTAATAATTTCCGCTGTCCTAATCATCGTTTCGATAATCTCTATCTTCACTAAAGGATTTAACTTTGGAGTTGACTTTGCAGGCGGAACAGACATTGTCTTTTCTTCCACTAAGGATTTAACGGTTGCTGAAATAAGGGAGAAATTGGCTGCTCTTGATGAAGATTTTGAGTTGGCAAGAATTTCAAAGATGAATGATATTCGATCAGATGAAGAAATCGTTTCTAGCTTTTCAGTCATCGTGCAAGATTTCTTTGATGCTGATCAAAAAGAAACTCTCATCAATAATCTGTCAGAGTTAAAAGTCCAATCCTTTAATGCCGTAAGTGGATTTGCAGCTTCAGAATTGAAAGAAAAGTCAACTTGGATAGCTATTATCGCTCTGGCAATCATTTTAATCTATATAACAGTACGTTTTAAATTCTCATTTGGTATTGGTGCAATTTTAGCTTTAGCACATGATGCAATCATTACTCTTGGCCTTTATTCAATATTCTCCATACCATTCGATGTTTCTGTAATTGCAGCTATTTTGACCTTGTTGGGTTATTCATTAAACGACACAATTGTTGTATACGACAGAATAAGAGAAAATATGAAGAGATTCAGAAAAGAAGACATAGAAAAAACTATAAACAACAGTATAAATCAAGTGTTGGGAAGAACCATCAACACGTCATTAACAACGTTTATAGTCGTTTTTACCATGCTTTTGTTTGGCGGTTCAGGTCTTCAACCATTTGCCTTCGGAATGACTGCTGGTGTTGTTGTTGGAACTTATTCATCCATCTACATAGCCAGTCCAATTTTGATTGGAATGTTAAGCAAAAAAAGATAATTTTTTCTTTAATATGACTTTTAAGGCTTCTCATTTACGAGAAGCCTTTTTCTAATTTGAGGTGAATAATGCATAGAGCAAATAATGAAGACATTATAAGAATTATGGATTTTGTTTCAATCGAACCTGAATTTAACATATTTACCATCGGAGACCTTGAAAGCTTTGGTTTGAATAACGACAGATGCAAGGTGTTTATACATGATGAAAATCATTCCATCAAAGCATTAATTCTGCTCTATCATACTTATTTAACGTTGTACTTCAGAAAAATGGATTTTAACATAACGCCGGTTGTGTTAAAACTGAACGAATTAATATCAGAAGGTGCAACTGCTTTGTCGGGAAAGAAACAGGTCATAGAAGCAGTTTCAGAAAAAATAACAAAAGAAACAAAGTCAATTTCAGATCAATATTTTGCAAAATGCGATACATTATCTTCTATTAACGGTCTGCCTTATGACAATGTGGAATATGCAACACATCATAACGCTCCTGAAATCATAGAACTTTTTGATAAAATCCCTGAATTTCAGGGCAATAATGATGTGGAAGAGTATTCACAAACGTTAAAGGACGGTTCGAGAAAAACGACCATCCTAAAAGTCAACAACAAGATTGTATCAACCGCTTCTTCTACTGCGGAAACAAAAGATTCAGCCATGATAATCGGAGTTGCCACAGAACCGGATGATCGTTTCAGAAAAAATGGATTTGCTTCTGCCTGTGTTTCATTACTTGTGAAAGAACTGAATTCAAAAGGGAAAAGCGCATGTTTGTTTTATGACAATCCTGCTGCAGGATCAATATACAAAAAGATGGGGTTTAAGAATATTGGCTTTTGGAAAATGATTCGTTTTTAAAAACTAAAAAAGGACCGTCAACAAAAAAACGGTCCTATAGAAAAACTAAAAACAAAGTTTTGATATTAGTCAGTAACTTTAAAGATAAGACTATCCGAAAACTCCCTGCCATATCTATCGGTATATTTTACAACGATTGTATGCAGCCCAACTTCCAGTTTCTCAGGTAAAGTAGCCATAAAAAGATGTTCGCAAAGTTTAGGGGCGCCATAAGTTAACGCGTCTCTGTATACCTGTTGCGTATAAGGATCATACACCGCTTTCTTTTTCATCATTTTATACTCCGAACTATCAACACTGTAGTAAACATCGCTGTCATACCCTGCATTAAAAACATTGGCGTAAAGATCGGTATATTTCAACATTTTACTCTTGATGTTTCCTCGAGGCGAAGAAATTCTGACCTGAAAATCCTCATCCATATTTGCAGATTTATAAAGATGTGAATATGCTTTTCCACTGAATTGAATCAAATTATAACCATTTGGTACACCATCTCCCTGTAGTGCGTAGGGGATACCTCTTTCATCAAAAGGACCACCCCACCAGCATCCGCATGCCGCTCCTCCTATTATGAGATGTATTGGTTGAGACCCATTCCAGCCATCTTCCTTACTTAAAAAGACATTCTCAAGAGTATGTGTATGACCTGCAAGTGCTAGAACATGCTCCCTTCCGCTTAATACTTCAAAAAGGTCTTTTCTATCTTTAACATGATCTTTCCCGGGATTGTCTACATTCGAATAAAGTGGAACATGCATGGATATGCAGATTAATTGATCTTCAGGTACGAATTTTAAGTCGTTTTTCAACCATTCAAGTTGCTTTTGACCTATGTTGCCAATAAAAGAATTGTTACCGGTATATTCAACAGTGTCTAAGACAACAAAATGGACTTCCCCATAATCAAAGGAGTAATAAGGTGGCCCAAAATAGCTGATATAAGTATCAAGACTGTGTTTATCAGAAGATGCTCCAAAATTCAGATCATGATTGCCAGGTACATGATATAGGGGAATATTAGAAGTCTCACACACTTCCAGATAATAGGGGAACAGCGAAATGTCGTTGTCCATAATATCTCCAAGAACAATGGCAAATTCTTTGTTGCTATTCACCAGATCGCAATAGATGTCATCCCTAAGATAATCAATCTGTTCAGCAGTCTTTGTTTGGGGGTCTCCAATAGCCATGATTTCAAAGTTACCTTTAAATTCACTCTTGTACAGAGGGAAATTCAATTCCAGCGGCCTCTCTCCCGTTGGTTCAATGGCAGGATATTTCAAATCAGGAGACCCTTCAGGATAATGAATATAATAAAATTGCGGTATATTGAATGCATTAACCGGTGTCATATATGTATCAGGTTTTGTTATGAAAATAACGCAGTCATTGAGAACAGGTAATTCATAAAAACCTTCTTCATCAGTTAAAACACAGTCTAGTCCATTTGATACAACCACATGAGAAATGCCCATTTCTCCTTCATCAAACTCACCGTTGTTGTTTACATCAAAAAAAACATACCCTTTAAATGAATCAGCAATCAACATGGTGAAAGCAATCAACAGAAAAAAAACAACCAGAATTTTTTTCATTTTCTTCCCCCTTCATTTCTTTTAATTTAATATAGTAAAATGGTCCTAAGTTAACAGTAGGTATGAATAATTATATCATGGGAATTCCAAAATCATTCCTGTCTCATCATCTGCAAAATTACATCGTAATAAAGAATGTTTCTATGTTATAATAAGTCGAAATAGTCACTTGGAGGGGATAGAACGTGAACAAACTTAAGTTGATTTATGGACTCTTATTTCTGGTTTTGGGAGTAATTGCATTATTGGCAGCAATCAATGCCATTGAACTAAGCTGGGATTATTTTTGGCCTCTGTTTTTATTGATCCCGGGACTCACTTTTGAATACGGTTTTTTTTCAAAGAAAAGTAAGCACTCAGGAAATGCTGGTATTCTTGTTCCCGGAGGAATCTTGATCACAATATCCATACTTTTCTACATCAACATCTTTTTCGGATGGCATTTAATGGAATTGTTGTGGCCAATATTTATACTTGCTCCTGCAATCGGGCTTTTTCAGTTCTATCTTTTCGGTTCAAGAAATAAAGGCCTTTTACTTCCCGTCGGAATATTAACAGGGATCGGGTTATTTTCATTGATTATCACTTTACTCAATATAGACTTTTTTATATACATTTTTTCGATTATACTCATAGCAATCGGCGTTTACTTTATTTTTAAAGGTATAAAAAAGCCGGAATGAACTTTTCATCAGGAGGTTAAAAGAGAAAATGAATGAAAGTGAAGAAAGATTAACCGAAGAAGAAATGGAAATGATATTGGAAAAATACAGCAGAATTACCGGAAAATCAAGATTGATATTGGATTCAAATGAAAAATTAAGAAGAATGGTGGAAGATTATAAAGAAAAACACGGTGAAGATATTCCGGAGGCCGAGGTACTACTGGATTTCGTTCCCTATCTTTTGGAAAAAATTGAAAAAAAGGAGGAAGAATAATAAAAAAACAAAGCTGATCTATAAACCTTTAATGATCTATAATTGATAAGTAAGAAATTACAATAAATGATAAAAACATTTAAACCTTTCTCTTGAAAAAAAAGAAAAGTAAATACAAAAAATTTGAATATTCACCAATTATAAAAGTAGATCCCGCTGCAATAAGGGGGATAATCATTAATGCTGTTGATTTTCTGATCTGTTTCTGAAGAACGTCATCAGTAGTAATTTCTTTTTTTGTAAGTTCTTTGTGCCTTTTTATATAAACCCATCTGAAAAAGATAAACAACTCAACAAAAAAAATATTCAAATGAAAGAGAATTGCAGCCATGGCAATTCCTGAAAAATCATCTTGGACGGATGTTGTAAAGGGAATCAAAACAATAAAGAACATACAGTATAAATTTAACCACATGTGATTTTTGTTAGTTTGTTTCAAATAATGTAGTTCCCTGTTATTTGCTATCCAAATGGAGGCTAAGATAAAAAAACTAGTAAAATATTTAATAAATGTCAAATGCATCTCAGCTAAAGCCTTGAGAAATTCTGTAGAATTTGCAATCCCCCCTCCCTGAACAGGTATCTTGATATCGAGAACCAATAAAGTCATGGCTATCGCTAAAATTCCGTCAAATAAGGCTTCGGATCTCCCGAGGCTCATAATCAAATCATTATTTTTTTCTTCATTTTTTTGATTTTCATTCTTTCTATCCCAATTATCTCTCATGCCATCACCAAGATAGATTATAACACTTTAATAGACTATCATATGCACTTGCTTTTTATCTTAAGAATAAAAACAAAATTATTTTTTTCAATTCGGAGTATGCTGTATAATTTACTTGTTTACAATCTATTTTGAAAGGAAGATTTATGAACGAAATCATAGTTATCGGAACTGGACCTGCAGGTTTAATGGCGGCTATAACAGCATCATCAAAAGTAAATAAAGTTTTGGTATTAGACAAAAGCGAAAAGCCTGCTAAAAAGCTTTTAATAAGTGGATCCGGCCAATGTAATTTAACGCATAGTGGAGATATTGCAATGCTTTGCGAACATTACGGAGAAAAGAAGAAAATTGCCCATCGTATTCTTAAAAGATTCTCAAATAAAGACCTTATAGCCTTTTTTAACCGATTGGGTTTAAAACTGATTAAGAGACAGGATGGAAAGTATTTTCCAGAAAGTTTTAAAAGTAGCGATGTAGTCAACTGTCTGCTTCAAAGTTTGACAGAAAATAAAGCCAAGCTAATTTTAAATTGTCCTGTTATTTCTCTTGAGAAAACAAATGATGTATTTATAGTTTCAACAAAGAAAGGGAAATATACAGCTAAGACTGTTATATGTGGTACAGGTGGTTTTACTTATCCAAATACAGGTTCAGATGGCTCTTTCTTTTCTATTCCGATGAAAATGGGGCATCATATCGTCCCTCTGAGAAAAGGACTCACCCCGGTTTTCACAAATGATAACGAATTACATAAACTTTCCGGGATCTCCATTGAAAATGCCGGATTGACAGTTAAAACAGATAAACTTAATGTTCTTAGAAAACGGGGAGAACTTCTCATTACACACAAAGGGTTTTCAGGACCACTTATCATTGACAATTCAAGATATTTAAAAGAAGATATGATCATAAATATAAACTTCACATCGTATGCTAAGCCTGTATTATTGGAAAAGAGCCTGTTAAAGTTTGCCTCAGACAACGGAGGAAAAACCGTTGCTTCTTTTTTTTACGGCATAGAGATCCCGAAACGACTTATTAACTCCTTGTTTTCTATGGCGAATATTGAAAAAGAGCTTTCTTTTTCCCAACTTTCCAAAGAAAAACGTAAAACGCTCGTGGATATTTTCACATCTTATCCGGTTTGTATTAAAGGTTTAGGAGATATAAACGAGGCGATGGTCACCACAGGAGGAATAGATTTAACTGAGCTTAAATTATCAACTATGGAATCAAAGATTATTAAAAACCTTCATTTCTGCGGAGAAATGATTGACATAGATGGAGATAGTGGGGGGTATAACATTCAAATGGCTTTTTCCACAGGCTTTATTGCTGGAAATTCTGTTTCTCAGCGAAGTTAATGAATACTTTCATCATAATTATTATTGTATATCATTACAGAAGTAATAACTCTTTTCTCATGATATAATGATATGAAAAAAAGGAAGGAGAAAGAATGGAACAAACGCTATACAGAAAATTCAGACCCGGTAAATTTGAAGAGCTTGCCGGACAAGAACATATTAAAAGACTTTTTTCGAAATCTCTGGTAGAAGAAAGTTATTCACATGCTTATATCTTTGCAGGACCAAGGGGTACAGGTAAAACGACAGTCGCAAGAATTATTGCAAAAAGACTAAACTGTCAGAATCCCTCTGGAAATGAGCCATGTAATGAATGTAGCCAATGCCAGGCTATCAATGAAGGCTCTCACATTGATGTTATAGAAATGGATGCGGCATCCAACCGGGGTATTGATGATTTCAGGGCTGTCAGGGACAGAGTTGCATACAGACCGGCTCAGGGAAAAGTTAAAGTATACATTATAGATGAAGTTCATATGCTTACCAATGAAGCTTTTAACGCTATTTTAAAGACTCTGGAAGAGCCTCCCGATCATGCGGTGTTTATTTTGGCTACCACAAATCCTGAAAAAATCCCTGAAACTATTATGTCAAGATGTCAAATCATCCCATTTAGAAATGTAACTGTCAACACGATCATCTCTCATTTACAAATGATCTCTAGAAAAGAAGGTTATACACTGGACGATGATGTTTTTTCATACATCTCTAAAAGGGCAAAAGGTAGTATGAGAGATGGAATAGTACTACTGGAACAGATCTTGAGATTTCTACCTAAGGATCAGAAAATTCAAAAGTCAGATATCCTCCAAGTTTTAGGTGGAGTTGGTGATGAACAATATGAGCAATTCATCAAATTAATCCAATATAACCAAACTCAACACATCATAGAATTTTCAGAAAAATTATACAATGACGGTGTTAATTTCGAAGTATTTCTTGATGGATTAACTGACTTTATCCTCAATCAATTGACAAAGTCATCAAATTCAGCAGGTCAAAAGCTATATTTACGAGTTGCAAAAGAGGCTTCTGACTTGATTAAAAAAATAAAATATAGTGAAAATCCAAATATTGTATTTTCAGTAGAATTTTTAAGTTTTGCTGAAACCAATTCAATAGAAAAGATACCTGAATTAGAAGAAAAAGAGAAAGAAGAAACTTTAATTCCTACAAAAGAAAAACCGAAGGTAATCAACACGATGGAAAAGGCTGTGCCTGATGCAAACGTTGTTGAAAATAAATTAACCAAAAGCTCATTGGATAATGAACTTTTAAATGAACTTAAAGAACACGAAATCGACTTATACGTTGCTTTAGTCTATCTAAAACATGAGAATACTGCTAATGGCGTTTTGAAGATTTTTAAAAACAACAATCGTCCTTTCTCCAATTACGTCATTGAAAAGAAAGAAAAAGTCTTGAGAAGCTTTCTAAATAATTATTCATTGAAAGTTGAAATTTCAGATGATTTAGCAGATCCGATACAAAAAGAAGTATCGAATCATGAAAAAGGGGATTCAGAGTTTGTACCACATGAAGTAAAAGGGATTTATGACAAACTAAAAAAATTATTTCCTGAAAGCAAGATTGTAATTAAAGATAATCATTGATAGAAGAAAGGAGAGATCACAATTTGGCTAAAAAGATGAGAAGTTTTGGAGGTAAAAGTTTCAGAAAGCCAACAGGAGGTTCTGGCCAACCAAAGATGAACCAATTAATTCAAAAGGCACAACAGGCACAGGAAGAATTACAGAAGAAAGAAGAAGAATTTAAAGAAAAGGAATTTGAATTCTCAGTCGGAGGCGGTGCGCTAACTGTAAAAATGAAAGGTGATAATACCTTGGCATCAATCGATTTTGATGATGAATTACTTGAAGAACCCGATGATTTTAAAGATCTTATTATTGCTGCAATCAATCAAGGTGTTGAAGAAGTAGCAAAAAAGAAAGAAGAGTACATGGGAGACCTTGGAGGAGACCTGGGGTTAGGAGATCTTGGTTTTTAATTTTATTTTTTTTATGATATAATACCTGTGAAAAATTACACAAACAATATCTGGAGGTGTTAGTGAATGGCTAACGTAAGAATTGCAATTAACGGTTTTGGAAGGATTGGAAGGCTTGTTTTTAGAGAAATGATGAAAAGAGGCGGATACGATGTTATTGCCATTAATGATTTAACTGATGCAAAAACTTTAGCACATCTTCTCAAATATGATTCAGTACACGGCAGATTTAACGGTACAGTAGATGCAAAAGATGGTGCAATATCGGTTAATGGAAAAGAGATAAAAGTTACTGCCATCAAGAATCCAGCTGAAATTCCTCATTCAGAAAATAAAATCGATATCGTCATTGAAGCTACTGGTGTTTTCAAGAACAAAGAACAATGTCAAGGTCATCTGGATGCTGGTGCAAAGAAAGTTATCATAACGGCTCCCGCAAAGGGTGCAGTGGATGCAACAGTTGTTCTCGGAGTCAATGATGATGTAATTAAGCCCGATATGACGGTTGTATCAAACGCTTCTTGTACAACTAATTCAATAGCCCCAACAATAAAAGTGCTTAATGATAAATTTGGTGTAATTAACGGATTTCTCACTACCATACATGCTTATACATCAACTCAGGAAGTCATGGATGTTCCTGGTAAAGACTTCAGAAGGATGAGAGCTGCTGCAGTTAACAGTATACCAACTTCAACTGGAGCAGCAAAGGCTGTAGGACTTGTTTTACCTGAACTCAAGGGGAAATTGGATGGTATTGCCGTTCGAGTTCCTGTTGTTGACGGTTCTTTTACTGATCTAACTGTAAACCTCAAAAAAGGAACATCGGTTGAAGAAGTTAACGCTGTTATTAAAGAAGCCGCTACAAATGAATTGAAAGGTATTCTTGAATACACCGAGGAAGAAATAGTAAGCTCAGATGTAATCGGTTCTACAACAGCTGGAATATTTGATGCCGGACAGACCAGGGTAATTGAAGGCACATTGGTTAAAGTAGCTTGCTGGTATGACAACGAATATGGCTACAGTTGCATGGTAGTCAATTTGGTAGATAAACTTGAAAAAATGCTTTAAAATAGGGATAGATTATAGCAAATAATTAAGAAAATCGAAAGGCACAGGATTCCTGTGCCTTTTCTTCCACATATAACTCATAAGGAGGATAATTATGGAAAAGCTTACCATAAAAGATGTAAAACTTGAAGGCAAAAAATGCCTGATGAGAGTCGATTTTAACGTACCTTTGGATAAAGAAACAAATCAAGTAAGTGATGACAACAGAATCAGGGGGGCTCTTCCCACCATACAATATGCAATTGACAACGGAGCAAAAGTCATTTTGATGTCACACTTGGGAAGGCCTAAAGGAGAAAGAAAACCTGAATTATCGCTTAAACCGGTAGCTGACAAGTTATCTGAACTTCTGGGAAAAGAAGTACAGTTTGTTGAAAATCTCATAGGTGATGATGTTGCACAAGCAGTAAATAACCTTAACAACGGTGATGTTCTTTTATTGGAAAATACAAGATTTGAAAAAGGTGAAAAGAAAAATGATCCGGAATTATCTAAACAATTGGCTGAATTGGGAGATGTACACGTAAATGATGCCTTTGGAACTGCACACAGGGCACATGCGTCGAATGTAGGGGTTGCTTCCTATCTTGTATCAGTATCCGGTTTTCTTCTTGAAAAAGAAATAGAATTTTTAGGGAATGTAGTTGAAAATCCTGAAAAACCTTACGTAGCAATACTTGGCGGAGCAAAGGTCTCTGATAAGATTGGAGTAATCGAAAACCTTATCACTAAAGCAGACAAGCTTATCATCGGTGGTGCGATGATGTTCACATTCTGGAAGGCAAAAGGATATGAAACCGGAAATTCATTGGTGGAAGAGGATAAAATAGACTTAGCTAAGGATCTAATGGAGAGAGCTAAAAAACACGGAGTAGAACTCATTCTTCCGGTGGATACTCTCACAGCTGAAAAAATGGAAAAGGGAATCGCAACAAAGTCAGTAAGTGCAGAGCAAGGAGTGCCAAAGGGAATGATGGGGCTTGATATTGGTGAGAAATCAATTGAATTGTTCAAAGAAGCCTTAAAAGACGCAAAAACTGTTATATGGAACGGACCAATGGGAGTATTTGAAATTGAGGATTTTGCAAAGGGAACAGAAACCATCGCGAAAACACTGGCAGAAATGAAAGACGCCAAGACAGTCATTGGCGGTGGAGACAGTGCGGCAGCTATTTCTAAATTCGGACTAAAAAATAAAGTAACTCATGTTTCCACAGGCGGCGGCGCTTCTCTGGAGATGCTTGAAGGAAAAGAACTTCCAGGAGTATCAAGCCTTGCAGACAAAAAAAAAAGACAGGTAGTAGTAGCCGGTAACTGGAAAATGAATAAAACTCCTAGTGAATCAACGAGTTTTGCAAGAATACTCTTAAACAAGATAACACCAAAAACAGATCAGGTTGAAATCATTGTTTGCCCAACGTATGTTGCTTTATCAGATGTTCAAGATGTTTTAACTGGGACTTGTATAGAAGTTGGTTCACAAAATATGTATCCCAAATTGAATGGTGCTTATACAGGTGAGATTTCGCCAACCATGTTGAATGATTTGAAGGTGAAATACGCCATAATAGGTCATAGTGAGAGAAGAGCCATTTTTAAGGAAAGTAATGAACTAATCAACGAAAAAGTCAGATTTTCACTTGAACATCAGTTAACCCCCATTTTTTGTCTGGGAGAAGTGTTGGAAGAAAGAGAATCCGGTAAAACTTTTGAAATCCTTGACAAACAGCTCAAAGAAGGTTTGAAAGATATCGGGCCTGATGAAATGAAGGAAATAATCGTTGCATACGAACCTGTATGGGCAATAGGTACAGGAAAAGTAGCCACAAATCAACAAGCACAAGAGGCTATCCATTTTATCAGAGAAAAATTAACTGAAATGTATGATAGTAACGTATCTGAAAATGTTCGAATCCTTTATGGCGGAAGTATTAAGCCGGAAAACTTCACTGGCATACTGGCTCAAAAAGATATAGATGGCGGACTGGTTGGAGGAGCTTCACTTAAAGAGAGCTTTGTAGAACTAGTTGAAATTGCTCAATTGATGACAAAATAGATAGAAATTAAAAGGCGGGAAATCCCGCCTTTTGTCTTATTTATTAAAGTGAGGAAGCTGAACTGGATGGGAGAAAAAAATGTCAAAAACGATCAACATAAGATCTGTTTCTGAATTAGCTAAAGGACAAGGTGTGGATTCTGCTTTTAAGGAACATGTGGCATTACTTAAAAGATCAAAACTTTTTGACGTGTACAAAAACGATTCAAATCTTCATGATATCTTACACGTTCATACATTCGATCTGAAATCAAGGTCATTGATTAAAAGATATAAAAATCATGGGAAGAAAGTGGTTGTTTCGTGTCATGTCATGCCGGATTCACTTGAAGGTTCACTAAAGATACCAAAATTCTTTTTAAACAAATTGGTAAAGTATATGATGAAATTCTATGCCTCAGCAGACAGGCTAGTTGTAGTCAATTCTTTTTATAAAAAAGAATTGGTAAAGTTGGGGTTGCCGGAAGAAAAAATTTTTTATATACCAAATTATGTTTCTAGAGACTTTTTTAATCCCTGCCAAAATGATGAAAAAATCAGCCTCCGTAAAACAATTGGAGTAAAAAAAGACAGCTTTATTGTGGTGGGAGCGGGGCAGGTTCAGAAAAGAAAGGGAATTGATGATTTTGCAGAAACGGCACAAAAATCTCCGGAATGTCAATTTATATGGGTTGGAGGATTCTCTTTCGGAAAGATTACAGATGGGTATGAAAAATATAAAAAATTACTTGAAAATCCACCGGATAACCTTATTTTCACAGGTATTGTAGATAGAAAAGAGGTGGCCAATTATTTTCGGGCATCAGACCTTCTTTTTCTCCCCTCATACCAGGAATTATTCCCCATGACGATTTTGGAGGCAGCTAATTGTCATCTTCCACTTCTATTAAGAGATATTGATTTATATAAGGAAATACTTTTTGAAAAATACGAAAGAGGATCTGATTCTGATACATTTAGTAAAATGATTAATCGCATGAAGAACGAACTTGGTTATTATTCAGAATTTGAACAAAAATCAACGGAGTTATCTGACTATTACTCTGAAAAAAACGTTTTAGATATTTGGGAAACTTTTTATTCTGATTTACTAAACATGTAGTTTATTATTATTTTATGACCTTTAAATAACTAGTTTTAAGCTTTTCTCCAATCCGTTTTAAGTCCCTTTCTAAAGCGGTTTTTCTTCCATTTTCAGTAAGTCTTTTTCTTAGTTTTTCATCACTCAATATTGTTTTTGACTTCCTGATAAATTGAGATAGATTTTCAGCCTTTAGACAATTTACACCATCAATCAACCAATCCTTGTAAACGGGAATATCTCTAACGATAACGGGAATCTCCATTGAAAGAGCTTCTAATACTGCTATCCCTTCATTTTCAACATAACTTGGAAATAAGAAAACATCTGCACATGAAAATGCCCCCAATAAGATATCTTGTTTAACAAACCCAGGAAAAATGACATTTGAAGGGTGTTCTTTAAACAGTTTTTTCACTTTAAATGGTAATAAAGGCACAGATTTGGAACCAAACCATATAAACGTCCAATTTGATTCTCGTTTTGCTATTTCGCAAAAATCCAATACCCCTTTCCGTATAAATGGTAATCCTACTGACATAACAATAGGTCCGGGCCGATCATAGGAATTTTTAAAGGATTCTGCAAACAGTTGGTTTTTCTTGAATTTGTTCGTATTTACACCATTAGAAACCACGTCTATTGGTGTTTTCACTCCATAACTTTCGACAACCTTTTTTGTATAAAAACTTGGAGATATCAGTCTGTCTGCAAGATAATAGAGATAGTGAATCCATTGTTTTAATAAAGGTGCATAAGCATTACTTAATAAGAAACTATTTTGAAAATCCTCATACGTCGTATGCGTACTATAAAATACCGGTACTCCCTTCTTTTTACAACTCTTTAAAAATATATAACTCTTATAGCCTAATGTATTCATATGGCAAATGTCAAAACTATCATCCGGATTGGTTGTGTACTCTAAATTAACAGCTTCCAAAGCTGACTTTTGATGTTCCAAAGCCTTTCCAACCCCTGAAACACCAAACATCCCTTTATTAATGGGAAATAACAGAATCTTCATATAGAAAACCTCATTTCCATTCAACTCCTTCGATGGAGATAATCGCTTGATATTATACTATGAGTTTTCTTTTAATGCAAAAAAGACATTCTATTTGAAATGGGCATTTAGGTTAACTCAAAAGTAAATACAAATGGTATAATAAGATCAATAATCAATTTGGGGGGATTTTATGTGTGGGATTTTTGGTATTGTTGGCAAAAAACATAAACTTGGAGAGCTTATCGAGGGGTTAAAGAAACTAGAGTATAGAGGTTATGATTCAGCCGGAATTGCATATGTTTCACACGGCAGAGTAGAAGTTGCCAAGCAATCTGGAAGAGTGAGTGTACTAGAAAAAATGTACTGTGACAGAAAAGATACTTTTATCAATGTGGGAATTGCACACACAAGATGGGCAACACATGGAAATCCAAATAACATTAACGCGCATCCACATACTGACTGTACCGGAAAAATAGCTGTGGTGCATAACGGAATCATAGAAAACTTTAACGAATTAAAACAACAGCTTATCAATTCAGGACATTTTTTTAAATCGGATACAGATACTGAAATCATAGCTCATCTCATTGAAGAATACTATGGTGGAGATATTTTCGACGCAGTCAAACAGGCAATAAAGCAGTTAAGGGGCGCATTTGCTATAGGTGTAATCTCCACTGATGAACCAGATAAGCTTATCGCAGCCCGAGAAGGAAGCCCTTTGATCGTAGGAAAAACAGAAAATGGCGGTATTATCGCATCTGATATCACACCTATTCTAAAGTACACAAAAGATATGTATTTTGTTGATGATGGTGATATTATTGAGATTAACCTGGATGAAGTAAGGTTTGAGGATTATTATGGAAAGAAAAGAAAAAAAGAAATTCAAAGAATCGATTGGGAAGAAACAGCAGCTGAGAAATCCGGATACAAATTTTTTATGGAAAAGGAAATAAGTGAAGAACCGGAAGTCATCACAAAAGCTTTAACAGGAAGAATTGCTAATGAAACAATTCAACTGGAAGAAATAACAGATTGGGATAAAATACTCCAAAGGATTAAAACAATAAGAGTAATTGCAGCAGGAACAAGCTATCACTCAGGTATGGTTTTCAAATACTTTTTAACTGAATTATTACCAATAACTGTAGAAGTTGAGATTTCTTCTGAATTTAGATATATGAAACAATGGAAATATGACGATGAAACGCTTTTTGTTTTTATTTCTCAATCCGGAGAAACTCTTGATACTCTAGAAAGTTTACGGTTGGTAAAAAGGTTAGGCGGTAAAACACTTGCCATTTCTAATGTCGTTGGATCAACTATTACCAGAGAAGCAGATAAGACTATATTCATCAATGCAGGTCCGGAAATAGGTGTTGCTTCTACAAAGGCTTATGTAGGTCAGTTAATTGTGCTTTATTTATTTGGGGCATACCTTTGTTCAGTTAAAGAAGGCGAATTGGAAAAAGAATTCTTCCAGGATCTTCAGAACATGAGTAAACTCTACGAAATTGCACTGAAACAAAGTGAAGAGATAAAGGAAATAGCTAAAAAATACGCACACTTTCTTCATTTCATGTACATAGGTCGAAAGGGAAATTACCCAACTGCAATGGAAGGCGCTTTGAAATTGAAGGAAATCTCATATATCAATGCGACTTGTTACGCTGGTGGAGAACTTAAGCATGGACCAATTGCTCTCCTTGACAGGGAATTCCCTGTATTCGTTGTTATTCCAATGGATCCACTCTATCAAAAGATGAAAAGCAACGTAATAGAGACCAGGGCAAGAAATGCAAGATGTATTTCTCTCACAACACAAGATAACAATGAGGCTGAAACCTTTTCTGACGATGTGATCTACATGCCCCATTGCTCAGACTACCTTTTACCTCTTTTAAGTGCGCCTTATATTCAGCTGTTTGCATATCATATTGCGGATATGCGCGGACTTGATGTTGATAAACCAAGAAATCTGGCAAAAAGCGTTACCGTAGAATAAACTTAAACTAATCGATTTGGCATCTGTTGATTGAAAAAACAGGTGCTTATTTCAACTCAGTTTCGATTATTGTCTTGATATACTCCCACTCAAAAACAAGTTCATTAAATTTCCGTTTGACCATGTCAAAATTCTTCGTATCATGTTCTATTCCCTTTGCAATATAACCAAGTTTCATAAAGCAGATTTCAAAAGAAGTTCCTTTAATCGTATGTGCATCTTTTTTTATCAAATCAGCGTCCTCATTTTTTATACCAAGCTTGAGAGATACTATTCTTGCACCAAGATCAATTTTGGCAGTTCTTAAAATCTCTTTTAAAGTTTCCACATCCTGACTGATCTTTTTCAACAATCTATCCCTGTCAAAATGCATTTCATCAGCATTTTCAAGATCAACATTTTTGATCAACTCTTGGGATTGATTCAAGGGTTTGAGATATTTGGATAGACTACTAATTAACTTCTTTTCATCAACCGGTTTAGATAAAAAATCATCCATTCCAGCTTCCATACTTTTAACTTCCTCTTCTCTTATGGCACTGGCTGTTAAGGCAACAATAGGTGTATGATAGTCTTTATCTTCCTCGAATTTCCTAATCTCTTTTGTTGCTTCAATCCCATCCATCTCTGGCATCCTTAAATCCATAAGAACAAAATCAAAGCGATTTTTCTTAACCAGATTTAATGCCTCATAGCCATTTGAAGCCTCTGATATTTGTACATTATCCAAATATTTTCCAAGAATCGTTTTAAAAAGCAACATATTCATAGCTACATCCTCTGCGATCAATATTTTGGGTGGCTGCGCAAAGGTGAGTTTATTCAGTGCACTTTGTTCATTATTTTCTAATTCTCTTTGACCTCTAAAACAATTAAGTATATCTTTCTGATTAATTGGTTTTAATAAAGTACACTTCACATCATAAGAAACTGTTTTACCTGATAATTTTTCCATAGATTTCGGTGAATTTAACAAGATTATATCTAAATCATTGTAGTTATTTGACTGAATTACTTTGATAGAAGATAAGAATCCAATAATATCTTTTTCTTCCATATCTGCATCGATAATTATTAGATCATATACATTGGAGATTTCAACCAATTTGATTGCTTCTGTTGGGGATTCAAATAAATCACATTGTATTCCTAAATGTTCTAAACTCTTTTGCAAAATACTCAGAACAGATTGGTTTTCATCGATTAAAATTGCCTTTGAGTATTTTTGTGCACTAGCCTTTTTAAACCAATCATACTCCTCAAATTCTGTTATGATAGAAAACGTAAACTCCGAACCTTTATTGGGAAGACTGTCTAATTTTAATGAACCACCCAGTTTTTTTACAAGAAGATTTGAAATAGCCAGCCCTAAACCTGACCCGCCAAATTTCCTTGTAATTGATACATCTGCCTGGGAAAAATTCGTAAATATCTTTTTCATCTGTTCCTTACTAATCCCTATTCCTGTATCAGTAATTGAAAAAATAAACTTTCCCTTTTGTTCATCTATTTTTTCAAATCCAATTTTAAGTTTCACTTCTCCTTTTTCAGTAAATTTAACTGCATTACCAAGAAGATTAACAAGGATTTGGCGTAATCTTGTGGGATCAGTGACAAAGAATTTTGGTATATCCGGTTGGACGTACAAAAGTAGTTCCAGATTTTTTTCAAAAGCCGGATACCTTATAATTTCAATCGTTTTGCTTATTATCTCATTTACATCCGTTTTGAGCATTTCTAATTCAAGCTTACCGGCTTCAATTTTCGATAAATCAAGAATATCATTGATGATTCCCAATAAAGACTGGGCTGAGGAATTAACGCTATCCAGATATTGAGTCTGCATATCATTTAGAGGCGTTTTGTCCAAAAGTCTGCTGAAGCCAATGATGCTATTTAACGGTGTCCTGATTTCATGACTCATATTTGTTAAAAATTCAGTCTTCTCCCTATTTGAAACCTCAGCTTTTTCTTTCTCAATCTTCAAATCGGTTCCAAGTTTGATTAAATAAATTACGGCAGCAATAATAGCCAAATAAATCAAATAAGCCCACCAAGTTCTCCAAGGCGGGGGATTGATAACAATTGATAAACTTCTTGGATTTTCATTCCAAATACCATCACTGTTTGAAGCTTTCACCTGGAAGTTGTATTCACCTGGAGAAAGGTTGGAATAACTCACGTAGTTTCTCGTTCCAATATAGACCCAATCATTGTCTACACCTTCTAATTTATACGCGTATTGGTTTTTCGAGGGGGCATGGTAATCAATTGAAATAAATTCAAATGAAAGGAAATTCTTATTATATGGGAATTTTATCTCTTCTAATAAGTAATAAGGAACTTCACTTTTAAAAGGGTTGTTCATAATCATAATATCTACAATTTGAATTTTAGGTTTGTAGAAATTGATTTTATTCGGTGAAGAACTAAAAGAATAAACACCGTGAATGGATCCAAAGAGCAACTCACCGTCTTTTGTTTTAACATGTCCGGTGTTAAACTCCATTCCCCATAATCCGTCTTCCTCTGAAATCAATGTAATAACATCCGTTTCAGGGTCGATTATGTTAATCCCATATGAAGTGGAAATCCAAATATTTCCTTTATCATCTTCGATGATTGACAAAATAGAATTATCTGAAAGACCATTTGCTCGATTGTAATGTTTAAATTCTTCTTTTTCCTTATCAAAAAGATTAACGCCACCACTTGTAGTCCCAATCCAAAGTCTTCCTTTAGAATCTTCGTAAAGAACTCTCGTTGTGTCATCACTTAAAGACTTAAGATCCTCCGGATCAGTAAAGAACACTTCAAAGGTCTCATTCTTTCTGTGAAAACGATTTAACCCGTTATTTGTTCCGATCCAAATATCATTTGCTTCATCGCATACCAGCCAATAGATCAGATTATCACTGAGGCTTTCCGGATCATTCGGATCCATTCTGTAATTGATAAATTTACCGGAATCACTTTCCCATTTATCAATTCCATTTTTATAATATCCTATCCAAAGATCTCCGTTATCATCCTCTACCATGGCATAAGGTATAATCCCTGTGGGTTTGTTATCTGTACCATCAGGTAAAAAACGAGTAAAATCATCGGTATCAGGATCATATCGGTTTAAGCCATCATTGGTTCCGATCCAGATATCATGATTGCTATCTTCATAAAGAAAAGTCACAATATCATTACTCAATGAACGTTCATCATCCGGATCATTTTGATAAACAATCATTTCATCTTTATCAGCTATATATCTGTTCAAACCTCCATCATAAATACCAAACCACAAATCTCCCGATTGGTCTTCAATAATAGAATTGACTTTGCCAAGAGAAAGACTGACCTTTTTTTGCGGATCGAATAAAAATCGTCTATAGTCAATCTTTGATTTATTCAGTTTATTTAAACCATTGCCATTAGTACCTATCCAGAGAAGATCAGAATTATCCTTAAAAATCGAATAAATGATATCATGACTGATACTACCCGAGTTATTCTCATCATAGACGTACCTGTTTAAAGTCTTTTCTTCCAAAGAATATTCGAATAATCCCCCACCCCATGTACCGGCCCAAATAAGACCATCATCCTTTGCATTAATAACATAAATTCTGTTATCATCCGTTCTAATTGAGTCCTCAAAACGCCCTTCATTTGGAAGAAACTTAACAATCCCCTCTCCCCAGTTCGCTATCCAAATATTACCTTGATCATCTTCAGACAAAGACATGATATAGGGACTTTTAAGATTTTCATTGTTTTCCGGGGTATAGTTTGCGAAATTATCTCCTTCTCGATTGTATAAATTCAACCCATGATAAGTTCCTATCCATATTCTTCCCTTTGAATCCTTCAGTAATGATCTTATTGTATTATCAGAAATTGAGGTTTGATCATCTGAATCATGAAAATAATGATCGATTTCACCTGTGTCAGGATTTAAAACATTTAGTCCATTTAAAGTACCTATCCAGACTTTATCTTCATTATCTACCGTTATTGCAGTCACAACCTCATTACTCAAACTGAACTTATCTTGTGGAATATGTGGGTAATGGGTAAATTTTTCTTTATATATCTCGAATCTAGCTAAACCATTATAAGTCCCTATCCACAAAATATTCTTGTCATAATCCAAAAACATGGTCTGAATAAGTCTATGTGGCAGAGAACTGTCATCATAAGGATCATGTTCATACAACTTGACATTCTTACCATCATATCTATTGAGACCTCCCTGGGTTCCGAACCACATAAATCCATCTTTATCCTGGACGATTGAAGATATTGAAGAATTTGAAAGTCCGTTTTTTCTGGAAATATGATCAAAGATATAAGTTCCCTCTGAAGCTAACATAAAAGCAGACATAATTAAGAACAGAAAAACTATTAAGAATTTTCGGATAATCATCACTCTCTTCTCATTTTATACATCTAAATAATCTTTTTTTAATGAATTTCTCTATGTAATAGATGTTATTCTGATTGTATAATTTTTCTTTTTCATGCACGCTACTGTTCTGTTAATTTCTCACTTGCTCTTAATTAAAAAAGAAAGTGTTATTTAAATAGCCCACGTTACCTCGAATTAACACACACGGAAGATTGACTTAATTGACAAAAGAGACCTA
>CAZRYM010000006.1:0-67165 GCA_964604305.1 uncultured Thermotogaceae bacterium | reverse complement strand
TCGATGCTTAATATTTGCCCATTTATTATGTCCAGACAAAGATAAAACCTCCTTCAGTTTTATAATTTATAAATATTTGACAACAATAAAAGTCGTATCATCGTGCTGTTTTGCAGTTGCTACAAATTTCTCAACCGCTAATAGAATCGCATCTTTAACTTCAACTGCCGATCGATCACAATTGTCTTTGATGACTTGTTTCAGTCTTGAAAAACCAAATTCCTCTTTTTTTTCGTTCCTTGCTTCGGGAATTCCATCTGTATAGATGACAAAAAGATCCCCCGGTTCCAGTTTAAACTGCTCTTCAACATATACCTGATCCTCAAAAATCCCAATTGGAATCCCGTTATTACTGATTTCAAAAAATTCGTCTTTTTCCTTTCGGTATAAAATAATCGGATCGTGTCCGGCGTTTGAATACTTAAAAAAACCTTTTTTTTGATCGAGTAGCACGAACATGGATGTGACGAATCTATCTGTAATATCATTTTGTGCAATATGGTCGTTCACTCTGGAGACCAGTTCCGGTAATGAGTTTGAATCTTGAACCATTATCTTCACTGCGGATCGAAAAGAACTCATCAAAAGGGAGGCCGGTATACCTTTGCCTGAAACATCTGCAACAATCAAGAAGGTATTTTCGCCAATAAAAAAGACATCATAATAGTCACCTGCTACTTCGACTGCCGGTGAAAAACTCGCAGCAATCTGTGTGTTTTCAGGTTGAATGATCACAGAAGGTAACAAACTGTTTTGAATTTCTTTGGCGATATTGATTTGTTCTCTGAGTCTTTCCTGTTCAATCCTTTCTTCCAGAAAGATGAAATTTTCAATACTGAAATGAACCTGATTGGCAATAGACTCCAGCAATTTTCTGTCTCCTGCTGTAAAAATACTGCCAAGTTCTCTGTTAGCAAGGATTATTCCACCGTAACATTTGTCATTTGAACTGATGGGAATGATAATCATTGATCGTATGGCTTGAGACATGTTAAATTCCCTCAGTTTTTCACCTTCCAGCATCAGGGTCTTAGCACCTTTTTTTGAAAGGTAGGCCTTTACAAATACCTTACAATCTGCAAGTTTTTCACGCAACAAGGAGTCTTCATTCACCGAACAGTAGAATTCATCAACTCCCAAATACGAAAAGCAGATGCCGATCCCTTCCGAAGGAATCGAATTTCTGATGGATTCAACAAGCCTTTCAACAACCGATACCGGATCAAGTGTATGAGATAATATCCTGGTGACTTCATAGAGAGTAGAAAGTTCTTCATACGTTTTTGAGATCTCCTCAAGCTGAGTTTCCAACATGATAGAGCTCTCTTCAAGTTGGTTTTTGTAATTGACGAGCTCATTCTCAAGCTTTTCGATGCCTTTGTCAAGTACATTTACGATATATTCTTCACCATTCTCAGAAGAATGGTTATTATCAGAGGTTTTTGCATTATCAACTTCAGAAATCTGTTCAATTCGCTTTAACAATTCTTCAAGCCTTTTTTTAAGAGGCATCCCCTATCACCTGTTTCACAGAAGAAATAAGCTGCTTTGGACTGAATGGTTTCGTTAATACACCCAAAGCGCCGAGGGCAATTGCCTTGTCTTTATCATCTTCTCCCCCTTTTGCGGTTAGTATAATCACCGGTATTCCATTTATAGAATCATCTTTTGACTTTTCTTCCAACACACCAAAACCATCAAGTCTTGGCATCATAATATCCAATACAATGATATCGGGTTTAAATTCACGCATCTTTTCTATTCCATCCATTCCGTCAACTGCCTGCTGAATTTCATAACCCGCTTTTTTTAAATTAAAAACGATTATATTTCTCAATACGGCTGAATCATCAACCACCAAAACCTTCTTAGACATCATTGCCTCCCATGCAGATCAAAAACGTCACTTACAGGAACAAAAGTTTCACGATTACAGTATACTTCCCTTAAAACAGGCAAATAAAACAACCTTGGAAACCTTTCTCCGTAAAGGAATTGCAAGACATCTCTGTAATCCAACCATTTTTTCTCCACTGTTTTATATTCTATCATAAAAAATGATTTATCAAGAATCACACATTGAGTGTCGTATGCCCTTTTCCCTATATATTCAATTATTTCTTCCCTTTCAATTTTGGGTGTATCTTTAATAATTAATCTGAAAGACCAAAGATCCAAATAGCGATTGATCTTTTCTCCCGGTTTCATCTGCCACATGCCTTTCATTCTGAGGCCTTGAGGAGATTTAACGTTGAACTCGTTTACCAGTTCTGTTGTCGGGAGTTTGTCATCTTTCAACCGGACTACAAAATAAATCGCTTCTGAAATTAACCCTGTTGGTAATGCCCTTGAAAATGTCAACTTTGGTTTGGGATGAAATCCCCGGGTAAACCATAAAGGAAATTTCGACCTTCTCATGGTTCTTTCAGTTGCAGTAATCCATTCTCTATGAGAGAGAAACCGTAAAACACCGGTTTTGGTGGCCTTACATAAATAAGAAAAATGTTCAGACGTATTCACATTTTGATTATGTTCGGTTTCTCGGGTCATATTCACCTTTTGCCTTTTTGATTTCTTTTATCAGTTCTTCAAAGCCATCCGCTATATCAATCTCTCTTTTTTCCGGGCTGTTTCGCAGTTTCAACTCAACTTTTGATTTTTTAATTCCCCTTCCTACTGTGACTCTGATGGGAATACCAATTAAATCGGCATCTTTGAATTTGGAACCCGGAGAATTTTCCCTGTCATCTATAAGTACTTCTTCGCCTTCCTGCAGCAAGAGCTTGTAGATGGTTTCGGCTGCTTCACGTTGACTTTCATCCTTTACATTGATAAGGGTGATGATAACTTGATAGGGCGCCATAGATAGCGGCCAGAGTATCCCGTTCTCATCATGAAGCTGTTCAACGACTCCGGCAATGCTCCGGGATATTCCCCATCCGTAACAACCCATATAAAAAGGCAGTTGCTTCCCGGCCTCATCTGTATAATTGGCATCGAGTGATGTAGAGTATTTTTTACCTAATTTGAAGACTTGCCCCATTTCAATTCCTCTGGTTTCCTCCAGCGGTTTTCCGCAAACGGGACAGGCATCTCCCTTCGTCACCATTTTGATGTCAGTCCACATGTCCACACAAAAGTCCCTATCCAGATTGGTGTTAATGTAATGAGTATCTACTTTCATGGCACCGGTAACAAAATTCTTTAACCCTTTAATACTGTGGTCTCCCACTATTTTTGCCTGCTCCTTCTTCAAGCCCGCCGGGCCTATATATCCTATGGGTGTACCAAATTCCTTTAAAACATCTTCAGGTTGAGCAAGTTCTAATGTCTGATCGTTTACAGATGCCTTAAGCTTAGCGATATTGATATCCAAGTCCCCTCTGATTAGAGCCAGTATATAACCTGTTCTGCCTTTAAACAAAAGTGATTTTACTATTTTTGTTTTTCCACAATTCAAAAAGGTTGATATTTGGTCAATTGTCTTTTGATCGGGTGTGCTGACCTCTTCAATTTCAGCTGTCATCTCATCAGGATAATTATATTCCGCTTTGTACTCAGCTCTTTCGTCTGTAGCCTTATATCCGCAATCTCCACATGTTAGTAAAGGAGACTCCCCATTTTTAGCCAGGATGACAAACTCGTGGGTATCGCTACCGCCTATCGCACCTGAATCAGCTTCAACTGCCATATAATCCAAACCCATCCTGTCAAGAATCTTCTCATATGCCCGATACATTCTATTATAAGTCTCATCTAACGAAGCCTCATCAGGATGAAAACTGTAGGCATCCTTCATGATAAATTCCCTTGCCCTAAGAAGGCCAAATCTGGGACGTATTTCATCTCTATATTTTGTATTGATTTGATAGAGATTTTTTGGTAGTTCTTTATAACTGACCAATTCATTTTTGACGGTAACGGTTATCATTTCCTCATGAGTAGGACCCAGCGTGAAAGATCTATTATGCCGATCCTGAAGCTTCATCATTTCCGGACCGTAATCGTCCCATCTCCCGGATTCCTTCCAGATATTTGCCGGTTGGGCTATGGGCATCAACAGTTCCTGACAACCCGCATTATTCATCTCTTCTCGTACAATCTTCGTTATCTTTTGAAGAACCAAATTCCCTAGAGGCAAATAGGTGAAAATTCCGGCAGCTACTTTTCTTATAAAACCGCCTCTAACCAGGTATTCATAGCTTACCAAATCAGAATCAGCCGGAGCCTCTTTTTTCGTGGGTGCGTATAACTCTGAAAATCTCATATAAGTCACCTCTGCAGAAGTTAAAATTACTGCCCGATTATATCATGAAGAAGGGTTAAAAGCGCTGTAGTTAGTCAATATTTACCATCCTGAATGAAAGGGCTTTGAAAGAAAGGGATATGTGTACATCCTCTATCATCACATCCTCGGGTACTTTTAGCCGTTTTGGTACAAAATTGACAATTCCCTTTATACCGTATCCGGTTATTATATTGACTGTTTTTTGTGCCACCTCTATAGGCACACACAGGACCGCGATTTCAATATTTCTTTCTCTTACAATCTGTTCCAACTTCTTGATATCTTCTATCATCAATTGTTCATCAATCTTCTTTCCTATTTTCTTTTCGCTGACATCAACAATCGCCTTGATAACAAATCCGTCCTGTATGAGACCCGGGTAGTTAACCAACGCCCGTCCTATTCTTCCGGCCCCTACGATCAAAACATTCCAGGTCTTGTCAATTCCGAGAATTTTTTCGATGCTTTTCATTAGATCCATAACATTGTAACCTGTGCCTCTTTTTCCGAAACCTCCAAAATAAGAAAGGTCTTTCCGGATCTGGCTTGGTTTCAAATCAAGAATTTGTCCCATAGAAGACGATGATATGTTTTCTTCACCATTTTTGGCATGATCTTTCAATAATCTATAGTAAACAGCCAATCGTCTAGCCACCGGTTTGGGAATTTTTTCAGCCATTAACTCACCTCATTGTGGTAAATTTCACAATAAGAATTATAACATACATGTGCCAAATGACCCGAAAAATAATTTCGGTTTTGAAATTAACGCCTTTTTTGTGTAGAATATAGATGAGGTGATGTAGAATGAAAAACAGGATTTTTAAAAAACCAGGAATAGAGACCTCAGTTTTTGGAATGGGGTGTATGAGGCTTCCGCTAAATGAAAGCGGGAAACCGGAAGACATTGATGAACCCGAAGCCATTAACATGATAAGATATGCCATCGATCATGGAGTGACCTACATTGATACGGCATATCCCTATCATAACGGAAAAAGCGAATTTGTTGTGGGTAAGGCTTTAAAGGACGGTTACAGGAGAAAAACGAAACTGGCAACGAAATCACCGGTTTGGTTAGTCAAGGAACACGATGATTTTGAACGATATTTGGATGAACAGCTTGAAAGACTTCAAACAGATTACGTTGATTTCTATTTGCTTCACGCAATGAGCAAAGAAAGATGGGAAAAGATGAAGGAACTGGACGCCATTGGTTTTTTAAGAGACATGAAAAAGAAGGGAAAGATAAAATACTGTGGTTTTTCCTTCCATGACAATTACGATACTTTTCAGGAAATCATTGATTATCATGATTGGGACATGTGCCAGATTCAACTGAATTATTACGACCAGGAATATCAGGCTGGCTTAAAAGGTCTTAAATATGCCCACTCAAAAGATATACCGGTGGTAGTAATGGAACCTCTACGCGGAGGTCAACTGGCAGATGTGCCCTCTTCAGACATCATGGATCTTTGGGAGAGTGCTGAAACAAAAAGGAATCCGGTTGAATGGGCCTTTTCCTGGCTGTACAACTTCGAAGAGGTCAACGTTATCCTCAGTGGTGTCAGTACGATGGACCAATTGAAAGAAAATGTGAAGATATTTGAAAAAGCCGATCCAAATACTCTGGGCAAATCCGAACTTAAACTCATTGAACAAGTCCGAAAACTGTACATAGAAAAAATAAAGATAAAATGTACGGGTTGTGACTATTGTAACGGCTGTCCACAAAAAGTAGCTATTTCCATGATCTTTGATTTGTACAACAAGGCACACATGTACTCAACAAAGGATAAATATGCAAAAACCTACAGGGAATTTCTAATGAAAAACAACAACGATGCCTCACAATGTGTTGAATGCGGACTTTGTGAATCTCTTTGCCCCCAAAATATTCCAATTATAAGGGAATTAAAGAGGGTTCACGCCTATTTTACCGAATGAGTCAACAAGAATTAAATGTGAGTTGAAAATACCATCAGGGCGGACTGATTAAACGCCCTGATGTTTTAAATGGAAAGAATAACGGTTCTTATACTTAATATGATGATCAATATACCCAATATCAACATTAAAAACTTGGCGTTGAGTTTCTTTGTAACAAGTGCCGCAAGAGGTGCAGCACATCCACCCCCAACGATAAGACCCAAAATCACGTACCAGTTAAATTGTGAAATAAGCGTCAGAAAAGCAGCAACTTCTGCAACGGTAACGAAGAATTCAGAGGCGTTGACACTTCCAACCGTATGACGTGGACTTTTTCCGTCCGCTACGAGAGTTGTTGTCACAATAGGCCCCCATCCACCACCACCCATGGCATCAAAAAATCCACCCAGCAACCCAAGCAGAAAAAAATGTCTCTTTCTAACAAAAAATTCTCTGATCTTTCCATTTGACTGAAAGACCTTCAACAAAATCCTTATTCCCATCAATCCCAAGTACACTCCAATTATAGGCTTTATGATATTTGAAGGGATTTGTGTGAGTAGATAAGCGCCTGTCACACCACCAATAATTCCGGGAATCAAAAGCTTTTTAAATAATGACTTATCCACATTTCCCAGTTTAAAGTGAGAAAACCCCGATATTAAGGTTGTAAATATTTCAGCGAAATGCACAGAGGCACTGGAGATTGCAGGAGATACTCCAAGCCCCAGGAGCATGGAATTCGAGGTTACCCCATATGCCATGCCAAGAGCACCATCAACTATCTGGGCAAAGAATCCCACAACAACAAACAACCAAAATTCGTTCATATATACCCCTCCCCTTTATAACACTCTTATTAGAGTGTTATATTATACTCCGTTTAGAGGGCTTCTGTCAATTTATGAGAAAAAACCATAAAAAAAAGCAACTTTTACAGTCGCCTTTTTCTTCTATCATATTAGCATTTGTAGATGTTAATATTTAATATCGATATATTTTTCATCCCCACTGGATGATTTTAGTCTGATGGTCTTTTTCTTCAAATCATGATGTGTGGTAATGTATCTGACGGTTGCACTTGGCATTCTCATTGCTATGGATTCGGTTATCGCCTTACCATGCACAAATTTAACACCGTTTAGGAAATCTCCTTTAGTTACTCCTGTTGCAGCAAAGATTACATGCTCTCCCCCCACCAAATCTTCGGTATGATACACTTTGTCAAAATCCCATCCCTGTTCGGTGAGTAGTGTTTTTTCTTCTTCCGTCTGTGCCCAGAGTTTAGCCTGTAGTTCCCCGCCAAGAGTCCTAAGCGCAGCAGCTGCAAGCACCCCTTCCGGAGATCCGCCTATACCGATACAGATATTTACTCCACTATCAGGTGTTGCTGTTGCAATAGATCCTGCAATATCTCCGTCACTGATCAACTTAATTCTGGCTCCGGCTCGCTTTATTTCATCAATAATTTCTTTGTGCCTGTCTCTGTTCAAGATAACAACAGTTATCTCACTGACCTCTACATTCAATACAGCTGCTGCTACTTTCAAATTCTCCCTTATGGGGGCATTTATATCCAATCTTCCTTTTAATTCAGGGCCAACAGCGAGTTTCATACAATAAAAAGTCGGCAGAGATGCCATTTGTCCATGCTCTGCTGCGGCCATAACGGCTATACCGTTTGGCAGGCCAAAAGCAACCAATCTTGTTCCGTCTATTGGATCCACCGCTATATCCATCTCAGGTGCATTTTCTGTATAACTGCCCACTTTTTCTCCCTTAAAGAGCATGGGCGCTTCATCTTTCTCACCTTCACCGATAATGACGGTACCTTTTATATCTATATAATCCAGCATCCCTCTCATGGCGTCTACTGCCGCTCCATCGACGGCTTCCTTATCGCCAAAACCAAGATAACGGCTGCTCATCAATGCTGCAGCTTCTGTAACACGAACAAAATCCAGAGAAAACTCTGGATACATTTCTTTTGACATCACTCATCCTCCCCGTAGAATAGTGTTAACCAATTTTTTGTCATTTTCTCTGTTGAAATTATAACATCTTATCTCTTTTTATAGTAAATAGATAAATCTTCCACAACACCCTCAAGAATTCCTTTTTTGGCATTCATGACGGATTCGTATTTCTTTTCTTCAGCCGTTAATGCACCTCTTGTTTCAGTAATGGCCTGCAATTTTTTCAGTTCGTTTTCATGATCCAACAATTCCATCTGAAAATTTAAAAAAACTTCGTTAAAAGTTGCCGGTTCTTTGGATGCAAGTTCTTTCAAAAAAGCTTCGTTCTTTAAAGACATATATTAACCTCCGTTTTTAAAATCCCCGCTTCCTGCAGGAAGCGGGGATTATTGTTTTTTAGTTTGTGCAATAGACCTTAAAATCTATATCTTTAAAAATAGGATCTAACCATTCAACCTTTTCTAATTCTTCTTTATTTAATTCATTATTGACTATCTCATTGTACAACTTTAAAAATCTATCCACATGCTGTTTCGTTCTGTTGGATGCATATTCGACGGTTGTTCCCGTCGTCATAATGAATGCCCAATCGCTTGACTGTGCCAACAGTAATTCCCTGGCTGCCTGGTTCAAAGCCCTGATTTTCAACTCATCCTGAACGTCTTTATATGTATTTGCAAGCTCTCCCATTTTTTCAATGAGATGGTCCAAATGCTTGTATATCCAATCGTTTGAACCATTTAGCCAAACTTCATTATAACCGTTCGCACCCCATGTGGAATCACCGGGAGTGTCAATCTGAACTGATTTTAGTTTGTTTTCTATGAAATCGGGTGGAGTTATGGGTTCAATTTCCTCTAATTGATTTAACGCTCTGAAAAAATGTTCGATAAATGCCGGACCTTCAAACCACCAATGTCCATATAGTTCTGCATCAAAGGGAGCTACAATTAGCGGTTCGACTCCATCAAAAGTCTCAAAAAGATGGGCTACTTGTGCTGCTTTTTTATGGGCGAAATCACTTCCATGTGCCCGGGCTGCTTCCATGGCCTCTTCAATATCGTAGTAGTCTTTTTTCCCCAAGTCCACTCCTTTACCGGTTACTTTGAAATATTTAATCCCGGTATTTGAACGCACACCACAGCTGTCAAGGTAATCTTTTATATATTCGTGTTCTCTGTCAAAACCAACATCTCTGTAGAATTCCCGGTATCTGAAATCTCCGGGATAACCACTCTCTGCACTCCATACTTGTTCACTTGATTCCGGGTCTCTTCCAAATGCAAAAACACCATTTTCAGTAACAAGTGGTCTATAAACTCCATATCTTGGAGGAGTATCAGCATACCAAATGCCATGGGAATCTACAAAGAAATATCGGATGTTTTCTTCGGCCAAATATTTATCCAATCCTCCGGTATAACCGCACTCAGCAAGCCATATTCCCTTTGGATCCTCGCCGATATGGTTTTTGTAGGTTTGTTTACCTATTTTCACCTGTGCCCTGACTGCATTGGGATATCTGTCCATCAAAGGAAGAAAACCATGTGTGGCATTGCAGGTAATAATCTCCAGGTTCCCGTTATCGTAAAACCGTTTAAAACCGTTTAATAATCGACAGGAATACTCATCTTTAAATATTCTTAAAAGATCTTTGAAATCCTCATGGTAATATTTTGCCATTTTATGTTTTTTGGGATTTTCTTCTTTTGTCTTTTCGATTTCTTTTGCTGAAAGATCAATAAGTGCTTGGAGGTGTCTGACATATTTTTCCTGTAAACTCTTTGAATCAAGCATTTCCATAAGGGGGGGAGTAATTGACATAGTTACAGCAAAAGGCACTTGATCTGCTTCGAGTCTTTCGAATGCTCTGAGAAGGGGGATATATGTTTCGCTTATGGCCTCGAAAAGCCACTTTTCCTCCATGAACTCTTCAAAATCAGGATGATGAATGTAAGGTAAATGCGCGTGTAAAACCAAAGAAAAATAACCTTTTGTCATGATTACTCACACTCCCCGGAATCATTAGTATTACCGGTCATAAAATGGAGGAAGGAGCCACCACCGGATGTGATTACTCGTCTGTTAAATTCGTTGGGGAAGAATGATGATCCGCCAATTGCCTTAAAAGTCGGTTTGGATAAGACCCCTTGGGCAGGTTTTGAAAACTTATAGCCCGAACTAAGATCTAACCATTTTTCCTCTTTTTTGGTTGAGAATGCGTTGGGAGGTGTTTTAACAAGATTACTTCTCAGTACAGTCACAAATTCACCTCTATCATTGATATAACCAATCTCTGTTAGATAAGATGCATTTGGATTGTTGACGTTGGCATAAAATTTTCGTTCGCCATCAGATGAAATTTCGTATTCCCAAATCTGATGCGCGTTTTCTCCGTTGAACTCGATGTATGTCACATCGTAAATCCTGAGGAAAATCGCTTTTTTTTGATCTTGTAAGTTTTTAATCAAAGCAGCGGTCTGTTCAGAAAAATCCCAGTACATGTGAATCCATAAGGGATTCACCGGTAAGGCTACCAGTTTATCGCGCTTATAAGTCTTTGGCAATTCCGGTATGATAGGTTCTCCCGGATTGATCTGCTGCTGATGAGACCCGGTCCCTGATTTGTATAAATTATCTTGAGCTTGTTCTGCCTTTTCATGTCTGACCAGGGAACGCTTAATTCTGTCCTCAAGCTCACTTTTTTTCATGTTCCTCTTAAAAGAGATTCCCATCTTCTTTGCTATTTTTCTTAATTCGAAAATTCTGGGTTCACTTCTCAACATTTTCCTGATTTTCTCCATCGATGTGGGATCGATTTCCTTAATAAACTCGCTTGTCAGAGATTGAACCAACTCAGTTTTCCGCATCTTATAATAGCCCTTAATATCCCTCGATTTGGCTATTTCCTTCAATTCATTTACAGTCTTTTCAGAAAGACTCTTAGTACTCCACATTTTACTGCCTCCCCGGTTTATTAAAATATATTATGATACCATTATTAATTCCTACACTTACTTCTGACGTTATTGCAAGATTACTTAATGCAGTTGTTTGGGTGTTAAAAACTGTTCCGTTTTCCATTTTGTATTTAAAGCCTTTAAGTGTTATTCCTTCTACTACTTTGGTTATTGCCAAAAATGACCAACCATCACCAGGATTTGTTTTAATGATATTTTCTGAAGGACCTTTAAATACACCCATTTGACATTTTTCGGACTTTATCGTTATCGACAGATCCAAGGCCGCGCCTCTTAATAAAAAGGGCAGACAAGAAAATGTCTGATCGATTCTCCCACCAAGAACACCATAAAGCTCCACATCAATTATTTTTTGATGATGAATCAAATTAATGGCGGCTTCCATGTCTAAATAATCCTTATCACAACTTAAAAACAATTGCTTCTTTTGATGAGCACAATACCATCTGTAAGCTTTTATTGAGCAAGAATCCATATCACCAAGTAACATGTCTGGTAGAATACCCAGTTCAAAAAAAACATTCAATCCACCGTCAACCGCCACAAAATATGTATCTTTTCCTCTTAACTCAAGAATTTGAAGTCTTTCTGTGTGAGTTAAAGGATAACCTCCAATAAGGATTGCCAATCGTTTCTGCAAAATTTCCTCCGGTAAATTATCTGGTTTTGGGAGATTTTATCTGATTTAGGTGGAATAAGAGTTGATTTTCAAACATATTCTGCATATTTCATCTATTTTTGTTAAAATATCTCACCTTTATAATGTATTATACACCATTTATAACAAATGTCAACACATGACATTTGTCAATTGATTGTGTGTATTTATAATTATTAACTTCATATATCACCAAAAAAAGGGGCCTTCAAGCGATCCCCCTTTTTTAGTAAGACTATACAATTGATAAGATTCCGATTATCCAACAATAAAAGGCAAAGTACTTTAATTTTTTTGAATTGGTAAGAATTTTTAACAGCCAGAGAGCGAAAAAACCGGATATAGTTGCAAACACAAATCCCCATGTTCCTTCTGTTAACTGGCTGATTTTTTCTATCTTGAGCAGTGTAGTTCCCAATATTACAGGAATTGAAAGAAGAAAAGAAAATTTAAATGCATCTTCTCGTTTTATACCGAGAAATAAAGCTCCGAATAGTGTTAAACCACTCCTGGACAAACCGGGAACAATTGCTAAGGCTTGAAACACGCCAATAAAAAGCGCAATCTTGATGCCAATATCCGTAATCTTCAAATCGGTCTTTTTAAACCTGTCAGAGATTAGGAGTAAAAACCCTGTTATAAAAAGAGCAATACCTATTGTAAGGTTTGACGTAAGGTTTTGTTCCAAATAGTCTTCAAGCAACAATCCGGATACAGCTGCGGGAATTGTTCCAATTATCAGCGCAAAAAAGAGTTTCCAGGAGTTAAAATCTTTCGAAAACAAACCCTTGAGAATTAGCCAAATATCTTTCCAGAAAAAAAACAAAACGGCTATCAGGGTTCCAAAATGAAGCAGTACAACATAATCTGTACCAAAATCGTATTGAAAGAAATTTCTAAACAAAAAAAGATGCCCTGAACTTGAAACAGGTAAAAATTCAGTAGTACCCTGAATAAGCCCTGTGCTTAATGAGTGAAAAAAATTCTCCATTTGTATTATGTATTATAACTTATTACAAACTGCGCTAATTAATGTTGACATTTTTTTCCCGGCTTTTTCGGCAACTTCCAAAACCTCTTCAGCGGTTAGCGGTTGAAGGGCTTCACCTACGGCCTTGTCAGTTATTGCAGACATGCCGATGACTTTGATTCCGCCATGTGCTGCGCATAACGCTTCCGGTACACTGGACATGCCAATCGCATCTCCTCCCATGTGCCTAAACATTTTTAACTCAGCCGGTGTCTCAAAGTTGGGACCCGAAACTGCAACGTAAATACCCTCGTATAAAGGCTCTCCAATCTCCCTTGCGGTTTCCAAAACAAGTTTTCTGAGTTCCGTCTGATAAGCGTCTGACATATCTGGAAATCTGGGCCCCCATTCATCAATGTTCTGCCCAATCAAGGGATTGTCACCAATCATATTGATGTGATCTTTGATCAACATGGGAATTCCAATTTCAAAATCGGGGTTCAAACCTCCTGCTGCATTAGTGATGAAAAGGTATTCCACACCCATCAACTGCATAACTCTAATGGGGAATGTGATTGTTTTCATATCATAGCCTTCATAATAATGAAAACGACCGTTCATCAGGACTACTTCGTTTTTCCCGAGTTTGCCAAATATCAGTTCTCCCTTGTGACCCGGAGCTGTAGAAACGGGAAATTCGGGGATGTCTTTATATTTAAAAATCTTTTTGTTTTCAAGGGTTTCTGCAATACCCGAAAGACCTGAACCAAGGATAATACCTATTCTTGGGCTTTCAATCAATTTATCCGATAAATATGAAGCTACGTCTTCAACTCTTTTTTTTAAGTTATTTTGACTCATTCCAAATCACCTCAATATTGAAAGACGGGCTCATAGAAAAAAGCCCGTCTATTTGTGTTGTTTATTATTTATCTGACGGTCATTATTGTTGCCGGTGACCACTTTGTCGTAATCTTCATATACTGATTTTCGTAAATGATTCTCATTCTTACAAACAATCTGTCTCCACGATTTCCAACATACGTGGGGACATCAATCGGCGGTATGATATTTCCAAACAACGTCTTTCTGAATTTCATAGAATCGTTGAATGAGGCATATCTGCTGATTTCAATTTCATAAGTTCTAGTGTAGGAAGCAATCATACCAATATTTGCATCGTTATAATTAAAACGATCAATCTGATAAGGCGTACCATTCATGTCGATCCTGGCATCTGTTATGACGGGAGCATTGATATCCGGATCAAATTTAAAGGAGTATACGTCTCCTCTGGTAATAATCTGACCGTCAGAGGAATCTACACGAAGGTAATAAGTATTCCCCGAAACCAGTTGTTTGCTTATGGGGATACTGGTTAGTGTTGTATTTCCAAGATAGTCAAAGGCTTCTGTAGTATTTCCGATATAGGCATAATAGTGGACAGCATCTTCCAAATCAGGATCTGTTCCGTTTGTCCAGAACATATTTAATGGAGTGTTTCCGAATACTACCTTGCTGACCCTTCCTGATGGTGTAACAATAACCGCTTTTTCCGGGGGCCTGTTGGGAACATCAAAACTCACAATCAAAGGGTTTCCTTGTGATTGTGCACCATCAACTCCATAAATTTTATAAGTTACATTACTGTCTTTAATTGAAGTATCGTATAATTTAACTGTAGAAGCAGAAGAGGCAAAACCTCTGTAAACAAAATTAAACTGACCTACTTCTTAAGACTGCTTTTCCAAAACATAATAAAGCACGTCTTCACCTTTTTTAACCTCAATTTCAAATCTGGAACCATCAGTAGTCCATTTAGGTGTACCAACAATTTCCGGAACAGCTGGTTTTGTTGTACTTATTGTGAAACTCCCAATAGGGAAGGGGTATGTGTCACCAAACGGATTTTTAATGGTTAAGTTTACTGTATATTCCGCTTTCTCACCAAAAGTATAAGTATAGGTTTCAGAATCTCCATACCTTATGTATTCCGAAGAATCTGTACCACCGGAGTGAACGAATTCCCATTTATACTCATAATTGTCTACCTGCTCTTCAGATAGCTGACTATCCGAAAGGGTTATCTTCATCTGTACCTGATCATTCTTTTGAACACTCTGCCAGGTAATCGGAGTTCCACCAACTGATGTCTCGATTGTATAACCCGGTGCTTCTTTCACAACATCAAAGTCGTACGTTTTTTCATAAGTCTTATCACCGGTTGTTACAAGCGTAACTTTTAATTGATAATCTCCGGGAGCGGCTGAAAAGGTAGCTGTGTACTTCTTAGCCTCTTCACCTTCCACGGTTTTACTGAAACTTCCTGCAGCATGGTCCTTATTCTGAAAATCCCATTTAACACTTTTTACCTGAGCATCTTTTGCGAATACATCCCCCACACCACCTGCACTGCTTGAGGTAATTTTAATCTCAAATAATTGAGAAGCCCCAAAAGCAATGACTTTCTTTCCCAGGATTTCAAGACTCGCTTCTTTCTCCATAAACAAACACCCTGTGAAAGCTACTACCATCACAACAGATAAAATTACTAACAGCGACGTCTTTTTCACTTTTTACCACTCCCCTATCTTAATGGAACAAGAAAATTTAATGATCGGTCTTTCACTTATTCTACCATCAAACGCTATATATTCTCCAACACTGAATGCAACTGAATATCTTTCTAAAAAATACGAGATCCCCGCTGTTAAGATTATCCCGTTTTTTTCAAAAAAAAAGCCCTTTAATTGATTATAACCCCAACAGGTTGAAATTCCAAATTTTGGCGTCAATTTTGAATCAAGTTTAAAAAATATTCCTAACGTATCTATCATACCAAATTCTTGAAGATATGTAAAATCATTCTCAAATATCAAATAATTAGTATTAAGATTTAAATGCAAAAAAGGCACGGTATTAACTATCTTTTCGGCTCCAATTCCCATATCAAACCGTAAAGCAAATGTACTGCAAAAGGTAATCAAAAAAAACAAAAGACATAGAATCAGAAACTTATTTATCAATGAAATCTCAGTAATCTCACTCTTCTTCTCTACTTTCTTCATCAATATCATTATCTGCCTTCCCCGAAACACCTGCCTGGGAACTTTCTGTAACTGCTTCCGGTTCTTTTTGTGAATTTTTATGTTGTCCGACTTCACGTTCTAATAATTCTCTGAGGTAATCTCCTTCGATAACCTCCTCTTCCAGTAACAATTCAGCCAGATGTTCAATTTCAGTTTTATATCTTGATATAATTTCCAAAGCCTTCTGATAAGATTTATTCATTAGGTCTTTAACTTCCTGATCAATCTGGAAGGCTATCTTTTCACTATTTCTGGATTTGTTAATTTCTTTACCCAAAAATACTTCCTCTTCTTCGCTTTCCCACATTACAGGTCCCATATTCTCACTCATGCCAAGTTGACAAATCATAGTTCTTGCCAATTTTGAAGCCCTTTCGATATCGTTTGCAGCCCCGGTCGTAATCTCATTAAAGAAAAAGTCTTCAGCTGCCCTTCCACCTAAAAGTCCTGTTATTCGGTTGGTCAATTCGGTTTTACTGTTCAGATATTTGTCTTTTTCGGGTAATTGCAGCGTATAACCCAGAGCTGCGTGACCTCTGGGAATAATGGATACCCTGTGTACCGGTTCATTGGTCTTTAAAACGGTAGGTATGATGGCGTGACCAAGTTCATGAAAAGCAATAATCCTTTTTTCCTCGGGAGAAAGTATTCGGCTTTTTCTTTCGGGGCCTGCCACAACTCTGTCAATAGCCTCTTCCAAGTCATCCATGGTGATTTGCTCTCTATTGTTTCTTAAAGCAAGAAGCGAAGACTCGTTAATCAGGTTTTCCAGATCAGCTCCAACAAAACCGGGCGTTCGCTTTGCTATGATTTCCAGTTTAACCTCAGGAGCCAGTGGTCTGTCTTTGGCATAAATCTCCAGTATCTCTTCACGGCCTTTTACATCAGGTGGATCAACCATAACCTTTCTATCAAAACGACCGGGTCTGAGAAGCGCTTTGTCAAGAATATCAGGCCTGTTTGTTGCTGCCATTACAATAACACCTTCATTTGCCTCAAAACCGTCCATTTCAACCAGAATCTGGTTCAAAGTCTGTTCTCTTTCATCATGTCCACCACCAAGACCGGCTCCTCTATGTCTTCCAACTGCATCTATTTCATCAATGAAAATAACAGAAGGACTAGCTGCCTTAGCTTGTGTAAATAAGTCTCTAACTCGTGACGCTCCTACACCGACAAATAGCTCAACAAAATCCGATCCACTCATATGATAGAAGGGCACACCTGCTTCCCCGGCTACAGCCCTTGATAAGAGTGTTTTTCCTGTACCGGGAGGACCTACTAAAAGAACTCCTTTAGGCATCCTGGCCTTCATCTTTTTAAACTTTTGTGGGTTTTTGAGAAACATGACGAGTTCCTCCAGGTCTTCTATGGCCTCATCCACACCTGCCACATCTTTGAAAGTGACCTTCTTCCTATCTTTCGAAAGCTTCTTTGCGGGGCTTTTAGTAAAAGTAAAAGCTTGATTACCCCTGCCGGAAACAGATCGCATCATTGAAAAGAATATAAAAACAAAAAGCAACAAAGGTACGATATTTAAAAGTATCGCCCACCAAAAATCACCGGAGTTTTGTTTTCCCTTTATTTTTGCACCACTATCAATAAGCTCTTCCATTATGGCCGAATCTCTGAGTACCCAGGGGGCATATACCTCATACATCGTATCCTGGAATGACCCACCACTTTTAAATGTGATGACACCACTGTCATCTATCACAATTTCCTGAACTTTTCCATCCTTCACCATGGAATAAAAGGTTGTGAAATCTACAACCTGGGTGGAATTAGTCATCGGCCCCTGATACGCCATGGCAATCAGTATGATGATAACCACCATACCAAACAACAGTAAAAGGTTATTATTAGGCCTTCTTGGAGGCTTGTTGTTCATAGAAAATCTTGGTTCTCTCTTTGGGTCGTTGTTGTCATCGTTGTTATCTACGGAGAATTTTTTGATTAAATCACTTTTCTTCATCTTTAGCAAATCTTTGCGGAATACACCGCTCCCTCCCTTCAATATCCTGTTCGTTTGAATCAATATAAATTATCTTTAAACATCTTACGGTAGATGGGGTTATTTTATAATCTTCAGAGATTCTTATCCCCATGCACCAAATTATATCATGTTTTCCGTTTTCCAATATCAATTGTCTTCTTTTATTGTATTTTTTAATCCCTTCATCAGTCATTAACCTTGAAACTCTTTTATAACAACTCATTCCAAGAGGCTTTATTCTGTCTCCTTCATTCCATAACCTTATGCATAATGGAAATTGAATCAAATCGTAATCAATAAAAGCAGTGTGGGATGCCTCAGTTGGTTTAAAGTTTTTTTTGAAAGAACCTGTTTGAAGCATTAATTTAACAGATTTTCCAGAATCAAACAAATTCAGTCCAAGGGTTATGACGTTATTTGCTTCAAGTTTTTTTTGAAGCTGCTCACCCAGCATAATAATCTTTTTTTCTCTTTTTTCTTTCTTTTGAACGCGTCTGTCAAATCCGATGATTTTATTACTGCGTAAAAATCTGATATCATCACTGATTGTTATTTCAAAATCTCCCGTTTCCATTACCCTTCGACAGATATTGTCAAGCTTTACACCGGTCAGTCCTGATGGAGTACGATTCCATTTCTGATACAGCCTGATTAAAAATTCATAAAGATAAGATTGGGATTTATCCTTTAAAAAATGTTGGCTGATTGTCACTGAATCATTTGTAAATCTGGCCTTTTGAATATCTTTGTTCACTATTTCAGTAACGACTCTATCCGCATTTTTCAAATTATCAATATCCCTGACAAGAATTTCTTTTACACTCTCCCCAAACTCCTTAAGAAGAAAGGGAATCATTTTATGCCTGATTCTGTTTCTTAAAAACTGAGTATCTTTATTCGAATAATCCTCAAAATAAAACAAGTTCCTTTCTTTTGCATAATTCAATAATTCTTCTTTGAAATAACCTAAAAGGGGCCGTAGAAAAGATCTATCCACTTTATTTAGTGTGTTGATACCGTTCAAACCCGTTCCACGTAATAACCTCAGAAAGAAAGTTTCCAGCAAATCATCTTTGTGATGGGCTGTAACGACCCATTTTGCTTGAAATTCCTGCTTTATTTTTTTGAATAATCTATATCTCTCATTCCTTGCCAACTCCTCCAAACTCGCTGTAGCTCCCATTGAACTTTTGAGTGCTTTGATATCTGCTCTCTGTCCATAAAATCTGATCCCTTTTTCAGCACAAAAGGAACTTAACCACTGCTGTTCGTTTGCTGATTCTTTTCGGATTTTGTGATCAAGATTAGCAACACAAAAAGAAATGGGATTTTTTTGACTTAGGGTTAAAAATAAATCAAGCAGCACCATTGAATCTGCCCCGCCGGAGATTGCCAAAACAAATTTGTCTTCTTTTTTGGTATTCTCTTTTATAAAAGAAAAAAGGTCCTCCAGGAACCTTTTTTCTTTTCTCGTATTCTTCTGTTCATCCATATAATTCTCCACTGGAGCCAGTGATAGGATTTGAACCCACGACCTGCTCATTACGAATGAGCCGCTCTACCAGCTGAGCTACACTGGCCCTCTTAATACAGATGTATTTTACCAGAAATGGGTACCCATTGCAAGAGTATTGGAGAAAGTTCACTCCTTGAAGTTTTAAAGTTCAAAAACTTCACTTTTCAATCACAGGGAGAAAGTTCACTCCTTGAAGTTTTAAAGTTCAAAAACTTCACTTTTCAATCACAGGGAGAAAGTTCACTCCTTGAAGTTTTTAAAAGGTAAAAACACCCGGATTATTCCAAATTATAATTTAAAGTGCGACTATAAGCTGGCTTCAACAACAATCTGTAGTGGTCGCATTGACAAAGAACACTACATGTTGTATAATGGAGGACACAAAACAGATAAATACAGGGGGTCTTTTTATGAGTAATAAATCCATACTGGGGATTAAGAAACGCGATGGCAAGATTGCAGAATTTCAAATTGACAAGATACAAAAGGCAATTCAAAAGGCGTTTGAAGCAACAGAGTCAGCTTACAACGAGGATATTCTACAATTACTGGCACTCAGAGCTGTTTCAAAATCACAATCTCAGATAACGGATAACATCATAGATATTGAAAAACTTCAGGACAATGTAGAAGAAGTGTTGGAGGAATCCGGTTTCACCGAGGTTGCAAAGGCTTACATCATTTACAGAAAGCAGCATCAAAATATCAGAGAACTAACAAAAGATATGCTTAATTTCTCTTCAACTGTAAATGATTATCTTGAAAAAGCAGATTGGCGAGTCAAGGAAAACAGCACTGTTTCTTATTCCATCGGAGGGTTGATCCTACATAACAGCGGCACAGTCATCGCCAATTACTGGTTGAATGAACTCTACGATGAAGAAATCGGACGTGCTCACAAAAATGGTGATTTGCATATTCATGATCTTTCCATGCTTTCAGGATATTGTGCCGGATGGAGTCTCAGGCAGCTTATCGAAAAAGGTCTGGGAGGTGTTACGGGAAAGATTACCAGCGCACCGGCCAAACATCTGTCAACACTTTCAAATCAAATGGTGAATTTTCTCGGAGTTCTTCAAAATGAATGGGCAGGTGCACAGGCATTCAGCTCCTTTGACACCTACTTGGCTCCTTTTGTTAAAAGTGACAACCTATCCTACAGAGAAACCAAACAAGCTATTCAATCCTTTGTATTCGGCGTTAACACGCCAAGCAGATGGGGAACCCAATCACCCTTTTCCAATATCACTCTAGATTGGGTCGTTCCGGAAGATTTAAAGGAAATGCCCGCAATAGTCGGAGGCAAACCGCAGGAATTTACATACGGTGATTGTCAGACAGAGATGAACATGATTAACAGAGCCTTTATTGAAGTGATGCTTGAAGGAGACTATGCGGGAAGAGGGTTCCAATATCCGATTCCGACTTATAACATCACAAGGGATTTCGATTGGGAAAATGAAAATGTCCCACTTCTTTTTGAGATGACGTCAAAATACGGAACCCCCTATTTTCAAAACTTTATCAATTCAGACCTAAACCCATCTGATGTAAGAAGTATGTGTTGCCGACTTCAACTGGACAAAAGAGAGTTGCGCAGAAGGGGGGGCGGCCTCTTCGGTTCAGATGAATTCACCGGTTCCATCGGCGTGGTAACGCTGAATCTTCCTAAAATGGCTTACCTTAGTTCAAATGAAGATGATTTCTTTCACTTACTCGAGAAAAACATGGAAATCGCCAAGAGAAGCTTGGAAATAAAACGAAGAGTCATTGAGAAATTAAATGAATTCGGTCTTTATCCCTATACAAGGCATTATCTCAAAGATTTTGACAACCATTTTTCCACAATCGGTCTTGTAGGGATGAATGAAGCTTGTCTCAACGCAAAATGGCTGAATAAGACAATTGATGATGAAGCGGCTCTTACTTTCTCTAAAAAGGTTTTGGATACAATGAGAGAGAGACTGGCTGATTTCCAGGAGGAAACGGGAAACCTTTACAATCTGGAAGCCACTCCGGCAGAATCCACCTCTTATCGATTGGCCAAACATGATAAAAAACGTTTCTCTGACATCATAACAGCGGGGAAAGACACACCTTATTACACCAATTCTTCCCATCTTCCCGTCAATTTCACAAAAGACATGTTTGAGGCGCTGGACATACAGGAAACCCTTCAAACCAAGTACACCGGTGGAACGGTATTCCATGCATTCCTGGGAGAAAGAATACAGGACTGGGAAACTGCCAGGTCTTTGGTCAAAAAGATTGCAGAGAATTACAGAATTCCGTACTTCACACTTTCGCCAACTTATTCCATATGTACTGATCATGGTTATATCCCCGGTGAGGTTTATACCTGTCCCATCTGTTCAAAACCTACCGAAACCTATTCAAGAATAACGGGGTATTACAGGCCTGTACAACATTGGAATAACGGAAAACAACAAGAATTCAAACAACGTGAAACTTATTCTCTCAAAGAAGGTGTGAAAGATGAAATTCGCAGGGATCGAGAAGCTGAGCCTGACCGACTATCCGAAGAAAGTAGCGACAACGGTATTTACATCCGGGTGCAACTTTAATTGTAAATATTGCCACAACAAGTCGCTGATAAAAAAAAGAGAAGGATCAATTGACGAAGCAGAGGTCTTCGATTTTTTTAAAAAAAGAAGCAATATGTTGGACGCCCTCGTTATTACCGGGGGCGAACCAACTTTGTACGGCAAGGAACTAATAACATTTTGTCAGAGATTTAAACAACTTTTCCCAAACAAGTTTTTGAAAGTTGATACAAACGGGTCCCATCCTGAATTGATGGCCGGTATTGCTGATTATGCAGATTTTTGCGCGATGGATTTCAAAGCTTTTGATTATAAACCCTTTTCGTCGATTGAGCTTTCAACAATCCAACAAGCCCTTCAAAAGTTAAAACAATTTAATGATTTTGAGGTTCGGGTAACTCTTTTTCCCGAATATGTCAATTTTGACACTTTTAAAAAGATGCTAAATATGGTAAAATTTAATGGTATCAAAAAGATTACTTTACAACAATATCGCCCTTTAGAAAAAAACGAGAAAACATACAAAAAAAGTGAAATAGATCATTGGTTCCAGTATCTCGATATAAAAAACATAGATATCCTTTATAGAGGTTTTTAGCAAAAGGAGTGGAACTCTTTGGAAAGGCGAAAAAAGGCTGCTGAGTTAATTATTCAGTCCAGACAGGCCTATTATCATTCTGAATCAATTCAATCTGCACTTGAAGCTGCATCAAAGGCTTTATCTTATCTAAATAGAGAAGAAATTTCTCCCTATTTTGTAGAATGGCTGGGGTTTCTTTATGCTTCCAATCACATAAAAACCCCTGAAAATTTAAAGAGTTTGGTTCCCAATGATATACGCTTTTTACATCTAAATATGCAATTTTTGGTGCAAGAACAAAAATTTCAGGAAGCACATGAGCTTTTTAACACAATAACTTCTCATTCTGAATATTACACAAAAAAGGCTTCTTTCACCTATTATGAGCTTCTTTCACTGTTTTTTCACGCTGAGATTCTCTTTTATATGCAAGATAGGGATAAGGCCTTTGAAATTATCTCAAGTAATTTGAAGACTGTTGATGAAAACTGCCTTGGAGAAAAGACAAAGTTGGTCATGGCAAGAGCTTATGTTATTTTGGGAGAATACTATCAAAAGAGGGGAATGATAACTCTTGCTGAGGCGATGATGAGAAAGGCGTTTCTGATGATAGAAGATTCCAGGTTGTTTTTTGTTACAGCTGAATTGTATATCAGGATAGCCGAGTTTTACGTAATCAATTTTCCCTCTGTCAAAGGCTTGAATCTTCTTGAACGGTTATCCCAAATCAGTGACTTTTTTCCTCATAAAAAGATGCTCCTAAAAATAGAAACACAATGGCTTTTTTATTACATTTATTCGGGAAATACAGAAGAATTTTGGAAGAGATTACAAGAAATGAAACAAATGTCAAAACGCTCAAAAGACCATTCTACACTTGCAAATGCCTACTATCTGGAAGGTATGTTTCATTTTTATAATAAGGACATTAAACTAGTGGATTTGCATGTAAACAAGGCTTTGAGGTTGAATCCGGAAGAAGAACTTAAAGGAAAATGTTTAAGACTTTCCGTAGTAGCAGGTTTTATGTTGGTCACTCACGTCGAGGGAGAAAAAAGACTCGATAACCTTTCATGGGATTACCGAGTTTATGGGTTCAACCAATTTGTAGACTTTTACAAGATAACTGATAAAGATGAATTGGAAGCTTTCTTCATTGATTTCTTCAAACAGGATCTATTATGGAAAGAAGAAATCCTTCTGAGCTTCTACAGAAAATTTACAAGATTATTTCCTGAAATATTTCAAAACACAGTTAAGAAAACGATCGCTGATTATAAAAGCTCAGGTTTGAAATTATCAAATGCACTTTTAAATGAAGCATTGGGAAGATCTTATCTTCTTAATGAGAATTATGAAGAAGCGCGTTTTTATCTGAACAAAGCACAAATGATTTATAAAAAAACGGGATATCTGAAAGCGGCAAAAGAAATCGATAAGATCATACCTGCAGATGAAATGAATCTACTGGAACTTCGAAATCATATTGAAGGATTTATCTATGAAACACGGAACGAGAAAAAGATTTCAACGTTTGAAAACTATAAAAAGATTTGTGACAACAATTTAGTCCGAATGAGCGCCTTGAATGAAATTCTTGAATTTTCACGCAACATTGACATTACGGATAATTCTGTGGAAACGCTAAAACAAATACTCTATTGGATTAGTAGTTTGACTAAAGCAAAAAGTGGTGTGATTATACTCTTGGACGGGGACAGAATAAAAAATTATTTTGATTTAAATTACACCGATCCAATTAACGAAAAAACTTTATTAAATGTTTTGGAAAAACCAAATCACTTACAACTATCTCCTTTAAATATCAAACGTTCCTATATAATTGATGCTTCAAAAAAGGTTGTCCTCCACCTCTTTGACAACGAAGCCACGGAATATGATGAGAATCCCAATTTCCTTCCCATTTTCCTAAATCAAATTGAACCTGTTATTACCCTGTTTGTCAAAAACACCTTATACCTTCAAAACAGTATGTATGATAGTCTTACGGGTCTTTACAGCAGGTGGTATTATGAGGAGCGCTTCAAAGAGGAATTTGAAAAAGCCATACGTTATAAGATGCCTATTTCTTTCATTATTGGGGATATTGATTCCTTTAAATTGGTGAATGATACTTATGGTCATCAGACAGGTGATGAAGTTCTCAAGGAAATATCAAAAATCCTGTTGGCCACAACAAGAAAATTCGACATTGTTGCAAGGTATGGCGGTGAGGAATTCTCAGTTATCCTTCCCAATACGAATGTGGAAGGAGCGTTGAAGGTGGCAGAAAAAATGAGAACTTCAATAGAAGAAATACCTATATTTCCTTTTAAAACTTCCATGAGTTTTGGTATAGATGCCATGGAAAAAGACGAATACGATGACTACAAAGAACTTGAAAGACGGGGTGACATTGCCCTCTATATAGCTAAAAAGTTAGGTAAGAACAGAGTTGAAACCTATGATGATCATCATAAGGAATTTCATATGAACACACAAATAATCATTCGTTAAGAACAGTAAAAACAAATTAGTTATTCATCCTTTTTCCAATACTCTTTCCCGTAGTATTTCTCCAGTTTTTTAATATCAATATCTTTGACATCCCGTCTCTTCATATATGTCCAAACCCCCAAAAAGATAATGATAATTGCGGGAACAAACCAACTGAACTGGAGTACAACAAATCCGATTACAGACATGATGATGCGGTTTCTTTTCCATTTTGAATAAATGCTGTTGAAGGTCTTTTTTTTCACAAAGGCTTCTTTGTAATCCTCTGTATTTTCAAGCCTTGTTAGAATTTCACCAAAAGATTCACCAATATCAATTCTGGCATCCAGGTAAAAGAAAAAGTCAGCAAGAAATGAATAATAACGCGCAAATGCATCTCCAGTGGGGTAGGCATTGACGTTCAAAACATCAATCTCTTTGATTAGCGATACGGGATTAAGATCTCTAATATTGATACTTTTGTGATTTTCATACCATACGGCCAGCCCTTCGACAAACCACAAAGGGGCATTATAAATGTCATTATTAAAAAACCACTGAAAGGTATATACATGCATCATCTCATGCCTTAACAATGAGGGAATAGCATCTGTTACCGGTGTCATAAAGAGGCTGAATCTTTCACCATCAAATGAGGCCTCTCCGCTTGCTCCAAGTTGTCTTTTTCGTTCTACCTTAACATATAATGGATAATCTAACTGTATATCCCATAAATCAGATAGCTCTAATGAAATTTTTTCAATCTGAGGTTGTATAAAATTGCGAAGGTAAAGGGGTGTTGTCCTTTCAAATTCAATATGGATTGCTAAACCAATCGAAAGGAATATTAATAAAACCAAAAAAATGGAAAATAACCTTTTCATAACAATTACCGGTTTATCAAGACGATGATGCTTTTATCCCCCACCAAATATTCATCTCCTGTAACTTCTTTTCCTTGTTCCAGAAAATCATCCGGATGTTTTTCATTGGTGTCCACAATTCTGTACCATTTTCCTGATGGTGGCTTTGGAAGTTTGAATTTCAGGGGTTCAATATAAAAATTCATTGCAACGTACACATCACTATCTTTAACTGTGAATGAGTCCAAGTCTGTTCCGCTGATGACGAAGGCAAGGGTGTGTGAATCATATGACCAATCCGGTAAATGCAGTTCAGTTCCATGCCAGGTAATGTCTCTAACTCCTTGTTTGGTCTTCTTTCCTGTGAAAAAATGTTCTCTTCTCAAACAATTATGCCCTTTTCTAAAGGTAATCACGGATTTAAAGAATTGGAAAATGTCATTGTTTTTTTCCTTCAATGTCCAATCAAGCCATGTGATCTCATTATCATGACAGTAGGCGTTGTTATTGCCTTGCTGACTCCGACACATCTCATCGCCCATTAATATCATTGGAATACCCTGGGAGACCATCAGTGTCGTCACAAAATTTTTTATTTGTTTTTTCCTTATGGCCAATATCTCAGGATTATTTGTTGGTCCTTCATGTCCATAGTTGAAGCTGAAATTCTCATTGGTTCCATCTGTGTTATTCTCTCCATTTTCTTCGTTGTGCTTTTTGTTATATGAAACCAGATCCCATAAGGTAAAGCCATCGTGTGCGGTGATAAAATTGATCCCGTCAAAGGGTTTCCTCCCGGGTTTGTTGTAGAGGTCAGAACTTCCGGCTATTCTGGTTGCCAATTCAGGCACTTGACCCTTATCGCCACGTATAAACCGTCTGACTACATCACGGAATTTCCCGTTCCATTCAGCCCAACCTTTTGGAAATTCCCCGACATAGTATCCGCCGGCGGCATCCCAGCCTTCTGCTATCAATTTTGATCTGGCTAAAATAGGATCATCTGATATATCCTTTAAGAGTGAAAAATCCCCGATCCATTCTCCACTCGTTGACCTTCCCAGAATGGCAGCAAGATCGAAACGAAATCCATCGATATGCATCTGGGTCACCCAAAATCTCAAACTATCGATGATCATCTGTTTAACAACTGTTTTGTTGCAATTCAGGGTATTCCCGGTTCCTGAATAATTCATGTAAAAGCGTTTATTATCCGCGTTCAAAAGATAATAAACGGCATTATCGATCCCCCTAAAAGAGAGTGTGGGGCCTTCTTGAGCTCCTTCTCCGGTATGGTTGTACACGACATCGATGATAACCTCGATACCCTCCTCATGCATCTTTTTAACGAATTCCTTGAATCTGAATACCTGATCACCAATTCCGATGCAATGGGTATAAGAACTTTCAACTGCGAAAAATGCAAGGGGATCGTAACCCCAAGCGTTAATTAATTTTTCGCCTGTTTTGGGATTGATATTAACATTCGAATTGATATTAAATTCAAAGATAGGCATGAGCTCCACAGTTGTAATACCAAGTTCCTTCAAATGGGCTATCTTTTCGGTAATTCCGTGGAAGGTACCCGGAAGAGAGCACTCGGAGCTATCTGAACGTGTAAAGAATCTGACATGCATTTCATAGATGATGGTATCATTCATTGGAACTCTCAGGGGCTGATCGCCATCCCACTCAAATTCGCTTTCACATACAACGATACTCTTGGCCGGACTCCTTGCTGAATCAATCTCTGAAAAAGACAAGTCTTTCAACGGGGAGTTTTTGTCATATCCGTAAGCATATTCCTGATCCCAGTTATATGCACCTGAGATAGCTTGTGCATAAGGGTCCGTCAATAATTTGTTGGGATTAAAACGCATTCCGTTTTTTGGGTCGTAAGGACCATGAACCCGATAACCGTAAAATTGACCGCAATCGATTCCCTCAAGAAAGATATGCCAAACATCACCCGTTTTGTTTTTTTTGGAATCCAAATCAAATACGTGGGATGGTTTATCATCGTAATAATTTTGATAAAGCTCCAAAGTGACGCCTACCGCATTTCGGGAAAACAGGGAAAAATTTGTTCCTGTACCCTCTACTAAAGCACCAAGAGGTAACGGTTTTCCCCGTTTGGATGTTATATAATCTTCCGAACTTGCATTTTTGACAAAATAATCGTAATTACAATTCTCTTTTTCCAAGAGTTTTTTACCTCACATAAATTTGTTTTCATTTCCGTTTGCCAAACGTTTGATGTTCCCCTTATGTCTGTAAACGGAAAATAAAGTCATGACGATATATAAAACCCAAAATGCAGGATCCGATTCAAGAAAAAAGATACAAATTGTTGTCACTGACATGGCAGCGATAGACGCAAGGGACATAATTCTAGTGGAAAAGGCCAAGGTAATCCCAAGGGTAAAAAAAACAATTCCTGAAATGGGGTTTACGGCAAAAAAGACTCCCATTGTAGACGAGACCCCCTTACCTCCGGCAAATTTCATAAAAACAGAATAGTCATGTCCAATCACGGCAGCCATTGCCGCAATTGAAAACCAAACGGTCATATACGGATCGTTGGGAAGAAAGACGTATCTCAAAAGCATCAGGGGAATATAGGCTTTTAGAGAATCAAGAATCAAGCAGATGATGCCCAGCCTTTTCCCCGCCCCTCTCATGACATTTGTTGCACCAATATTTCCCGATCCAACCTTCCGGATATCAATTCCCTTGGAATAAAAGGGGATCAAATAGCTGAAAGGAATTGAACCGCAAATATATAACAAAATAACGTAAAATATATTCATCCTTTTTTCCTCCGGCTTACAAATTTTGTAAACAAAGGGCTTCCGGGTAAGGGTCCAAGAAATTTTCTGAGATTTTTCTTTACCGCCTTTTTATAATTTTCAGGAACTAATTCGGGATAATTGCAAAAAATTTGAATCACCGGTGGTTTTACTGAAATCTGATTGGCATAATACAATCTAATGCGTTTTCCTTTTGGCGATGGTGCCGGAACTAATATATTGATTCTCTCTAATGCTGAATTAATAGCACCGGTAGAAAATTCTCTGCAATAGGATTCATATGCTTCATCAACGGCTTCAAACACTTTTTTCAAGCCCATCCCTGTCAACGCTGAAATAAACAACACTTTAGCATAGGGTATAAAATAGAAATCCATTTTTGCATTTTCCCGTATCTCAGGATACAAGCTTTCTTTTTCCGGTTCACTTAAGGTATCACATTTGTTAAACACAAGGACACTAGCCTTCCCGGAATTTTCAACAAAACCCACGATCTTCTTATCCTGATCGCTTATCTCCTCATTTACATCCAGCATCACAACACAAACATCCGCTCTATCGATGGCATCTTTAGCCCGAATAATACTATAACTCTCGATTGTATAATATTTAACTCTGTTCTTCCTTCTAATACCAGCTGTGTCAATCAACCTGTATTTTTTTGAAAACAATTCAACATCAGCATCGATAGTATCTCTGGTAGTTCCAGCTATTTCAGTGACCATGCTTCTTTCTTCTTTTAATATCTGATTGAAAAGCGAAGACTTTCCCACATTTGGCTTTCCCACAATGGCTATCTTTAAAATATCGCCATCTGCCTGAGCTTCCTCTTGAGGTCCTTTTTCAAGTCTGGTATAAGCTTCGGAAAGATGTTCCAAAATCTCTTCAACCAAATCCAAAACCCCATATCCGTGTTCTGCTGAAACCGGGTATGGATCTCCCATACCAAGCTGATATAAATCAGCAAGATTTGCCTCATATTTCTTTGTACTCTCAGTTTTATTTGCAATCAGTAAAGGTGTAATCCCCTTAGAACGAAGAAAATCGACCACCTTGTAATCCTCATTGGTTGGCGGGTTAACCCCATCCACTACAAACAGCACCAGATCAGCCTTGTGGGCATCTTTTGTAGCCATGTCCCACATCTTCTCCTCGATAATCCCCTCAGGGTCCCCGAACATACCGCAAGTGTCTACAAGAGAAAAGGCCCGATTATCAAACCGGACCTCGCCTTTAACGGCATCCCGCGTTACACCGGGAGTATCATCAACGATTGCCTTTTTTTTCCGAATTAAGCGGTTGAAAAGGGTTGACTTTCCAACATTGGGTTTTCCCAGTATATGAACTACCGGTAATCTTTCGCTCACTCTTTCCCCTTTTCCTTCATCAGTTCATGCATGGTTACGGTTGACTCGTCTTTATCCATATACTGCTGATAATCTGTTCTTTCTTCATCTACTTCTTTCTGCTTTATGGATATGACCATGTTTCTTCTTTCTTTTTCCGGCTCGTAAACCGTTCTGACAACCTTTGCATCAACCTCATCTCCTACCTTCAGTACATCTTCCGGTTTTTCAACCCGTTGCACTGAAATCTGACTTACAGGCAGGAAGGCCTCTATATTGTAATCATCAAGCATGACCGTTGCACCGGTGTTAGTAAGCCTGATAACCTTTCCTTTAACTTCATCTCCCTTGTTGAGTTCTTCATTTGCTCTCTTCCAGGGATCTTCCGAGATATTTCTGATACTCAATCGAATTCTCTGTTCATTTGGCAAAACTTCCATTACAGAAACCTTTATTTCATCTCCAACTGAATAAACATCTTCTATGTTGTCCAGGAAGTTCCACGACATCTCTGTAACGTGAACAAATCCGGATATTCCTTCCTCCAACTCGGCAATCAAACCGCTTGGGAGTATCTTGACAACTTTGGCATCACATACCTTACCCACCGAGAACTTTTCTTCAACGTCCTCCCATGGATTTCCTCTAACCTTTTTCAGACTAAGAGACATCTTTCTCTTTTCCTTATCGATGCCTATTACTTCAACTTCAACCTGTTCTCCTTCCTGAACAACAGCTCGAATGTCCATTCTTCTATTAGTCCAGAAAATTTCAGATGTATGGACCAGACCCTCTAGTCCGGGTTCTATTTTGACAACAAAACCAAACGGCAGTATCCTGATAACTTCACCTTTTACCCTTGAACCTACCGGATGCTTTGCCTCTATTCCGGTCCATGGATCAGGTTGAAGCCTCTTCCTGCTTAATGTGATTTTATTGGATTTCTTGTCAATCCTGAGAACCATTACGTTAACCGGATCTCCTATATCCACAACATCTTTTGGCTCTAGTTCTCTATCATAGGTTAGCTCTGATCTTGGTATCAAGCCTGTGATAGGACCAAGATCTACAAATACTCCAAACTTTTCGATGCCTTCTACCTTTCCTTCAATGACCTTTCCTTCAGAAACCTTGGTAAGGAACTCATTGATAACCTTTTGCTGTATCTTTTTTCTGGAGAGCACAATATTGGGATTACCCTTTCTCCTGTATCGGAGATCAATAATCTCAAATTCCATTTCCATACCTTCAGCATCTGCATTTCTATCCAACATCGAATGACTTGCAGGCAAGAAGGCTTGAAGAACTCCGAACAACTTAACAACATAACCACCCTTGTTTTTTGCAATGATCTTACCCTTTACAGGAGTTTCGTCTTTGTGGTAATCCTTCAAATTGTTCAGTATTTCCTTCATGACCCGTTTCTTCTCGGAAATTTTTATGTGTCCGTCTTCCTCGTTTATGTAAGTAATTATTCCATCTAATTGATCTCCCGGCTGATATTCGGAGATATCTTTAACCAGATCCTCCTTTGCTATCATGCCTTCACTCTTACCACCACTTTTAACGAGGAGTTCATTGTCATGAACTTCCCATACCTGTACTGTTACCAATGATCCCTTTTTGGGATCAGCAAGAAAAGTGTCACTCCTTTCAAGTTCTTCCATTACCTCTTCCATGTTTGTGATTTCCTGACCGTCTTTACCGTCGACCATATTTGTCAACCTCCTACATTTCGCTTGTTATATAATTTTCAACCTCTTCAACCTGTCTCATCGGTGTGGATGTTCCACTTGCGATCACACAAGTCTCGGATTGAAAGATGTTCTTTTTTAAAGCATCAAGATCCCCTAAGGAATGCACCAGATGCGAATTGCCGTTGTGTCGTTTAGCTATGTCGTACAATTTTCTTGTGTTTGAACTTTTGACACCACCAACTACTATAACACAATCGTTACCGGATGCAAGCATTTTTATTTCATCTTCTCTAAACGTGGTAGCATCACAAATCGTATTATACACTATTAATTGCTGAAACTGTTTAAGTTGAGAGCATAAATAAGCAGAAAATTCACTAAATCTCCCGATGGGTTTTGTGGTTTGCGCACATAATGCAAAATTTCCACTTACCTTTTCATTTATTTTTTTAACACTCATTTTCAATTCATCCAAATCATTTAGAATCATCGCTTCTTTTACGATCCCTTTTAACGCCCTCATTTCCGGGTGTTTTGATTGGCCAAATACAAAAAGTTTATATCCTGACTGAAAACAACCTTTACATATATCGAAGCTCTTTTTCACAATTGGGCAAGTCCCATCAATGATCTCGTTTCCCATTGAACTCAGTTTTTTAATCAAATCAGGTGAAGCACCATGCGCCTGGATCAAAACTGTCTCATTAGAAGGCAGAGCATTTTCATCGATAATCTTAAGACCTTTCGCAGACAAATCATCCATAACAATTGCATTATGAACGAGATCTCCCGTAACATACAATGGCTTTGTTTTTTTCAATATTTCTTCTGCCAATGATATTGCCCGGTCCACTCCAGAACAAAAGCCTATATTTTCAGCTCTTCGTATAATAACCTAAATCACCCTTTTTTCTCGTCTATCAATTTTGTAATTTCCTGAACCACTTCATGGAAAGATAATGTAGTTGTATCTAACAGTATGGCATCTTCTGCAGGTTTTAAAGGGGCAAGTTTTCTGTTGGTGTCCTGTTGGTCTCTACACTCAATTTCCTTTATTACCTCTTCCAGTTTAATCTGTTCACCTTTTTTTTGCCATTCTTTCAACCTTCTCTTTGCCCTTTCTCCGGCACTTGCAGTTAAAAAGATCTTTAAATCCGCATTGGGCAATACAACGCTGCCTATATCCCTTCCATCCATGATCACATTATATCCTTTTATCATATCCCTAATACTTCCGGTCACAAAATCTCTCACCGTTTTTTTCGTTGAAACATCCGATGCAAAGCGACTAACCTCAGGTGTTCTTATCTCATCTCCAACTTTTTTTCCGTTCAACAATAAATAGCCATCAATAAAATCCAACCTGATCAATGAAGCAATGTCTGAATGATCAATCACTTGAGTGTTGATAATACCCTCAGACCAAAAATAATAAGCTACAGCACGATAACATGCTCCACTGTCAAAATGTATGAAGCCGAATTTATCACATAATTCCTTTGCAACGGAACTTTTACCGGAACCGGCAGGTCCGTCTATTGCAACTGCAAAGCCTTTTTTCATTTTTCAGCTTCTTCTATTGTATCATAAATGTTAAATATGTTATCTAAACGGGTCATCTCAAATATTCTTTTGATATTCTTTCTCAAGCTGACTAATCTCAGCTCTTTTTGATAATTTCGGACCTCTCTCAAGATGGAGACAAGCGTTCCCAAACCGGCACTATCTATATAGGGTACTTCCTGAAAATCAAGGATGATATTCTTGTAATCCCCTTTAATAAATCCCTCCATCTCCTCTTTCATCTTTGGAGAATGATATGCATCTATGTCCCCGCTTATCTTAACGATGATATTTTCATTTCCGGATTTCTGAGACTCGAATTTAAGATCATTCATAAATTCATCCTCCTTAAATTTTTATTCATGAACTTTTGGTGTTCTTTTTTAATTCGATGTTTAACTTATGCAACTGATCCTCATCAACCGGTGATGGAGCTGATGTCATCAGACAGGTTCCGCTGGTAGTCTTTGGGAATGCGATTACATCTCTGATGTTGTCTTCACCAAGCATTAAAGAAACCATTCTGTCTAATCCCAGAGCACATCCACCATGAGGCGGTACACCGTATTTAAAGGCTTCCATAAGAAAACCAAATTTCTCTTTTTGTGATTGTCTGTCAATCTTTAACAAGTCAAAAACCTGCTCCTGAATCTCCGGAACATGTATTCTGATACTTCCGCCACCCAATTCCCAACCATTTAAAACAACATCGTAGGCATAGGCCTTAATCTTTGAGGGATCATCCTGAGCATACTGTTTAAGATCTTCTGCAACCGGCATGGTAAAAGGATGATGCTGAGCCACGTACCTGTCTTCTTCTTCCGAGTATTCAAACATGGGAAATCTCGTCACCCAGAGGAGTTTGTAATCCTTTAGATTTTGAAGTTTCTCTCTTTTGGCAATTTCCAGCCTCAAAGCTCCAAGTGAAATATTTACCGTGGGCCTTTTCCCGGCTACAATGAGGACAAAGTCTTCATCTTTCAACTGGAGTGATTCGGCGATTTTATCGAGAACGGTCTCCTCAACTGCTTTTGCAAAGGATGCCTTCAGGTTGCCCTCCTGGAATTTGATATTCATCATTCCCTTGGCACCGTAAAGTCTTGCATGATCTTCAAGTTCTTTAAGCATCTTCCTGCTGTATTTGGAAGCTACACCATTCACTTTAATGGCCTTAACAACACCGCCCGTCTCGATTATATCGTTGATGATCTGAAATCCGGTCCCTTTAAAACAATCTGTGATATCTGTAAGTTCCAACTCGAATCGGGTATCCGGTTTGTCGCTTCCGTACCTGTCCATCGCTTCTTCATATGACATTCTGGGAAGCGGGAGTGAAACATCCACATCAAGTGCTTCTTTGAAAACTCTTGCAAGCATCCTTTCTGTGCATTCTATGACATCTTCTTCATCTACAAATGACATTTCATAATCAATTTGTGTAAACTCAGGCTGTCTATCGGCTCTAAGATCCTCATCTCTGAAGCATTTCACGATTTGATAATATTTGTCATAACCTGAAACCATCAACAACTGCTTGAACAACTGGGGGGATTGGGGAAGCGCATAAAAATTGCCCGGTTTTAATCTCGCCGGAACAAGATAATCCCTTGCACCTTCAGGAGTACTTTTTGTAAGAACGGGTGTTTCAATGTCCAAAAAACCTTCATCGTTGAAGAACGAACGGATTGATTGAACAATTTTGTGCCGCATGATGATATTCTTCTGCATTCTTTTTGTTCTTAAGTCAAGATATCTGAATTTCAATCGCATTTCTTCCGAAGTATCCGATTCAATATTTGTATATATCGGTGGGGTATCTGCAGATGATAGTATATCCAATTCAAGAACATCTACTTCAATCTCACCGGTCATTTGTTTTTTATTGATAGCGTCATCCGGTCTGGGTCTTACAACGCCTTTTACTGAAATAACATCCTCACCACTGAGACTTTTCGCTTTTTCTATCAGTTCCTTCTTCTCAGGATCAAATACGATCTGAGTCGTTCCATATCTATCTCTTAATGTTGTAAAGATTATCCCACCCAAATCACGTCTATGGTCTACCCAACCTGAAAGAACTACCGTATTTCCACTATCTTTAACATTTAACTCCCCACATGTGTGAGTCTTTTTCAGCATCCTGTAAATCCCCCTCTTTATCTGTCAAGTTGGCTGATCTTTTTTGCAGCCAATTTTACCGAATCGATTATCTTTGTATACCCGGTACATCTACATAAATTACCCTCTAAGGCTTCTTTGATTTCCTCTTCATTAGGATTTGGTTTTTTATCCAATAGAGCCTTTGCAGATAATACAAATCCGGGAGTGCAAAAACCACATTGAACCCCTCCTGCTTCAACAAAAGCCTCCTGTATGGGATGCATCTTTTCAGGTGTACCCAATCCCTCAGATGTTAAAATTTCCTTGTTATCCAGTTCTCCCGTATATAAAAGACATGAGCAAACAGCATCACCATTGATAATTATGGTGCAAGCACCACACTCACCCTCGGAACAACCCTCTTTTACGCTTTTCATCTTCATGACATCCCTTAAAAAATCCAGAGCTCGCATAGCAGGGTCAATTTCCATTCTGTAATCTTTTCCGTTTAACTTAAAATTAATAATCATTACTTACTCCTGTCTTTTATCCCCCTCCCATAAAAGGAGGGGGCAATAAAATTAATCTTCAGATTCTACCATTTTTTTATATTCTTCCAAACTCATGAGACCTTCTAATTCGGAGTCGTCTGAAATCTTAATCTTGCAAATCCACCCTTCGCCTTCTGCGGATTCGTTTATGGTTTCGGGCGCATCTTCTAACGAGCTGTTGGTTTCTAACACTTCACCTGATACTGGTGTATAAACATCGTTAGCGGATTTGACCGATTCGATTGAACACAGTGTGTCTCCTTTTGAAAGCTCGTCTCCCTCTCCGGGAAGATCAATGTAAACAATATCACCCAGTTGTTCCTGGGCATGTTCACTAATTCCTATTGTAGCAACTCCATCTTTTACTTCAACCCATTCATGCGATTCAGTGTACTTTTTCATGTCCTTCCCTCCGTTTTTACGATTATCATGTTTATTTTTTTGTATTTTTATCGGGATTTACGCTACCGACATAAAATGGTTTTTTTACAACCTTTGCCTTCAACCTCTTATTTTCCCTTACCTCGATATCTACCTCTTTTCCCAGCTTGTACCCTTTCGCAGGCACGTATCCCAAAGCCACTATTTTATTCAAAGTCGTGGCTTTGTTTCCCGTAGTTATAAAACCAATTTCTTCATCACCGCTGAAAATTTTGCTGCCCGTTCTGGGAATACCTCCTTTTTCAATCACTTCAAAAGCCTTCAAACGCCTTGTGAGCCCTTTTTCTTCTTGTTTATTTAAAGCCTCTTTTCCAATGAAATCCTGTGAAAAATCAACTGTCCACTTTAAACCCGCTTCAAGAGGTGTTGTCTCTTTTGTTATTTCATTCCCGTACAACATGTAGCAGGCTTCGAATCTTAACAAATCTCTTGCACCCAATCCACACGGTTTTGCTCCTATTTCAATAAACTTTCTCCATAAAGGAATTGCCGCCTCCGGTGAGGTATAAAATTCAAACCCATCCTCTCCCGTATACCCGGTTCTGGAAATCAGGCAATCGATTCCGTTAAAGCGTCCCTCCTTAAATGAGTAAAATGGAATCTGATCCAATCTCACTCCGGAATACTCCTGGAGGTGTTCCTCTACTTTCGGTCCTTGAACGGCAAGTTGTGCGTATTTATCAGATAAGTTTAAAACCTCAACATCAAAGGCTTCAGATTGAGATTTGATCCAGTTGAAATCTTTCTCCACATTGGATGCGTTAACTACCATGAGGATTTCCTCTGATGTTTTCTTATAAACAAGAAGATCATCCACTATGCCACCATCTTTATAGCACATGGGGGTATAGCAAATTTCTCCGTACTTCAATTTTGAAACGTTATTTGTAACAAGATACTCAGCAAGCTTCAAAGCATCCTTTCCACGCAGGAAAATCTCCCCCATGTGAGAGACATCAAAAACTCCCATAGTTTCCCTGACAGCCTTTGCTTCTTTAATAATGCCTTCTGAATATTGAACAGGTAATTCCCAACCGTGAAAATCAACCAGTTTTCCCCCGTATCTAATATGTTCATCATACAGAGGTGTTCTCTTTAATTCCGCCAATCTTCATTCCTCCCCCGTTTCTTTATTTGATCAGTCTTCTTGTTGCTCGCGTTTTTCCCTTTGGTCTTCATCATAACCTGATTCAGCCTCATCATCAAGATGGCTTTCGATGATTTCTTTTGCCCTGTCATAACAGGATTCAGGAACCAGAACTTCCATGGGTACGACTCCGCCTTGTCCCATTATGATAGGCTCACCATAAGGTACTGCAAGACCTTTTAATACACAGGGAATATCTTCACTGTCAAGAGATGATTTTATGATTTCTGCTGTAACCTCATCCGGAGCAGTTGTAACTGCAAACCATTTTTCGGATGATGCCTGGATGATTTGCTTGTTTTCCTCCAAGATGGCTTTGGCTTTCTCAAATTCTTCAGGATCAACATAAACTTCAGTGGGTGTCAGTTTTCTCTCCTCATAAGAGATATTATTTTCTTTCAACAGATCCATCAAAGTTCTCGCCTCTTGCCTGTATTTGTACAGCTTTAACAATTTCATGGTACCACCTCCCATGTTTATTTGATTATATCATAAACAGGATGTCACTGAAAAAATAAAAAGCATAACACACTTGTTAAACTCACATATATGTACTTTTAGAAAACGAAAACTATAACAGAACAACCGAAACATCACCATCAAAGTCTATTTCAGCAAATGACAATTTAACCAGCTCTAGAATGGCAAGAAATGAAACAATAAGATCTATCTTATCCCTTGCAGTATTAAAGAGTTCTCTGATGGAAACATGTTTTTCATTCATCAAAAGATCCTTTAGGTATTTTATACGTTCCGAAATGGAATATTGTTCACCTGAAACTTTGTAAATTTTTTCTCTTAATTTGAGTTCTTCATAAGCCGATTTGAATGCCAAAAACAGCTTATCGGGAAGATCTTCCACCGTTCTTTTTCTTGTATATCCATCTTTTTTTACCTTCACCCTGAACATCTTGTCTGCATTTTTTTGCTTTTCTTCCAAAAGGGACACAAGGTTTTTAACCCTTTCATATTCTTCTATTTGTTGTACCAGTTTTTCTTTTGCCTCTTTTACCTCTTGCTGAGCCTCTTCATCATCTGTAAGCAAGGCCTTAGATTTTAAAACCATCAATGTAGATGCCATAACCATAAAATCCGAAGCAACACCTACGTCAAGTCGCTGCATTTTCCTGACATAATCAACAAATTCATCAGCTATCTTTGAAATTTGTATATCACGTATATCCTTCTCTTCTTTTTTAACCAGGAAAAGAAGAAGATCCAAAGACCCTTCAAATTCAGGCAGGGTAAAGGTTAGCTCCTGTGATATTCTTAGCACCTCCCATCTTTTCCATCTCAATTATTACGTTCATGACAGACTTTAACCACCCGTCAAAACCATTTTCTAAAATAACAGGTTCATGGCATTTCTGACTTCATGCATCGTACTTATAGCAATTTGTTTCGCTCTTTTGTTGCCGCTATAAATAACATCATTTACATAACCTTCTCTTGCATCAATCTCTGAAAGCTTATCCCAAACAGGCGTTAAAGCCTTTTCCATATTTTTCAACAACAGCTTTTTACATTGAACACACCCTATTTCAGCTTTCGTACAACCTTCAAAAACCCATTTCTTATCTTCTTCAGTAATCCCAAATGCCTTGTGATATGACCAAACCGGGCAGACATTTGGATTGCCGGGATCGGTCTTTCTCTTCCTGGCAGGATCTGTAATCATGGGCATAATTGCATTCTTTAACTCCTGAGGTGTTGACTCTATATTAATGATATTACCGTAACTTTTTGACATCTTTCTGCCATCGGTTCCCGGTAGCTTTGGTGTATGCGAAAGTTTTGATTCCGGCTCGGGAAAAACCTCACAATCATAAGTATAATTAAATTTCCTGGCAACCTCTCTTGTCAATTCCACATGGCTCAACTGGTCTTCTCCTACCGGCACTGCTTCGCCTTTATAAATAAGTATATCGGCAGCCTGCAACACCGGGTAGGTTAAAAAGCCTGCATTCGCCAGAGCCTGATTTCCCTCCATCTGTTGTTTTTGCTCTTTGTAGGTAGGCACTCTCTCAAGCCTGGAAACAGAAGTCAACATTGAAAACAACAATTGTAACTCGGCATGCTCTTTGATGGCGGACTGAATGAACAACACTGATTTCTCCGGATCGAGTCCTGATGCCATAAACATTCTGATCAAGTCCTTTGAATTCTCTGCAAGATTCTTAGTTTCATCGTATCCCGTTGTCAAGGCATGCCAATCGGCAACGAAATAAAAAGTTTCAAATCCCTGGTTTTGTAAATCAACCCAATTCTCCAAGATCCCCACATAATGTCCTATGTGAAGCTTTCCTGTAGGTCGGCTACCACTCACTATTCTCAAATGAAACACCCCCAAGATTGTCTTTTGTTTTATTAGTCTATCTACACCATTTTACCACAAAAAGCCCCCCTTCTTGTGGTATAATCCCCCTGTGTTTTATCTAATGAAACACATAAAAGACTATGGTCGGAGGTGCATTATCATGAAAGATTTTATTCCGGCAGACTTTGAGAAAAAATGGCAAGAGGTCTGGGAAAAACAAGATATTTACAAATGCGACAACGAATCTGATAAACCCAACTATTACGCGTTGGTGATGTTCCCTTATCCTTCGGGTACTTTGCACGTGGGGCATGTTAAGAACTACGTTATTGGTGATGTTGTGGCAAGGTATAAGCGATTGAAAGGATTCAACGTGTTGCATCCCATGGGATTCGATGCATTTGGATTACCGGCTGAAAATGCGGCTATCGAAAAGAGCGTGCCTCCGGAAAAATGGACACATAAAAATATTGACATTATCATCAAGCAGCTTAAGATGCTTTCCATCAGTTATGACTGGTCCAGAAAGCTTCAAACCTGCTCTGAAGAGTATTATAAATGGACACAATACCTCTTTTTGAAATTCTACGAAAAAGGATTGGCTTATAAAAAAGAAGCGGCTGTCAACTGGTGTCCCAAATGCAACACCGTTTTGGCCAATGAACAGGTTGTGGACGGTAACTGCGAAAGATGTAGCACACAAGTTGAACTCAAACAACTGGAACAATGGTTCTTTAAAATAACGGACTACGCCGAACGATTACTTGCTGATATCGATAAACTAAGCGAATGGCCTGAACATGTCAAGACCATGCAAAGAAACTGGATCGGTAAAAGTAAAGGGGCCCAGGTGGGTTTTGAAATAGAGGGTAAGGATTTGAAAATAGATGTCTACACAACAAGACCGGATACTCTTTGGGGCGTCACCTTTATGGCATTGGCCCCAGAATCTCCGCTTTTGGAAGATTTGACAGCCCCGGAAAAAGTGGGTGAAGTGAAACGGTTTAAAGAAAAAGTCGCAAAGGAAGACAGATTTCTGAGGACTTCCGAAGAATACGAAAAAGAAGGGGTCTTTCTTGGAACCTATGCCGTCAACCCGGTGAATGGTGAAAAGATTCCCATATACGTAGCCAATTACATCCTTATGGAATACGGAACGGGGGCCATCATGGCGGTACCGGCCCATGACGGTCGAGACTTTGAATTCGCAAAAAAATATAACATCCCCATAAGAGTTGTGATAGACGACGAAGACGAAAGTCTGCTTGTCGGGGATCTGAAAGGTCCTTACATACAGCCCGGTGTGATGGTAAACTCCGGTCCCTTTTCAGGAATGAAGAGTTCTCAAGCCCTTCCAAAAGTCATCGAATGGGTACAGGAAAAAGGAATAGGAGAGGGATCAACTCAATATAAACTACGTGACTGGCTCATATCAAGGCAAAGATATTGGGGCGCACCCATTCCCATCGTCTATTGTGAAAAATGCGGGATGGTACCGGTAAATGAGGAAGACCTTCCGGTAAAATTGCCCTTGGATGTTAAATTTGATCCGTCGGGAAAATCGCCGTTAACCTCAGATGAGAGATTTCTCAACACCACCTGTCCAAAATGCTCCGGCCCGGCCAGACGGGAAGTGGACACCATGGACACCTTTGTGGACAGCTCCTGGTATTATCTGAGATTCATCAATCCCAATATGGACGACAAACCCTTCTCCACAGAAGATGTGAACAACTGGCTGCCTGTGAATCAATACATTGGAGGCGTCGAGCACGCCATCCTTCATCTACTCTATTCCCGTTTTGTCACCAAAGTCCTTTCAGACCTTGAGATGTTGGATTTTGAAGAACCCTTCAAAAATTTGTTTACCCAAGGGATGATCTATAAAGACGGTCATAAGATGTCCAAATCAAAAGGCAACGTGGTATCTCCCGAAAAGATGATTAGCGATTACGGGGCCGATACTCTGAGAATGTACACCCTGTTCATGGGGCCACCGGAAAAAGATACTGAATGGAACGACAAGGGAATCGAAGGGGTATATCGATTTCTTAAAAGAGTATGGTCCTCCGCCATGACCATTATTCCGCATTTGGAAGATTCAACTGAAAGTAGTATATTCGCAAAACCTGAAAAAGACTTGAGAAGAAAATTGCATCAAATGATCGAAAAGATCACCAAAGACATCGAACTGGATTTCCATTTCAACACCGCCATCAGCGGCATGATGGAGTTGACTAATGAATTGCATGATTATACCTCCAAAATTGCACGGGACAAATGGAACAAACCGCTTCTAAGAGAGGTTCTTGAAAAACTCCTGATATTGATATCTCCATTTGCTCCACACATGGCGGAAGAACTCTGGCATGAACTGGGCAATGACAATCTCATTGTGGAACAGGAATGGCCGGAAGTTGACAAGGAAGCCTTAAAAGTAGACGAAGTGGAAATCGTCGTGCAAGTCAACGGCAAAATCAGAGATAAATTTATGATTTCAGCAGGCCTTTCCAAAGAAGAAACGGAAAAAGCTACTTTTGAACGGGAAAGAATAGCGGATTTAACGAAAGATAAAACCATCAGGAAAGTCATTGTTGTACCCAATAAGATTGTGAATATTGTTGCCTTATAAATGATTCAATTTTATCAAAATAAAAACAGGCCGCTTTGCGGCCTGTTTTTATTTCTGTTTTCCTTTAATATAGCGTTCAATCAATTTCGCACGTTCAAAACGCTTTCGTTTTCGGTTGACATTCAGTTGCAATTCAACCTGAGGGATCTTTATAGAATGACCTCTCCAAACAATCTCTTCCAGGTGTTTTTCAGCATAAGGACCACAATCAACCGCTATTGGTTCGTCCAGGCAAGGATCCGGGCCGGAAGCGATATCGATGGCAACTTCCAAAAATAACACCCCCATGGTTTTAATCACCCAACCTCCTGAATCCACAATGGGTTCAATGATGTAATCGGAAAAGATATCGGCTACCTTTTCAACATCTCTGGGGTTGACCATGATATCAATATCATGAGGGTTAAATGATATTCCCCTGACACAAGCGGCACAACTTCCCGTTAACCACCAATCGATTCCATTCCCTTCAACGCCCAGGATGAAGGCTTCAAGTCCTTTTTCCCAGGGAACTTCGGCAAAATATCCTTGTTGCATCAGCATTTTCTCAAGATTATCTTGATAATACCGCTTTACCTGCTCCATATAACGATAATCAGGTGGAAAGTCCTTATAGTAACAATCCCCCTCACGCAAGTAAAAACTTTTTTGCAAAACAGTATCAAACTTTGGATCAAAATCAGATACTTTAAAAAGAATTTTCTCATCACGCTGCTCAAAGTCAATTTTCATAATGCATCCTCCCAAATACATGATCGTTGTTAAAAGCTAATTCACCTTGTCCAAGATACTTCTGATGTTCGCTTGTATGGCCTCAGCCTTTTTATCCGATTCTGCTTTGGTAGCACCGTTTGTATATACGTAAACCTTGATCTTGGGTTCAGTCCCCGATGGTCTCACTGCAAACCAAGAGCCATCATCCAATGTATATTTCAAGGCGTTGGTTTTTCCCACATCAATCTTATCCTGAGTTAAAAAGTCAATCACATCCACTACCTTTTTACCGGCAACAGCTTTTGGGGGATTCTCTCTGACATAAACCATCATCCTTTTTATCCTTTCTTTTCCCTCTATCCCCTCAAGTACAAGAGAGAATGGTCCTTCTGAAGTATAACCGACTTCCAGGTATATATCTTCAAGAACATCTAAAAGACTTTTACCTTTTGTCTTGTAGTAACCGGCAGCCTCAGCAAGGAGCATAGCTGAAATAACAGCGTCCTTATCGCGAACAAACGTCCCGTATACATATCCGATACTTTCCTCGTAACCAAATATAAAATCGTATTCACCGGTTTTTTCAAATTCGTTTTCCTTACCGCAAATGTTTTTAAAACCTGTCAAGGCTTCAATAGTATGAACACCATATTGTTTGGCAATCTTCTCCCCCAAATCACCGGTAACAATGGATTTCACAATCACACCTTTTTCAGGAATCTTTCCTTTTTCATCCAGCGCTTTTAATATATACTTGATGAGCACAGCTCCGGTTTGATTACCATTTAACGCAACATATTCTTTTCCATCAAATACCATAACAGCCAATCGATCGCAATCGGGATCAGTAGCTATTAGAATATCCGCATTAACCTCATTTCCCATATTAATGGCATATTCAAATGCCTTGGTATCTTCCGGATTAGGATAGTCCACCGTGGGGAAATTGGGATTTGGTTCTTCTTGCTCAGGTACAACATGAACATTTTGGAATCCCCTCTCCTTTAAAATCCTCCTGACGGGAATATTACCCGTTCCATTTAACGGTGTGTAGACAATTCTGATATCCTTATTGATCTCTTCATCTCGCAATGACAGAGCTTTCACCCTTGATATATACTCGTCGTCCACCCCTTTTCCGATATAAATAAGCAATTGGTTACTGATGGCCTTTCTTTCCTCCATGATTCCAATTTCAGAAAAGTTATTGATGGCCTTTATCTTTTCCTGTATCGGGATGGCGATGTTATCAAGAATCTGTGAACCCTCTTCCCAATACACCTTGTAACCGTTGTAATCCTTCGGGTTGTGACTGGCAGTGACAACGATACCGGAGATACAATTCAGATGCCTTACTGCAAAAGACAGCTCTGGTGTTGGCCTGAGTGAATCGAAGAGATACGACTTGATCCCATTTTGTGCTAAAACAAGGGCTGCTGTCTTAGCAAAAAGATCTGAAAAATGCCTGTTGTCGTAAGCAATAGCAACCCCACGTTGCATAGCCTCTTTTCCATGTTCACAGATCACTTCAGCCAGGCCCTGGGTTGCCCTCATAACAATGTATTTGTTCATACGATTGGTTCCGGCACCCACCTTTCCCCGCAAACCCGCTGTCCCAAAATTCAGCTCAGAATAAAACCTGTCTTTGATCTCGTCTTCATTCCCCTTGATTGCTTCCAGTTCCTTCGTTGTCTGTTCATCAAAAAAATCGTTTTCAAGCCATTCCTGGTATTTCTCTCTGTAATCAGGCATTGGAAACCCTCCTTATCATCTTTGTTTTGATTGTCGTTTTTTCATATTATGATTATACAGAAAAAAGGCCATTTTCTATCCGCTATCTTGAAAAATCGCACTTTGTTTCTTTGGCAGGAGTCATAAACCTCTTTACTAATTCTTTAGTCATGAAAGATAGTGAATTATACCACTATTTCTGCGAAAAGCCGGTGATTTTACATAGGAAAACGGGGAGACTGATAAGTCTCCCCGTTTTCAGTAATCATCTATTTATAAAAAAAACTAAAATGACTTTTCAACCGGCCGCGTCACTACCACGTCAAAACCCGTATCGAAAAGATTTCTATAGACCACCTGTCCGATTGTGACAGGAGCTTCCAATTCCACCTCACGGAGTTTTTCTATCAGTGTAAAAATTTTCCCTTTCGGTATAGCTCCCGTAGTTTTAACGCTGGCAAGGGGGAATTCACCTCCTGTTACTTTTACATTAGAGGTGACAACTCTTCTTGGGTCTTTGATCTCATTGATGGCATATTCTTTTCCCCTTGGGCATCGGTTTCCCTTTATATTAATCTCGTCACCGTTTATCTCTGCTTCTATCTCACATCCAAGAGGACAGGAGATACAGGTTATCTTTCTTTTCTCCATCATCATACCTCCTCTATCTCTATCGTGATCCGGTCAAGACCCAGTTCTCTGATCTTTTCCTTGTGCTCGGGTTTGATCTCTATATCAACCATCTCACTGGGTTTCATACCGATTTCAACCTTTTGGACCACATCCGGTCCTATCTTTACTCTGCCTTTATCGATGTTTTTTGTGGGACGGATATAAAATTTGAAGGGGTTATCATCAAGACAACAGAAAAGAGGAGTCAGGGCACCAACATTTTTACCCCTCTTAACAGGAATCTGTTTACATTCGGCAAAACCTTCCTTTATCATCTGAGCTGCTGCTTTACCAGCTTCTATCCCTTCTAATGTGACAAAATCAACCAAATCATAAACAGCTACGTTGTTTCCGGCTGCAAATACCCACGGATGGGTTGTCCGCTGATGAGAATCAACCATTACTCCCTTATTAACGGAATCTACTTTGACAAAATCCTCTATCAATTCATTTTGAGGCAACAATCCCACGGAGAGAATTAAGGTATCACATTTGACCTCTTTTTCTGTTCCCTCAATGGGTTGCATGGTATCAGGGGTAAATTTCATCAATGTAATTGACTCAAGCCTTTCTTTGCCATGTACGCCAACCACACTTGTTGAAAGTTCAAGGGGAATATCGAAGTCGTCTAAGCATTGGGCGATATTTCTGGCAAGTCCCCCTGAATGCGGCATGAGTTCTGCTACTCCAAGCACGTTCATCCCTTCAAGGGTTAAGCGCCTGGCCATAATTAATCCGATATCACCTGAACCTAACACATAAGCATCTTTGCCGGGAAGATAATTCTGGAGATTAACGAATTTTTGAGCCACGCCGGCTGTGTATATCCCGGCAGGTCTTGTTCCTGGGATTCTTAGATTGCTGAAAGGTCTTTCTCTGGCACCGGTTGTCATAATCAAAGCCGTTGGCTTGTAACAAGTGACTCCCTCAGTGCCAACTGTTATAACTTCTTTTTTATCCGGGTCAACCTTCAACACGAATTTCTCAGAATGAACGGTAATCTCGTTTTGTGAGATTTGATTTTTATATCTATCGGCGTATTCGGGACCGGTTAATTCCTCATTAAAGACGTGCAATCCAAAGCCGTTGTGGATACACTGATTCAACACACCACCGGTTCTTTCTTCTCGTTCGATTAAAATCGTATCACAACCCTGCCGTGTCAGTTCCACAGCAGCCGCCATTCCGGCAGCTCCTCCCCCGATGACAAGGGCATCCAGTTTTATCTCTTTCATATTCTCACTCTCCCGGATAATAACTTTGTATTGCCGGTTCTGTATTTAATCTCATTTAACGGTTTATCCAATTCTCTCGCCAATATCTCTGCAATTCGAGCGAGACAAAATCCTCCTTGACAACGACCAAAACTGGCTCTGGTCCTGAATTTTACCCCGTCAATGGTTCTGGCCCCTCTGCGTATTGCCTCTACAATCTGCGCTTCAGTGATCTTGTTGCAAACGCAAACCACCTTTCCGTAACTTTCATCTTTTTTTACCATCTCTTCCCATACCTGTGGATCTTCTTCGGGTAATACCGGATAGGGTTTCAATATGGGATTAAAATCATCTCTTTTTTTCATGGGTATTCTTGCATCCTCTTTGATGACCTTTTCTGCCAGGTATTCTGCAATGGCAGGGGCTGCGGTTAATCCCGGAGAACGCATGGCAGCGGCGTTGATAAAACCATTGACATTCGTTTCGCCGATTACAAAATCCTTTTGAGGATCTTCCGGTCTCAGACCGGCAAATATCTTAACCGTTTGGGAAAAGTCCAAACCATTTACCATTGAAGAAGTCTTTCGTCTCACCTCATTCAGGCCTTCTGAGGTTGTTGAAGTGTCTTCTTTTTGATCCACATCCAAATCTTCTGCCGTTGGCCCGAGTAGAATGCCACCATCAACGGTAGGCAGAACGAGGATACCCTTTGACTCTTTTGTGGGGACGGGGAAGAGTACGTTTGTGACAATAGCACCCAGCTTTTTATCCAAAAGGATGTATTCACCTTTTCTTGGATGAAGGATAGGGCATGTAGCACCGGCCATCTCTGCGATCTTATCAGCGTAAAGACCTGCAGCGTTGATCACAATATCACAGGGGTATTGCGCCTTATTTGTCTTTACTGTTTTAACAACTTCTTTCCCATCTATTTCTTTTGTAATGATTTCTTTAACGGTTTCTCCGGGCCTAAATTCCATCCCGTTTAAAACTGCATTTTCAACAGCAGCTATGGCTACCATCCAAGGTTCCGTAATACCGGCAGAAGGACACCAAAATCCTCCTTTTACTCTTTGATTGATGTTCGGGTTTCGTCTGACAATTTCTTCTTTTCCATGAATCTCACAACCGTCCACGCCATTCGATTTCGCCTTTTCCATCAATTCATCCAGATGGGTCATCTCATCGTCCTCAAAAGCTAGAACGTAAGAACCAATCCTTTCCAGGTCGAATCCAAGCTCTTGAGACAATTTTGTATACATCCGATTTCCTTTTGCCGCAAACCGGCCCCTGACAGAATCTACAGGATCATCATATCCACCATGCACGATGGCTGAATTTGCCTTTGTCACACCCCAACCGGCATCTTCTTCTTTATCTATCAGTGTGACATATACATTGTACTTAGTCAATTCTCTCGCAATTAATGATCCAACTACTCCCGCTCCGATTACAACCACGTTTGGTATGCCATTCATAATAACCCTCCCGTTATAAAAACAAAAAGACGCCGCGATGATACGTATCAACGAGGCGTCTTTTATTCTCTTATGCCTTAATGGTATTCAATTTTATGTATCCTTATTTATTATACCACAAAACTTCCTTTTTTTGGTTTATCTTGTATAAGGCAACAATGCCATCTGTCTTGCTCTCTTGATGGCTGTTTTGATAGTTCTTTGGTGTTTTGCACAACTACCATTTATCCTTCTGGGAATAATTCTTCCTTTATCGGAAATGTATTCCTTAAGGAAATTTAAGTCCTTATAATCAACAAAGTTGGTATCTTTTGAACAAAGAGCACACTTCCTTCTCTTTCTTCTTTTGAATTTCTGATTCCTTGGGTTTCTTCCTCTATCCCTACTACTGTTCTGAGCCATTTATTTTCCTCCTCATTCCTTTTATCAAAACGGTACTTCGTCGTCTTCTGATTCACCGGGTCCATCAAAGACCTCTTCGTTATTTGTTATCATGTCACCATTGTCAAAGGGTCTGTTTGAATTGTCATAACTGTTGTCTCCACCTTTTCTGTCGTATTCCTGAGCACTCTTTTTGGTCTCCATAAAATTAAGCTTTTCAGCTATAATATCTGTGAAGTATTTTGTAATACCGTCTGCTCCCTGGAATCGTGAAGTTTGGATTCTTCCCTCAGCCATAATCAATCTACCCTTTGAAAGGTAATTGTTGACAAACTCTGCCAATTTTCCAAAGGCTACTATCCTCAAAAAATCAGCATCTTGACTGTTTTGTGCATCTCGTTTAAACTGTCTGTCAACTGCCAGGGTAAACTTCGCTATCATGATTCCGTTTGAGGCATATGACACCTGCGGATCAGCAGTGAGTCTTCCCACTAAAATTACCTTGTTATAACTGATTGACATAATTTACTCGCCTTTTTCCTCAACATCAAATTCAGGTTCAGTCTCTTCGGTAACAACTTCTTCAACAACTTCCTCAGAAGTTTCTTCAATCTCAACAGTTCCATTAACCCGACTTTGAACGATCTTTTTTCTCTCTTCCTTTTCGATGTCTTCTCTTCTGACTATCTGCTTTCTAATAAATTCCGGTGAAACATGGAAGAGATTTTCCAGCGGTTCCAGTTCAGAACCATCCGCTCTGAAAAGGATGACGGTATAATCGCCTTCATCCAGCTTACTCTTCGGTAGTGTATAGGCTAGCTTTCTCACACCCCATCTGTCAACTTTCTCGACTTTACCATTTACTCTTTCTTCGATCATCTTTTTAACCTTCTCGACTCCCTCTTCCCTTTTCTCTTCAGGGAGTCTGGGGTCGGTGATAAACATCAATTCGTAAATTCTCACTTTCTACCTCCTACGGTCTATTGGTCTTCACCTATGTTGTGAAAACAGGATTTGCCCGGTGATTATATCATAGAGATGAAAAATCACCGGGTTACAATATCGTAAATTATTTCTTTACCAATGTTTAATAAAAATTCGTCTTCTTAACCCAGCCGGACATCTCAGCCAATTTGACTGCCATTTCCTCAAGGACATCATGCTTTACCGTTTCGTTGAAGACCATAAAATGTGCTGATCCTGATCCGGTCATACCCTTTAAAATCATACCTTCACATCTTATCTCGTTAAAACGTTCAACAAAAGCCTCATAAGAAGGCAACTCCAACTCATCTGCAGCTCTTTCGAAATCGTTAAAAGTTAATGTCTGCTCTCCTTCTTTAAGGCCATCATACGTTCTGTAAATCTCTTCTTCGGGAACCCAGGATTCCACATCCTCATCTTCCCAATCGTCCAGTACAGGATCGTTAATCATCTCTTCCTCATGATCATCATCAAAATCGGTCACATGCTCTACGTCTTCGATATTGTCCCAATCCTCAAATCTCAGAGAATCAATAATTGAAAACATTTTTGATGTTGAAAATGTGACCTGAGGTTGGCACACAATCACCGGGTATGGCGGCAAAGGATCAAGAGGTTTTAAATCATCTCCTCTATTTCTTCCAAGGGCTGTATTTCCATATAGGAAAAACGGCACATCCGCTCCGATTTCCTTTGCGGTTTTTATCATTTCATCGAAGGGAATATCATATTTTGAAGAAAAGTATTTGATCAACTCAGCTGCGTTTGAACTGGCTCCACCAAGGCCTGATTCTGGAGGAAGTCTCTTTTTTAAGGTGATATTGTAACCGCCTATTTCTTCTCCGATACGGCTCTTAAGGGCATTGAAAGCTCGAAAAAGCGAGTTGTTTTCATCCCAGGTCAATTTTGGTTTGAAAGGGATGCAATCTTCATAAGAAATAGCAAAATGATTTTCTTTCCCGCCATTTTTCTCGATGTAGATATCATCGTGAATCTCAATTCTTTGAAAAAGTGTAATGATATCATGATATCCGTCTGCCCTTTTATCCAAAACATCCAGATACAGGTTGATTTTTCCGTACGACCGCAAATGTTCCTCTGTGCTCAAAAAGCCCTCACTCTCCTTATTAATCAAGCCAGCTTAAATGCTGTTGAACCTCTGTCCTTCGGGTTGAATTCGGAAATTTCTCAAGAAAATCTGTAAAGACCTGTTTCGCCTTATCATTTTCCGCCATCTTTTCGTAGCACAAACCTATGTAAAAATAAGCCACATCTACCTTTTGAAAATCGGGATATTTTGTCAGCAAGTTAAAGAAGATGTTTTTTGCCTGATTATAATTTTGTGCATTGTAATAATAAAGGGCGTAATCCTGCATGGCCCACGGTGTTTTTGGAGACTTTGGAAAATCAGAAATAAGGGTATCAAAATTACTGATCATCTGTGACTCGTTTCCCTGACTTAAGAAATATTTCCCCCTTATATACAACACCGCTGCCTTTGATATTGCGGACAGTCTTTCGTAATTGATATCACGAACAAAATTGTAGGCGGTCAATAAATCTCCTTTTTTCATGTATGCCTCTGCTTTGAGGAACTTTAATTCATCCTTCAATGTCAAATCTGCCGTTGACTCAATTTGTGTATCGAGCTCTCGTATCAAGCTATCGAGATTGGCATTGGGGTTGTTGATCATCAGGTCGTATTTTCTCATGATGGATGTTGAGATATAACGGCCCGTCCTGTCATTGGATATGATCCAATTGTATTCCTTTACAGCACTGTTAATATCGTTCATTAGTGTATAGCATTCAGCCAGATACAATGCTCCATTAAGAGCTGCATCAAGGTCTTCCACCGTATATTGTTTCAGTTGATTAAACTGCCTGATGGCAGCAGGATAATTTTCAAGTTCCATTTCAACAATCCCGAGATTTAAAATACTTTGAAGCTGCTCCTTATCATCTGCGTTTTTAAGAGCATTTTCATAGGAAAGTTTAGCCTTTACATAATTGCCCATCTGAAAATAAAGGTCTCCCTCAAACAGATACCCCTTATAAATGTATTCTCGATTTCCAGAGCTTATAACACGTCGGATATATTCAAATGCAGCAGGCGAGTTGTTTCTCTGCTTGTTTAAAACAGCCATTAAATAGTTCACTTCGTTAAAGTACATCCCGCTTGAAAGTACTTGTTTTAAAAGGACTTCCGCTTGTGGAAAACGATTGGTATTCATATACACTTTGGCGGTTTCAAGATCCAACTCCGTCTTTTTCTCTGGAAATTTGGATTTAATATCGTTTAGAAAGGACAGTGTTTTTGCAGAATCGTTCGTTTCCCCCAATGCCTGAAGACAAGTCTTGGCTATCTCAAAGGCATCCGGTTTATAATTAACAAAACCTGTATCTACTGCCTTTTTCCATTGCTCTATGGCCTCTGAAAGATTTCCGGTTTCATAGGCAAGCCATCCCAGCACATTCAAAGCCTCCATTTTTTCTCTTTCATTTGTTGAGGCTAACAACTCATTTTCGATATATCTTTTAGCGTTTTCGTAATCCCCGGTTTTGTATAACAATTGTACATGTTGTGAAAATATCTCGTTTTTGTATCTGGAACTCCCAAAATCTCGTACCAGTCTTTGCGATTGCTCCAGGGCATCTTTATAATATTTTAAGTTGATCATGGCATTAACAACTCTGTAAATACTGGCGGCAATCAAATCCCTGTCTTGCCCCAAAGAAGACGCTTTTTCAAATGCCATGATGGCTGAAGGATAATTTCCCTGTTGATATAGAATTAGACCTTTGTAATAGGAAGCAGTACCTGTGAGATCTTCCCGGTTAATCTGGTCAAAGGCATTCACAGCACCTGACATATCACCCCGTTGTTTCAAAAGCATTCCCCTTAACAATAGGGCATCCTGTTTGTATTCCTCATAGGTTGAAAGCCTGTCCAAATTTAATAAGGCTTGATTGATGTAATTTGCCTTGAAACTTTCGGGAGATTCTTCAATTAAATAATAGTAGGCGTACACAAGCGAATATAATGAATAGGGGTATTCCGGATTGCTTTCCATCAAAACTCCCATGGCCTTTTCATACTCTTGAATAGCCTGATTGTAACTGCCTTTGTAAAAATAAGCATCAGCCAATACCACATGCGCTTTACCTTCAAAATCCAGATTTCCGGGATTGTTTAGAAGTAATCGATTTACGGATTCCAGTGATGTATCCAAAAGCGACATGTCATTCAGATTTTTCGCAAATTCTATCTGTTGCTGAAGACTTTTCAATTCCATCAATAACTCATTTGTTGTCTTGGAAAGAACAAGACCCGTTGCGATTGCAAAGATCAGGAGTAATACTATTGTAATTTTTGATTTTACTCTCAAAGATATACACCCCTTCATATTATATTGTTATCAACTGTAAATTTTTCTATCTCTTCTTTTCCCAGCTTTTTCAAATCACCCGGTTTTTCAATACCGTCAAGGGTAAAGGTTCCCACTCTGATTCGTTTAAGAAACACCACCTTGTGTCCAATGTGTGAACACATTCTCTTAACTTGACGTTTTTTACCTTCTCTAATGACAACTGTGATCCAAGAAAATGGACCCCCCCGCTTCTTTATTTCAAGGATTGCAGGTGAAGAAGCAAAATTCTTTAATCGCATTCCCTCCTTGAAGCTTTTGATATCATTTTCATCGGGTACACCGTAGACCTTTGCCAGATATTCTTTCTCAACCTTCATCTTGGGATGAAGGACCTTATACGTCAGATCTCCGTCATTTGTCAAAATCAAAAGCCCTTCGGTGTCTTTGTCCAACCTTCCCACAGGATGAACCCGTTGGATTATCTGATAATGCTCATTTAAATAATCAATGATTGTTGGTGTTTTAAACGGGTCTTTTAAGGCGGTGATAAAACCCGCCGGTTTGTTAAACAGATAATAGCATTTCGATTCAAGTTCCACCCGCTTGCCATCTACTTCCACAACATCCGAATTTTCATCCACTTCCATGTAAAATTCTTTCACTGTCTCTGAATTGACCTTTACTCGTCCGTCTTCTATCAGTTGGGGCGCCTTTCTTCTACTGGTAACACCCGCTTTTTGGATAAACCTTTCGAGTTTCATGAACAGACCCCCTTAAAATGGTTCCAGAAGGACAACCGAAAGGCCTATCTTTCTGGTAGACACCACAAACTCTACCAAGAGATGATCTTTAAAATCGTAAATATCGCTTTTAATAAAGTATCTGGTTTTAAATTCAAAACTTCCCAATAATTTATTTAAGGTATCCTGTTCGCTATAACTGTTGATTATCGGTAATCCTATGGACATTTCAAACAACCAGGGATCAAGAAAATATTGAGCATAAATACCGGCTCCAAACCAGTAATCACTTCTGTCCCATGCCGTCTGTTGTGCCTGAGATGTTCCGGGTGTTGCATCCAAGGTATAATCCGAATAAAAGCTGCCAAACTCAAAAGTAGAATAGATACCAAATCGGTACCCTTCTATCCCATCCCGTCTACCCAAAAGGGGGATCATGGCGTCCATATCGAAATTCCAAAAGAGAGTTGGGGTTGCCGATTCTTCTGAACCGGAACCGGTAAATTGGGGATGATAAGTGACATCAAGCTCGATAATATCGTTAAAATCGTTAAACAGCCCAAGATCAAGGTTGATCCCGTGTTTTGTTTGATCCGAAGGGGCAAATCGATACCCCGCTCCTATTTCAAACATCATACCAAAAACAGATCCACCCAAACATAGCAAAATGAACAGGGCAGAAAAAAACGTTTTTCTTTTTTTTCGATTATATTCTTTTCTGATAACTGGTTCCGACAACATCGATCACCCCTTTAAGGGTCAGCAGCGTCAATGTATAATTCAACATGGACGCGTCAAGGTCCGATTTGTGTGTCAATGTATCAAAATCCGTGATCCCCTCTTCAATCAGTCTAAAAACCAAACGTTCATCTTTTGTCATTTCTTCAAAGATTCTTTCTTCGGCAATTTGCTTCAGCTCTAGATTTTTAGATGTTGAAAAGTGTTCGGGATACTCCTCAAATATATCTTCACTGCAGGAGACAAGCTTTGCTCCTTTTTTGATTAAGTCGTTTGTTCCACCTGAACTATAAGCGTTTATCTGTCCCGGGACTGCAAAAACATCCCGGTTTTGCTCCAACGCGCATCTGGCTGTGATCAAAGAGCCGCTTTTTATAGCAGCCTCAACCAGAAGTACCCCTAAACTCAGTCCGGAAATAATGCGGTTTCTTCGTGGGAAATAATAGGTTCTGGGTCTTTCCCACGGTAGATACTCACTGATGATGCAACCGTTTTGGAGAACCTGTTTATAAAGATTTTCGTTCGACTTGGGGTAGACTATATCTACGCCACAGCCAAGAACTCCTATGACCTTTCCATCATATTCAAGACTCTTTTTGTGTGCCAGACTATCGATACCAAATGCCAATCCGCTGACGATACAAACTCCCTTTTCAATCAACGGGGGAATGAGCATGTCAATTGTCAACTTCCCGTAATGGCTGTTTTTCCTGGATCCCACCACCGCCAGTTTTACAGAATCATCCCGTAAAACATCAACTTGTCCCTTAAGGAATAGGCACCAAGGGGGGTCGTTTATTTCCTTTAAGATGGAAGGATAATCCTCATCTTCAAATGTGATGATCTTCAGATCTTCTCTAACACTGCATTTTTCAAGCCTTTCAATCTCAGCACCAATCTCTTCAATATTGATTTGAAAAGGAAGCCTGAAAGAATCGTTTTTCAATGCTTTCAGTGAATCGTAGTTCTCAAAAAGCCTTTTCAGGTCATGAAAATTCAAATTTAATTTCGATGCAATTGCAATTCGTTCAATTTTGTTCAAAACTTTTCCCCTGTTTACAAAATATAAGCGGAAAGATCTTTGTCTTTAACAAGCTCAGCCATGTTATCTTCCACATACTTTTTGTCCACCGTCAGTTTATGCAATGAAGAATCGGGGGCTTGGAACGAAACATCTTCCAGAATTCTTTCCATCACCGTGTAAAGTCTTCTTGCACCGATATTTTCAAGATCTTCGTTTAATTTAAATGATACCGAGGCAATTTCTTCCAATCCATCATCAGTAAATTCGATCTCCACACCATCAGTCTGAAGAAGTGCCTGATACTGTTTGGTCAAGGAATTCCTTGGTTCAATGAGTATCCGTTTGAAATCATCTTTTGTGAGTGACTCCAGTTCAACCCTAAGGGGAAATCTTCCCTGAAGCTCCGGCATGAGATCAGAGGGTTTGGCGATATGAAAGGCTCCTGCAGCGATGAACAAAATAAAATCGGTTTTGATCATTCCGTATTTTGTCATAACCGTTGTTCCCTCTACGATGGGGAGTAAATCTCGCTGCACACCTCCTCTTGAAACATCGGGACCCGATTTCGAAGATTCTCCCGCAACCTTGTCTATTTCGTCGATGAATACAATTCCCTTGTTTTGAGCAAGGTCTATTCCATCTGCAACAATCTTGTCAGAATCGATAAGTTTTTCAGATTCGATAGGCAACAGGATCTTTCTGGCCTGTTTTACAGTCACCCGTTTGGTAACCTTTTTCTTGGGCATCAAATTTCCAAACATCCCCTGCATATCGATACCAATATCACCCAAATCTCCACCGATCATTCCGATTTGAGGACTGTTGGATTGTTCGATTTCGATGTCTATAAAACGGTCTTCAAACTCTCCATTTCTCAGTTTCTGCTTGACTTCTTCTCTAGTCCATTTGTTTTCAGAATCTGTTTCAATTTTTTCCTCTGGTGGAGGCGGGGTATTTTGCTGTCCCCCCTGGAAAAATTGACCAAATATATTACCCAAATTCTGCTGATTCCTCTCTTTTTTCCTGGGATGAAGAATGGCATCAACGATGATCTTCTCAACCTCTGTCCGGGCAATCAGGGCAACCTTTTCCATCTCTTCGTGTTTAAGCTTATTGATGGCGGATTCTACAAGCTCTCTGATCATGCTTTCCACTGATCTGCCCACGTAACCTACTTCTGTAAATCGAGTCGCTTCCACCTTTAAAAATGGCGAATCAGAAAGATTGGCCAAACGCCTTGCAATCTCAGTTTTTCCCACTCCCGTGGGCCCGATCATCAAAATGTTTTTAGGAAAGACTTCCTCTTTCATCTCATCATCCAATTGTTGCCTTCTGATCCTGTTTCTAAGGGCTATGGCAACTGATTTTTTCGCTTCATTTTGTCCGATGATGTATTTATCAAGTAATTCCACGATCTTTTTTGGTGTTAATTCTTCGCGTTTTGGTAATGCCTTTGTCACTATATTATTCTCCTCTCTCTATATAAATTTGTTTATTTTCGTCAAGAAAAATTCGATTACCATTTAGATATACCTCTTCATCAAAAGAGACGAAAGTATGAGTTGATTGGTTTAAAACAGAATAAATATCCGATCTCAGATCGTAAACCGTCAGGTTTTTCAAAGCCTGAAATTCCATAAGTTTTTCCAAATAAGTTTCTTTCATTAGTTCTATTGTACTCCAGACCAGGAAAAAACCAACTGAAAAAATCATAAGAAAACAAATACTGGAAATATATCCTTCACGCTTCAAGCCTTTTTCTTTTTTCTGCTCATCAACCTTCGACATACCCAATGTAGGGAAGATTTCTGAATTTCTGCTCAAAATCAAGCCCATATCCCAATAAAAATCTGTCTTGTGTCTGGAACCCGACATATTTGGGTAAGATACCAAAATGATCTTTTTCATATTTATCCACTAATGTCGCCACTTCTAAAGTTGCCGGCTTATATCTCGACAGGTAATTGAGAATGTACTTTAACGTCCTACCGGTATCGAGTATGTCTTCAATAACAATCACATTTTTCCCCTGCACCGGCTCATCTATCCAAGACTTAACGTTGATTCTACCCGATGACTGCGTTCCCTTGTAACTGGCAACTTGTATAAATGAATAGCTTACATCCATCCTGATATCAAGCAGTAACTGAGAATAAAAATGCACAGATCCTTTAAGTACGCAAACCATGTGTAAAGGAGAGTCCAGACCTGCATAATCCAAACTGATCTGTTGACCCATCTCTTTTATTCTTTTGGCAATGGTTTCTTCACTGTAAAGAACTTTTATCTTTTCTCTGGTTATCTCCATTTTTTCGGCTAAAACTGCCTCCCCCCCCTTTATTTCAGAGTGGAATCAAATAACGATTCCACTCTTTTCCGCATCCAAATAACCCGACTGTATGCAGAATCCTTATCGTATGCATGAACATTTATATAAGCCTTGATTCTGGGTTCAGTTCCTGATGGTCTAAAAATAACTCTATCCCCATTTTGAAAGCGGTACTCTACAACATCGGCATGTAACTCACCTGTCTCTTCTTGGTAATCTTTCAAGGTGATTCCTTCTTCCCAACTCATAAATGACCTTTCTTTTCTCAGAAAATGCATAAATTCATGAAGTTTTTTCATACCGCTCACACCTTCAGCTGTCCGTGTCAAAAGTTGTTCAAGATAGCAGCCATACATCGAACGAATCGATTCAAGCCTTTTAATTATACCCTCACCACTTTTCGATTCAAGCAACAATAATGCCAAAAGTCCCGATGTGGAACAGGCATCTTTATCTCCGGCATGAGTTCCAAAAAGGTAACCAAAACTCTCCTCAAAACTAAACAGAGTATCGATTCCTCTTGACCTCAACTCCACTGATTTCTCTCCCAGATATTTAAAGCCTGTCAAGGTCTCATATAGTAATAAATTATACTTCTCTGCAATAGGTTTTACTCCTTCAGTTGTTACAATTGTTTTCAAAACGGCTGTATTTCCTTTATAATCACTAATACCACTTTTTTCAAGGATAAAATCGAGCAAAAGAATGCCTAATTCGTTACCCGTTAAAGAGTGATATTTTCCGTTACTCTGAATAAAAAGTCCCAATCGATCGCTGTCCGGGTCTGTGGCAATCAAAGCCTGTGGTCTTACTTTAAGCTGTTCAGCCTTCTTCATAGCCAACTTAAAACTACTTTGATCCTCCGGATTTGGAACCTTTACTGTCGAAAAATCGGGATCAGGTTTCATCTGTTTTTCAACTGTTTGTACATCTATGCCGTACTTTCTCATTATTTTTGGCACAAAACTTGCTCCTGTTCCATGTAAGGGGGTATATACAACAGAGATTTGGTGTCCGTGTGTCTCTTTTGGACTTAAGACACTTAATTCATCAAAAACCATCGAAAAATAAGCTTCATAGACTTCTTCTCCAACTTGTTCTATTAAATGAGACTTTGCTTTTTCGTTTTCTTTTTCAATTAACGGTATGTCTTTCATCAGTTCATTTAATCTCTCTATTTTTTGAGGAACGTACTGTACCCCATTTGAATCGTAAAGCTTGAATCCATTGTATTCCTTGGGATTATGACTTGCCGTTATTACGATACCGGTATCACATTTGATTTGTTTAACTGTGAAGGATAGGATAGGAGTTGGAACCGGCTCTTGGAAAAGATAAACTTGACAATAACCTGCAGAAAGGGTATTTGCAGCTATTTGAGCGAATTCCTTTGAACATCGCCTTGTATCATAAGCTATAACGATTTTTTTAGAGTTCTTTCGAACAGCCTTGCAGATCCTCTTTATCCAAAAATCATTTATTCCGTTGGTTCCTGCTCTAATTTTGGAACGAAGGCCACCGGTACCAAATTCAGCATCGACTGAAAACCGCTCAGTAAGTTCAATCCTGAATTCTTCGGGGGATAATCCTTCAAGAATTTTTAAATCCTCCTTCATCCACCCAGAAGAGGCTTCCACCCATCTTTCATATTCCTGCTTAAGCACTTGATATTCCGGCAATTTTTTTCACCCCATTGAACCAAATCCATTATGTTAACCGATTATACCATGAAGACTTGCCATTACATGACTTAAATATTGGTAGAAAAGAATCTGAAAACTGCAGTATATTGCATTTATTTTAAGCAGGCGAAAGGCTTTATTCCTATGTATAAATAAATTTTTGTATATAAAATTTCTAAGCTGTAACAATTACAGGTACAGACTTGACTTTACACATATTTATGATATAATAAGCAAAATTTCAGGAGGATGAAATCTATGATCTTCTCTAATCAAGGTTTTAAGCTTAACAAAGGAATATTGTTGCACGTTATCGTTATTAGCAGCCCCGCTTATCGGGGGAGCTAAGGTCTTTTGTTAGGCTAAGCACCTTCTAAACAGGCGGGGAATTCAAAAAAAGAATTCCCCGCCTTTTTTTTATCCATTCAAGCTTTTCCGGAGAGGCTTTTGGAACAATAAATGGACAATCAGTCCAAAATCTGAGGAGGATTTTCAATGAAAAAGTTTAGTGTTGTATTGTTAGTGTTGTTAATGCTTGTGGGGACATTTTATGGTGCAGAAGAACCCACTGAAGTTAAGCTGGCTGCTGTTTTTTCTATGACCGGTGGCGCATCTGCCTACGGTCGAATGACTTATCAGGGTGTTCAGGTAGCAATGGAACTCTTCCCTGAAATACTGGGATTACCTGTTAAAATGGTCGTCATGGATACCAAAAGTGATAAGGTTGAAGCGGCTAACGGTGTCCGCAGAGCTATCGAAAACGAAAACGTACTTGCCATCCTGGGAAACATCATCAGTGGTAACTCCCTTGCAGGAGGTGCTGTAGCAGAAGAGTTAAAAACCGCTATGGTATCACCTACTTCCACAAGCCCTATTGTTACCGAAGGAAAAGAATACGTCAACAGAGTTTGTTTCTCAGATGATTTTCAGGGACAGGCAGCTGCAAAATTATTGTACAACCTGGGCGATAGAAACGTAGCCGTCTTTGTTGATGTAGAACAGGATTATGCCGTTTCATTGGCCAATTACTTCAAAAAAACTTTTGAAAGCCTTGGCGGCAACCTTTTTTACGAGTACTATAAAACCGGAGACCAGGATTTCTCTGCACAAGTTCTTGATGCCATGTCGAAAAACGTCGATGCCTTATATCTTCCGGGTTATTACACGGAAATCGCCTTGATATGCTCTCAGGCATACGATAATGGTTTTTACGGAAATCTTGCCACCGGAGACGGTGCCTATGCTGACGAAACAGTTGAAATAGGCGGAGAAGCCGTTGAAGGCCTTTATTTGACAGCCGGCTATCATGCGGATTCCCCTGCTTTTAACGAAAATGCAGAAATGTTCTTGAAAGCTTATGCTGAAAAATATCCCGGAGAAAAACCTTCCATGTTTGCCGGTCTGGGTTTTGATGCCTACCTGGTTTTAAGAGATGCCATCGAACGTGCGGGAGAATTGGATAGAGAAAAAGTTGCAAAAGCCATCAGAGAAACGAAAAACTTCCCCGGCTCCACGGGATTCATTACCATCACGGATGAAGGGAACGCAGAAAAGTCAGTTGTTATCGTTAGAATAGAAGATGGCCAGTACTTGTACGACTCGGTTATAAACCCATAAAGTTTTGTTTTTGAACAAGTGATCCTATTAAATATGGGCAATTTTGATGAGAAATCCCGATAAAAAGACTATTGTTAAATTCACGGGCGGACAAACAGGTCCGCCCCTACAATAAACGGGAATGGGAAACCGTCGAAGACGGTGAGGTGGAGTAAAAGTTACAGGAATCACAACCCGTAAAAATCTCGGAGGGTTGAAGCGGGTTCTTCATAAAGGGGTGTTGTTGTTGAAAATAGAGATTCTTTTGCAGCATGTGATAAACGGTTTAAGTTTGGGTTTATTGTATGCGCTTATTGCTGTAGGTTATACAATGGTCTACGGTATCTTAAAACTCATCAATTTTGCTCATGGTGAGATTTTTATGATGTCCATCTTTTTCACTTTTTATGCCATAACCTTGTTTGGTCTGCCCTGGTGGTTGGGAATGGGGGTGGGTATTGCAGGAGCTGCTTTACTCGGTATGAGCGTTGATAAGATAGCTTACAAACCTTTGCGGAACGCACCGCGTATCTCAGCACTGATAACGGCTATCGGTGTATCAATGTTTTTACAGAGTTTGGCAATCGTTCTTTTTGGTGGTATTCCTGAATCGTTCAGAAATGTCTTCCCTGATTTTTTTAGCAAAATCTTTACCATTGGCGGGGAAGTCATCGAAGCTCGTGGCAGGGAAATTGTTGTGAATGCCATCAGAATTCCCAGTATCACCATTATCACATTCGTCGTAACGCTTATCACCTTTCTTATCCTTTGGTTTATCCTTTATAGGACCAAAACCGGGATGGCCATGAGAGCGGTATCAATGGATACAAAAGCTGTTGCACTAATGGGAATCAGTGTCAATAAAACCATCGGCTTGACATTTGCCTTGGGATCTGCACTGGCAGCAGTAGGGGGTATTCTTTGGGTAGGGAAATACCCGCAGGTCTGGCCCATGATAGGTTTTATGCCCGGTCTGAAAGCATTCGTGGCTGCTGTTATTGGTGGTATAGGCTCGGTAGCCGGTGCCATTGTTGGCGGGATTGCACTGGGACTTATTGAAATTCTTGCAGTCGGTCTTATGCCTCAAATGGCAGGGTATAGAGATGCTTTTGCGTTTATATTGCTGATCGTTTTACTGTCATTCAGACCCAGCGGTCTCATGGGCAAAAAAGAATTGGTGAAAGTATGATGGGCATGGAGAAAAAAACAATCAGTATTAAAGCACAATTCTTATTAACCATACTGTTCATCGTAGGAATATGCATACTCTTTTTTATTGCTGAAGAAAATTTGAACAGTTATATGATTCGAATCGTATCACTCATCGGCATATTTGCTATTATGGCGGTGAGTCTCACGCTAATCAACGGAGTCTCGGGTATGCTGTCCCTGGGGCACGCCGGATTTATTGCGATAGGTGCCTATGTTTCTGCATTATTAACCATGAGTGTTCAGTTAAAAGAAGCTTCATTTATTCTTATGGGGGTTGCATTTCCCATCAACACAGAAGCTCTTTCGAATATTCCTTTTTTCTGGGCAACGGTAGCCGGAGGTTCAGTTGCTGCACTCATGGCCTTCGTTGTCGGTTGGCCTACTATGAGAATGTCCGGAGATTATCTGGCCATTACATCACTGGGCTTTGCGGAGATCATCCGTATATTTCTGTTGAACTGGAACAGAATCACCAACGGCTCCCTTGGATTAAAAGGCATCCCTTCCTATACTAACATCTGGTGGTCATGGGGATGGTTGTTGATTACCCTTTTAATCATCGGAAGTTTCGCCAAGAGTTCTTATGGAAGGGCACTGAGAGCCATCAGAGATGATCCCATCGCAGCAAAAGCCATGGGAATAAATGTCTTCAAACATCAACTCACCTCTTTTGTCATGGGAGGATTCTTTGCAGGAGTTGCAGGTTCACTTTATGCACACTGGCTCACGTCCATTGACCCGAAACCAACCACACTGGGGATCATGCTCACATTTAACATTCTGATTATGATCGTCCTTGGTGGTTTGGGAAGCCTTTCAGGAGCAGTTTTAGGTGCCGGTTTGTTTGCCGTTCTATCGGAATTTCTCAGATTTGTGGAATCGGATATGACGCTTTTCGGATTCACCATCACCGGAATTTCGGGAATGAGAATGCTTGTTTTTTCAGCCCTTTTTATCATCATTATGATCTTCTGGCAGAAGGGGATTATGGGGAGAAACGAGTTAACCTGGAATGCTCTTTACAGAACGATACTAAGATTTAAAAGGGGCGTTGGCCATGGAAAATAAAAAAAAGAAAATAATTTTAACAATTGATAATATGACCGTGCGCTTTGGCGGATTGGTAGCTGTTGGAGATTTCAAAGCTGAAATTGAAGAAGGGGAAATCCTTGGGTTAATCGGGCCTAACGGCGCCGGAAAAACAACGATATTCAACGTGATAACAGGAGTTTACAAACCCACTCAAGGGCATGTTTATCTGGAAGATAAAATCATTGATGATTTCGAACCCTATTTCATCACTCATTTCGGAATAGCAAGAACCTTTCAGAATATAAGATTATTTAAGACTATGACGGTAACGGAAAATCTCCAGGCAGCCATGCATTATGAACTGGCCAACACCAAGCCCGATAAAATCATGAAAAAATGGAATGGCACAAAAAAAGGCGCCACTGATCTTTGGTTCTGGAAATCTGTTTTTAAATTAGGGTATTTTAAAAAGGAAAAAGAACAACGTGAAAAGGCTGAATATATCCTTGAAAAGCTTGGAATGCTAAATCACAAGGATGAACCGGCAGGATCACTTCCATACGGCGAGCAGCGAAAGCTTGAAATAGCAAGAGCACTTGCAACAACACCAAAACTGCTGCTGTTAGACGAACCGGCAGCAGGCATGAATCCCTCCGAATCGGTTGCGTTGATGAACCTCGTGAGAAGAATACGCGATGAATTCAACGTAACCGTATTTTTAATCGAACATGATATGAAATTCGTCATGGGGCTTTGTGAACGCATCATCGTTCTTGACTACGGCAGGGAAATCGCCAAGGGGGTTCCAAAAGAAATCAGATCCAATCCCAAAGTCATCGAGGCTTATCTTGGAGAGGAGTGGAAAGATGTCATCATCAGCTGAGGTAATGCTTCAAATAAAAGATATCAGTATTGATTACGGACCTATCAACGCGGTCAAAGATATTTCAATCGAAGTGCCCGCCGGAAAGATCGTCACATTAATTGGAGCCAACGGGGCGGGTAAGACCTCAACCCTTGCAGGAATAAGCGGGCTGGAAAAGGTAAAACACGGAACAGTAAAATTTAGAGAAGAGCCGATCACCAACATGGCCCCTCATACCATAACACAAATGGGGATTGTTCATGTTCCTGAAGGCAGGAGAATCTTCTCCGGATTAACCGTGAGAGAAAACCTGACCATGGGAGCCTTTAACAGAAAAGACAAATTAGGCATTAAAAAAGACCTGGAGTGGATATTCAGTCTCTTTCCCATACTTGAGGAAAGGCTGAACCAGCCGGGAGGGACCCTTTCAGGTGGTGAACAGCAAATGCTTGCCATCAGCCGTGGGCTTATGAGCAATCCGAAACTGATGATGCTGGATGAACCCTCTTTGGGACTCGCTCCCCTGCTGGTTAAGGAGGTCTTTGAAGTCATTGAGAAGATAAATAAAGAAGACGGTGTAACCATCCTGTTAGTTGAACAAAACGCCGCTTCGGCATTGTCCATCTCCGATTACGCTTATGTTATCGAAACCGGAGAAATTATTATGAAGGGGGACGCAAAAGCCCTTCTGTCGAACCCGGATGTTCAAAAGGCATATCTGGGAATGTAACAGCAGTATCAAAAAACCTTCCTTGAAAAGTGGCGGATGAGTCAAGTACATCCGCCTTTTTTCTTTTAAAGTTTTTTCCAGCAATACTCAAATCCGTTATTATCCTTAAAAACAAGTCCGAATATGCTGTTTTTATTTTCACTAAACTCGTCGTATTCCTTATACATGGCAATATCGTTCAAATAAATTTCATGATATTTTGAATCAAACTCTTTTTTATTGGAACACACGTACAACATCTTATCTATAATCAATCCAATCTGATTGCCGGTCCTTTCACACAACCAGTAAACCTCAAACCCCATCTTTCTAAGCATAGTTGACATCCAGGCAAATTCCCCTTTCGTTGTTATGGAATATCCTGTTTCAGGATCTATGATTTTGTCATTTCCGGGATATTTCGTTTGCTCAAGGTGGAAAAGCTTATTCATTATCGTTTTGATCGTCTGTTTCACTTTAATCCCCCCTTTATTTTTACTACAATTCAATTCTATCAAGAGAACTGTGAAGAAAACGTGAAGCTGTTATCTTTTTTTTTTGTAAGAATACCTAACATAATTTCGTTATATATAGTGCAAGAAAGTAAGTTAATCATCATTAAATGATTTTTGGATTGACAAATGAATAAGTAGCAACTATAATAAAATAAGATCAATTTGAAAATAACATCAAAATACATAAGGAGGAGATCACATGAGCGAGTATCATGAAGACAATCTACCTGAAGAGGCGAAAGAATATCACAGAATTATCAAAAGTGTTATCGAAGAGTTGGAGGCCATAGACTGGTACAATCAGAGAGCCAACGCAACTAGCGATCCAACCGTAAAGGCTATTGTGGAACACAACAGAGATGAAGAAATAGAACATGCCTGTATGGGACTGGAATGGCTCAGAAGACGAAATCCAGTATGGGATGAGAATATGCGAGAATTCTTCTTCACACAGGGTGATATCACGACTCTTGAAGAAGGTGGATCAGAAGAGGAAACAAACTCAGCCGGCGATTCTTCTGATGGATCGCTTGGTATCAAAGGCAAAAAGAGTAAATAAAGGAGGGATGATGATGGCTAACCTTAAAAGACATATTGCACCGATTTCCCAAGAAGCATGGAATTTTATAGATGAAGAGGCACGTAGAATACTCAACCTGAAACTAACCGCAAGAAAGGTTGTCGAATTTGTCGGACCAAAGGGTATGGATTTTGCTGCAGTCAATACCGGAAGAAAAATAGCTGTAGAAGATACACCTCTAGATGGTGTTAAATACTCTCAAAGACAAGTATTGCCCATGGTAGAAATTGAAGTACCGTTTAAATTGAAGATGGACGAAATCGAATCACTTATGAGAGGCGCCGAAGATGTGGAGACAGACTCACTCATTGAGGCTGCCACAAAAATAGCAAAAGCTGAAAATCAAGCTATTTATAACGGATTATCTCATGCCGGCATCAAAGGGATTTTACCCGTTTCAGAAAATGATCATGTACAAGTAGAAGACGACCTGGTTACACCGGCAGCTGAAGGTGTAAAAGTTCTTGAAGCACGGGGAATTGAAGGTCCCTATAACCTTTTAGTAGGGAACAAACTGCGATCATTGCTTTACAAACCAAACGAAAAAGGCTATCCGGCAAAAAGAAGACTTGAAAATCTCCTGGAAGGTCAGATTTTCTTTGCGCCGGACCTGGAAGACAAAGGCTTGATTCTACCCGTCAACAGCGAAGACTTCGAATTCATAGTGGGACAGGATATCTCCGTCGGATATTCCCATCAGGAAGCAGACGAACTGGTATTCTTCCTCATAGAATCCTTCACCTTCAGAGTCAACGCACCGGAAGCATCTGTCATTCTGGAATAACGCAAGAGTTAAAATAAAGTTCTCCAAAAGGCACACCGAAAGGTGTGCCTTTTTAATGCACCCCGCTTTTATTATTCAAAAAATAAACAGTTGTTGTATAATGATTGGGCACCCACAATGAAGGGATGCCCCTACATTTACTCAGGAGGACCAAATATGCATTGTCATTTCAGAGAACTGAAAGAAAATGAAATTATGGATTTTCTTCACATTCGCAACCATGTCTATCCCGCTTTTGCGGGAACGCCACAAGATGTAGAAAAAAGTGTCGAACGCTACAAAAAATTCTTCGCCAAAGACA
>CAZRYM010000005.1:0-73429 GCA_964604305.1 uncultured Thermotogaceae bacterium | reverse complement strand
AGCTAAACTGGCTCTCACTTCATAAAAACCAGTGCTATTATATAGATTTGTTTTCGCTTTGTCAACTGCGAATAGTTACAATATAGTGAAGTTCGAATTTGGAATAGATTTCGATATATTCATTTTGGATGTCATTTAGACCAATCCTTCTTCGATTCATAGTTCTTTTCAAAACTGACTAATCGAATTAAAAGGCGGAAAATCTTCAAAAAAAATATGATTAATGCTATAATATCGCTAAAAGTCTTTTCTAAGGCAGAAAAAGGTAAAAAACCATCAAGCATATGACTTTTTCTCTAAGTATCATTAAAGGGGGTTCTCCTTGTCCATCCGTTCAATGATCAATGATCTAAGAAAGTCAACCATACACCATAAACTCAAACTTATGATTATCTTAGTCATCATTATTTTTGTTTTATTTTTCTTCCCGCATTATCAATATACCTATCAAGCTGTATCAGAAACAGCCAGGGAGAAAGGCAACAGCATCGTTGAATCCATTAATGCCAAAATTACCTCCTGGTTATACAAAAACAGCTCAACAATCAAGGATATTGCCGTATTGTTTTCCGAGAAGAATTACACCGATGGGGATAAATTATCCATCATGGAAATATTTTTAACTGAAAGTGATTTTTTCTCTTCAATCTATTATGGCGATCAAAACAACAAAATGATCAATGCCAGTGGTTGGGAACCTTATGAGGGTTTTCAGCTAACTGCCAGACCTTGGTATATCAATGCCATTGAAAAAAACAAACTGGCCTATACAAATATTTTTCTCAACGCAAGCCGTGACGACATGATCATTTCTATTTCTTATCCTGTTGTGCATTCTGAAGTTAACGCAGTGATAAGTGGGGATGTTTCAGTGAAAACACTCATTCAGCAAATCTCTCAAATCGAACCCAGTGAACACGGTTTCGTTTTTCTCATGGATTTCGACGGGAACATCATCGCCCATCCTGATTTTACGAATTTCGATATCCTTGATATCAATTATAATAACCCCCTTTATAACCAAATGTTTCAAACCGTTCAATCTTCACAAAAGAATTTCTACGAAACAACCATTGGCAATCAAACCGGTTTTATCAGTTTCAAAAGGAATGAGGATTTGAATTTGTACCTTTTTAGTTTTATACCTTCAAGCGATTTACAGTATCTTTTTAACAGAGCTCTCATATTTTCTCTCATCATGATGATAACAACTATACTCATCGCAATTGTTATTTACCGATTACTGAACCAACATGTTGTTCATCCTCTGGAGGAATTGAAGACAGAAATCAACGGACTGGATTTCCAGGATGATTTTCATCAGCGTTTGGCATACGATTATCCCAGTGAATTCAGCTTACTTGTGAAAACGATTAATCAAATGCTCTCCCAAGCTGAAGAGACATTTATACAAAAGGAAGCAGCTGAAAACGAACTGTCCGCTCTAAATGAAGAATTAACCAGCACGAATATGTTACTGGAGGCGATGAATGACGAAGCTGAGAACAATCTTATGCTTTTGTCCAAAGAAAAAGAGTTGCTAAACGCTCTTTTTGAAAACGTCCTCATCGGTATTCAAATTTGGGATCATTCGGGAAAGCTGCTGTTGATGAATTCAGAAAACACAAAGATCACTGGCTATCTTGAGGAGGAAATTCAAAATATTGATCACTGGTTTGAAATGATTAAAGTGTCACAAGATAATAAAAGGGACATTCTTTCAATGATAAAAAACGTTGAAAATCAAGAGAAAATTGAAAGGGACTTGAAGATTATTACTGCAAACGGAGAGGAAAGAGAGGTGGAATTTCGCTTTAATTTCCTCTCAGACGGAAAAACAGTTGTTACCATTAACGATATTACTCAAAGGCGTTTGTATGAACAAAAACTTCGTGAAAGCGAAAAAAGGGCAAATGCCGCCAATACAGCGAAATCTGAATTTTTGGCAAACATGAGCCATGAACTGAGGACCCCCCTTAATGGTATTATCGGCTTTTCAGAAATCCTTCAAAATACCTATTTAGGAGATGAACAGAAAAAATATGTTGAATACATACGCTATTCAGGAAAGAGTCTCTTACAAATCATAAGTGATATCCTTGACTTTTCGAAAATTGAGGCCGGACGACTTGAGATTGAGCATGTTTACACCGACATTGATAAAGTGGCACGTAATTCTTTAAAAATGATTGAGCCGTTTGCAAATGAAAAAGGTATTACATTAAATTACAACATAGACGAAACGCAAAAAGCCTCTGTTTATTCTGACCCTTTAAGGATCAGTCAGGTCATCAGTAATTTGTTAAGTAATGCAGTGAAATTTACTTCAAAAGGGTCTGTTTTACTCGAAATCAAATTGATTTCACAAAGCGAAGAGACAATTCAATGCAAATTCTCAGTTATTGATACGGGAATCGGTATTCCAAAAGAAAAAATGTCGGATATTTTTCGTTCTTTCACACAAGCAGACAATTCAATAACAAGGGAATACGGAGGAACAGGACTTGGATTGACAATATCAAATTCTCTTTTGGAATATATGGGTAGTTCACTAAAAGTTGAGAGTATCCCTGGTAAGGGCAGTACTTTCTTCTTTACTTTGGAGTTCGATCGTTTTGTCAAAGATGATTAATGAGTATTAAGCTATTTAAAGGCCGTGATATCAATGAGACTTTTCGTTTTCTTTTGTCTTTTTCTTTGCCTCTTTTCAACTCTATTCGGAATGGAGAAAACACTCACCTTGGAAGAGGTTCGCAGCCGTTTTCTTTTATATGTCAATAATTACAGAAGAGAAAATGGGCTGGAAGACCTCGAACAAATGTATTCATTTATTGCTCAAGAACACGCTAACAATCAGGCTTCAAAGGATAAATATCTTGCACACAGAGGATTTAATATCAGGGCAAATCTGATTATGGAATATGTTAAACAGGAATCTTTAACTCAAAACAACTCTTTTGGTTTTGTTTCAGTAGTAGAAAACTGCTGTTATTTTCAAATATGCATTGACCCTGCCAAAAAGGCCTTTGAATTATTTGTTGCCAGTCCGTTCCATCGTTTCAATCTGTTAAAAAATTGTCAATATACCGCTATTGGCATTGGTCAGGGAGAATCCGGGCAATTTTATTTCTGCCAAATTCTCTTTTAATCTTAATTATCAAATTCCGTTTACTTCCTCTGGTGCTGAATTCATGGTAAAATTGAATAGATAGAACAAACAGGAGGTGTTTTTTTGTATACAAAAGCTCCCGGAAGGGTCAATATTATCGGTGAACATGTTGATTATAATGACGGTTTTATTCTGCCATTTGCGATTGATAAAACCACAAATGTCCATGTTTCGGATTCTAAAGAGAAGCAACATCTTATCTCGTCAAAAGGATTTGGAAGTAAGACTTTCAAGACAAATTCACTAACCAAAACCGGAGATTGGACTGATTACATAAAGGGAACCCTCTATTTTTTTACCATGATTTACAATCTACATATCCCGCCCCTTAAAATCGAAGTAGAATCAAATATACCCATAGGTGCCGGGCTATCCAGCAGTGCTGCGATTGAAGTCGCTACCATCATGGCAATATCAAATCACGTTGGCTTGTCCCTTGATAAAGAGGATGTTTATAAATTCGCTCAGAAAATAGAAAACGAATTTGTTGGCGTTAAATGCGGTATCATGGACCAATTCATTTCAGTAATGGGAAAAAAAGATCATGCTGTTTTCCTCGATACCATGACCATGGACTACAAATACGTTGAAATCAAACTAAAAGATTCTCAATTTTATATTTTAGATTCTAATGTCAATCATTCGCTGGGCGATGGAGAATACAACAAACGAAGAATACAATGTGAAAGCGCTCTTAATAAGCTGGGGAAAAATTCTTTCAGAGAATTGGATATTAACTATCTAAATGAATTTAAAAACTTATTGGAAGATACTGAATATAAACGAGCCAGACATGTTTTAACTGAAAATGAACGCGTGCTGGCTTGTCGAACCGCTTTGGAAACGGGAGATGATAAACGGGTAGGAGAGTTATTGACACTTACTCATTTCAGTCTTCGTGACGATTATGAATGCAGCTGCGAGGAAATTGATTTTTTAGTTGATGCCATAAATGAAATGCCATTTGTTTATGGGGCAAGAATAATGGGAGGGGGGTTTGGAGGCAGTATTATTTTCCTGGCTGAAAAAGGTATTACTGCTGCTACATTCAGAGAACTCAATACAGCTTACAAGAAAAGATTTCAAACTGAATTCGATTTTTACCAGGTCAATCCCTCTCAGGGGGCTTGTATTGTTGATTAATTTGGAAAAGCCCTTAAGCCTTGTGAAAAAAATCAAAGATGATATAATTGAAAGTGTGGATAAATTTCCGCTAATGATAGGTTTTTCTGGAGGATTGGATTCCACAGCTTTGGCTTATATCTGTGCGGATGCATTGGGAAATCACCACGTCAAACTTGTTCATGTCATTTATGGGCCTTATACCTATTCCAGAACTTTGGAAAATGTTTTAAAAACATCGTCGGAGTTAGGTTGCGAGTTGAATTTTGTGGAAATGAGAAATGTTCAGGAAAAGGTATTGAGAAACGGTCCTTCTTGTAACAGGTGCACAAAAAAGGTGAAAATTGCCGGGGTAAAAATTCTCGCCAAAGACAGAGATTTATTAATTGCAACGGGAGCAAATTTATCGGACAGTTGGGGAGAATATGGTTTTAAGCTCATGAATCGTGTTTATGCCCCTTTTTTAGAACTTGGCAAAGATGAAATCAGATCAATTTTGTCTTACTATGATGTCGATGAATCCAGAGTTAAAATAGGAGAATCTGTTCATCGTGAGGGGTGTAAGGCAAAGCATTTGCTTAAAATGCTAATCGTTCCTGAATATCATGGCCATAGTGTATGCCTATCCAATGAAATTCTATTGGATATTCTAGAAGGGGCCTCATTCAACGCTCTTTTGGCAAACGTAAAGATTATCGGCCCTCTCAGTTCAAATATTGCCTTGATCAATATCAACCCGTTACCTGCAAAGGCAATAACAGATAAAATTGTAGAAAGATTATCAAATATAAACTCAATTGATAAAGTCGTACTGGTTCAATCTCCCTTAAAATTGAAAGTTTTAGCCAACCCTTCCATATTCAGAAACCCGGTAGCCCGTCAAAGGATTGAGGCAGGTTTTTTGAAAAGGGATTTTGCCCAAAAAATCATCTGTGAATGGTATGAAAGTACCAATAATAAGTTAAATACCTTTCATGTCGCAGAGTATGAAGAGTTTCAGGAGGGATAGAGTTGATATTAGCGTATAACGGTAAACATCCAAAAATACATCCCGATACGTTTATTGCTGCAAATGCAACCGTGGTTGGAGATGTGACTATTGAAAAGGGTGCCAGTATTTGGTATGGAGCTGTATTACGGGGTGATATGGCTTCTATTACAGTAGGGGAAAACTCCAATATACAAGACAACGCCACGATCCACACAGACACCGGTGTTTCAACTATTGTCGGGGCAAATGTGACGGTAGGGCATAATGCAATATTACATGGTTGTACCATTCAAGATAACGTCTTAATCGGGATTGGCGCAATCGTATTAAACAAATCAGAGGTTAAATCCGGAACAGTCATTGCTGCCGGCTCTTTAGTGAAAGAAGGTCAGATTTGTGAAGAGTCATCTTTATACGCCGGGACACCATCAATTCTGAAAAAGAAATTGGATAATAATCAAAAAGATCTCCAAGCCCATGCCCAAAAGTATGTTACTCTCTCGAAAGAACACCGAAGGGAAAATGATTGATCATGTGGATTGATAACGTTGATAAAAACACCACATTGGCAGCACCAGAGTGCCAGGAGCACTTTTACAGAGGCAGTGATACATGCATTCTTTTAATCCATGGTTATACCGGATCTCCACATGATATGCTGTATTTAGGAAAAAAACTTCATGAAGCCGGATTTTCAGTATATATTCCCAGATTACCCGGACATGGCACAAATCATGTTGATTTCTTGAACAGCAATTACAACCAATGGCTTCGAAAGGTAACTGATTCCTATTTAAACCTAATCCAAGAGTTCTCGGAGGTGTTTTGTTGCGGTCTTTCCATGGGAGGGTTGTTGACGCTGTTATTGTCGTCTATATTTCGGCCTCAAAAAATTGCTCTAGCTGCTCCCGCTTTGAAGGCTTATAATAAGATGATTTATCTCACTCCATTTGTGGGCTTATTTAAAAAAAAGATCAAGAGACCATTATCTGAAAATCATAAAGAGGCACATTTACAAAAGCTTCAAAAGGAATATTGGGATTACGATTGGCCAACGAAGGCACAAGATCTACTAAAACTTCAGAGACTGACCAGAACAAGATTAAATAAAGTACATTCTGATTGCCTCACAATCGTTTCTAAAAATGATCAAACAGTACCTGTTGATGTTTTGTATATGATCGAAAAAGGCATCTCATCCGAAAAAAAAGAGAGCGTAATCTTGGAAAAGAGCCCTCATGTTGTGGTCAATGATGTCGAAAAGGAAAGAGTAGCAAGGGAAATAATTGATTGGTTTAGCGAATAGTTTGAACTTTTAGAAGTTTTCTTAGTCTAAACCTATGTAGGGGGGAAACGCGCGTGTTTTCCAATGAAAAAAATCAGGAAAAAAGCCCTCAGGAGATACGCGAAGGGGAAAAGGAATTCATTAAAGCCCTCAAAAAAAAGAAGATATGGGCTTATGAAGCACTTTATGACCGTTATGCGAGTATGGTAGGCGGAATCGCAAGATCTTATTTAAATGTTGACGATGTTGAGGATGTCATACAGGAAGTTTTTTTTAGGGTCTATAAAAGTATCAAAAGATTCAAGGGTGATTCAGCTTTTTCTACCTGGTTATATCGTATCGCAGTAAATGTTTGCAAGGATACTTTAAAGAAATACTCCAAGAGATCTGAAACGTTTACGGATTTCGAAGATGAGGAAAACGGAGGAATTGGAGAACCCGCTTCTGAAACCGATATTGAAGAAGATATAAGAAACGAACTTAGGATAGAGGATTTTAGAAGTGTATTGGGGAAGTTGTCTGAAGAGGATAATCTTTTCATTACTTTAAGGGACATTGAGGGAATGGATTATGAAGAGATTAGTAAAATAACTGAAAAACCTCTGGGCACAGTTAAAAGTCGGATTTATTATGCTAGAAAGAGATTAAAGAAATTGTTAAAAGAGCATGGTATTGGGGATTAAATTAGCTATAAGGAGGTATTTTAATGAACTGCAATGAGTTCAGAGATGATTATATGGATAGATATTTAGACAACGAAATGAACTCGAAAGAGATAAGGGAATTCAGGGAACATATGAAGGAATGTGAATCTTGTCGTTCCATTTTTCTTTCCTACAAAGAAGTTCTTAATTTCCAAAAAATCAGGGCATCCTACAGTTCAAGTGAAAAGGGAAAGAAGATGTTTTTGAAAAGAGTCAAAAGAAGAAAGAGCATACCTTACCAGATTGCAGCGGGATTTGCAATATTGACGATAGGATTTTTCGGTTCGAAGACTTTCATGGATTTCAACAGGGTGAATCAGCGTTACGAAACCATTGTCAATAAAAGTGTAGAAATGCTTAATTCTGCGCAAAACTCCGAAAGTAACACGAACCTTGGCGTGAAAAATGCATCGGGAGATGTCAAATCCCGAACAGAAAGAATTTTTAACCTCATAAACGACGGAGAAAAAGAATAATTATCAATTAAAGTTTTATGCTTTAGAACAATATTATATTATCTTATGGGTGGTTTAATGCCTCTTGGGAAGAAAAAAAGAGTAATAATCATACTTCTTTTCTTTGTTTTTTATTGTACCTTTTTGTATTCAGAAAATATTGATATGAAATCGTCAAGTAACGATCTTTCACAGCAGATTGATACTTCTTTTGACATAGAGGAGTTCATTAACAATATACTGGAATCTTATTCAAATAGTTGTGTCAACGGAACCAGGATTATGATGGAAACCGGTGAATCCGCAAGATATCGCTATGAATTTATTATGAGAAAAGGCCACGATAAGTTAGTATCTCTTAAAATGCCATATAGAGTGACTTGGTATAGAGTCCATGATAATGGGTACATCATCATGGATGGTAAAAAGATTATGATGGAAGATAAGATGAAGGATTTAGAAGATGTCTTTTTAGAAGATATTCAAAAGGAAATAAAAGACATCAAATTAACAGAGATACAATACTCGGGGATACCAGCTTTTTATATCCTTCTATATCAGGAAAATTGGACTTACAGAGTTATCCTTTTACAGGAAAGCATGCAATTTATCAGATTGGAAAAGGAAACAGAATCAAAACTGACTGTTATGTTGTATGATAATCTCAATCAGGGTAATAAAGACGATTTTACGAATCAGATCAGTTGGTATCAGGATATACCTGAAGAATCTGCTGACAATCTGAACTCATCAGATGATACTCAGGACAACACCCTTAAAGATGTTACCATACTAAGCGATTTTGAAGAGCTTTTAAAACCTCTTTTAGAAAACTATGCTATACAAAAAACAGAAATGATCGAATTCACAGATGCCCGCGCCATGTTCCTTACAATGACAGATCGACAACAACAATCTTCTCCATTTGTCATTGTCATAATTATTCATGACAATATAGTCAATACATCGAATTCAGAGTCTATTCTTGGTAAAATCCCTGAAAATTATAACATGTGCCAAAAGATCATTGAAAATATTGAAATTAATGTAATTGGTTCTCAAGAAAAGGAATATCTGGAAGAAATTTCAACCTTGATAATTCAAACGAAGGAAAAGTAATATCATATTATTGGAGCTTTCAATTAACTTTATTAATTCTTTCTTGACCATAAAATGTTAGTGTGATATAATCGCATCTGTTGGAGAGATGGCCGAGCGGTCGAAGGCGCACGCCTGGAGCGCGTGTTAAGGGTTTCCCTTACGTGGGTTCAAATCCCACTCTCTCCGCCATAAAAAGCCGGTTACGATAACCGGCTTTTTTTATATTTGTTCTTCAGACCAGGAACGATACACTCCTTTAAAAAGGATTCTCCTAAAAGGGAAAATGATTAAGAATAAAATAACTAAAGAGATAAGGCTTCCCGCTGCAAATTTCCCCCAATCAGGATACATTAAGGCATCCTTCCCGGCATAGGCATAAAGTCTTAAAGAAACAGGGTATTTATCTTGATCCGTAATAAAAATCAAAGGAGCAGTAAAACTGGACCAACCATCTATCATGACTTTTGCAAATACGATTAATGTAACCGGTAATATTTGTGGAAAGATAACCTTATGGAAGGTTTTGAAAGGCGTAGCACCTTCAATTTTGGCGTTCTCGATGTAAGCAGGTGGTATTTTTTGCATATCTTCATATGCTATCAAAAAGGCAATGGGAATAGCATGATTCACGACAATTAAGATAACTCCGAAAAGACTGTTTAAAAGCCCGCTTAATTTAAAAATAAGAAATAGCGGAACAATTGTGTTCATACCGGTCATCACCATGGATAATACGATTAAGAAATTCAGCTTTTTGAAAACTCCCTTTTTAAGACTCGCCTTATATGCCGCCGGGAATACAATGATCAATGTCAGCAGAGCGGATGACAAACCAATTATTGTACTGTTGAGTAAATTCAGCGGAAAACGGTCAGAAAAAACCGCCCCAAAATTGGTAAATGTGAACTGTTTAAATTCATTCCAATCAGGTATGTAGAGAGGGTTTGAAAATGCAAGCTTCAGAAAGTTGAAAAAGATCAAAAATGTCAAAATGATCCAAAAAAACATCGACAGATCACATAGCTTATTCCAAATTAATTTCAAAAAACGATTGTCAAAGAGCTCTTTCGGTTTAAAAAATAATAAAAGTGCAAAAAAAAGTAACCCTGGAGTCAATTCCAACATGATCAGAGCATGAAAGATTAGCGGCAAGATTAACATAGTCATCGTAAAAGGACGCTTTTTAAGTTTCATAATAAAAAAAAGAAGAAAAAAAACCAAAGTCCCAAAAAAAACAGGGACATTAAAAAAAAGAAAAAGGTCTATCAAAGGTGCCAATAAAAAATAGAAAAGGTTTTTGTCTCTGACCTTTCTGATACTGACAAACAACAAGAGAATAAACAAAGTCACAAACAAAGATTGAGAATAAGAAATAAAATCGCTACTGACTCTTAGCATAGAATCTTTGAGAAACAACCCAAGAGTGGTTGTGGCCCCTGCTATACCATAGGGTGTAAATCCTTCTATTAAAAATGGCCTTCCGTTTGTAAGCATCAAAGGTACTGAAAGATCTCTGAAGCTGTTAATCAAGAGAATGACAGAAAAACTTAACAATGTTGATCTTGTGAGAGGGTTCAATAAATAATCGTAGTACTGTTCTTTATTTGCACCTTCAATTCGCATCATTTCGATTTGATTATAAGGGATGTTTTTAATTGAAGCGAACGAAATTAAGGTTGTAATGGGGATATTAATCCAAATTTTAACAAGAGCTGTAACTGAAAAAGCGTAAACACGATTTTGAACAAGGGATTCTGTAAACCAATACAAAACACTTCTGTAAATAGGTATTGAGATGAAACCAGGAATCATCCAGGTAAAAAACAAAAGAAACAAAAAAAGATTCTGATTCCTTTCAGGCATGCGGAAAATTCTAAATGCAAAGCGCATTCCAATACCAAGTGAAAGGGTTATGGTTACTAAAGCATACAAAAGTGATACCATCATGCTGATTCTCATGGAAGAATCCCTTATGACATTGATCAACTGTTGTAAAGAAAACTCATTGAGGGCAAATAGACTTAGGAAAAATGGTATTATAGAAAATGCAATGATTAAAGTGATAAGAGGAAGCGCAAATATCATCTTTGATCGATATATGATTGTGCTCTTTCAAGAGTTTCCTGTATGTCAATCCCTTCTTTCAGAATTAAATCAAGGCTTGTACTCATTGCCGGCCAATAACCGAAAATATACTGATCATTCACAGGTTGTATCATCCCATTCTGAATCGTTTTTAACATTTGAAAATAATAGGGAATTTCTTCAGGACACTGGGGATAAACAGCGGGGTATTTAATAAACCTTTTAGCAAAAATTTCATTTGCGTCCATAAACTTTTTTAACAGTGAGATGGTACTCTCTTCATTATTAAAACAAACAAATCCTTTTGGATCAATAACAGATTTCCAGGGATGAGGTAATGGCCTGATGATAAATTTAACATCTGATGACAGAAATTTCTGAATCAAAAAACTGCCTTGTGGAAACATTGCCAATTGCCCCTTTGAAAAAGCTTTTACAATGTTAGGTCTGTTAACATAGTCAAAAAGTAAGCCGGAATCATACCATTCTTTGAAACTTTTTAAAAGCTTTATATTTTCCCGAGTAAGGAGATCAATATCTCCATTTTCATTAATGACAGGACTTCCTAAGCCCTCCTGAAGACCAGTGAAAAGATACGCGGAATTAATGCCCCAACCGCTTGGTTGAACTTTATTTTCTTTAATCGTTTTCATGATCTGTAAAAATTCTTCAAAATGCCAGTTAGTATCAGGATATTCTAACCCTATTTCTTCAAACACCTTTGTTGAAAGATACATAAGTTGCATATCTGCATAAAACGGGATAACATAGCTCTGGGAATTATAAAGAAAAGCATTTGATAAATGTTCATCAAAATGATAGTCCAACCCGTTTAATTCACTCGTTTTTACAGGCTTAATATACTTAACGATCATTGGAAGGTTGTCGTTTTTTATCAAACAGATATCAGGCAGTTCCCCTCCTGCTTTTAAGGTAATTGTCAATTTTTCTTCCAGCTCGGGGATGTAGACCAACTTTACTTTTTTTCCAGTTTCAGTTTCCCACTCCTCTGCCAAAGTCCTGAAAAGACTTTCACCTTCCCATGAAACCCAAACTTCAGTTACCCCAAATACAACTGAACTGATAGCAACCAATACACAGACAAAGTAAAACTTAACAAGCTTCTTCATGTTATCACTCCCTTAAAAAAGAAGGGCGAAAAAGATCCGCCCTCTAAGTTATGTAAACTAATTTGTTGATATATTGACTATGCTTAGTTTTCTCCTATGCATACACCAAACCGTTCTTTATTTTGCGTATGCAACCGATCTCTTTTCCCTTATTACCGTTACTTTCAACTGGCCGGGATATTCCACACCTTCCTCAACTTCTTTGGCGATTTCAAATGCCAGTTTATCAGCCATAATATCATCGATTTTATCCGGTTGAACCAGTATCCTGAGCTCTCTTCCCGCCTGAATTGCATATGCCTTCTCGACAGTTTTATGATTTTTGGCGATTTCTTCTAACTTTTGAAGTCTTTTAATGTACAAATCAACAGTCTCGCGCCTTGCACCGGGTCTTGCAGCTGATATTGCATCAGCAGCAGCAACAAGACAGGCCTCTGGCGATTCCGGTTCCGTTTCACCATGATGAAACTGGATCATGTTGATAATGTCATCTTTCTCTCCGTATCGTTTTGCCAATTCTGCTCCGATGAGTGCATGAGAGCCTTCGACTTCATGATCCACACCTTTTCCAATATCGTGTAACAATGCTCCTCTTTTTGCTCTGTCGATGTTAAGTCCCAACTCTTCTGCCATCATACCGGCAAATTTGGCAACTTCAATTGAATGCTCCAGAACATTTTGTCCAAAGCTCGTTCTAAACTTTAGTCTTCCAATCAGTTTTATGAGTTCGTTGTTCAGCCCTCTTACACCTGTCTCAAAAGTAGCACGTTCTCCTTCTTCTTTGACGAGCTTGTTAACCTCTTTCTTTGATTTGATGTACATCTCTTCGATATTTGCCGGGTGTATCCTACCATCCACTACAAGCTTTTCAAGAGTTAATCTGGCAACTTCCCTTCTTAAGGGATTAAAGCAGGAAACTACAACTATTTCAGGAGTATCATCAATGATCAAATCGGCACCTGTTATCTTCTCAAAAGCCCTGATATTTCTACCTTCCCTTCCGATTATTCTGCCTTTCATATCATCTGTAGGAAGGGGAACAGTACTTACCGTTCCTTCATTCACATAATCAGCTGCATACCTTTGAATTGCCGTTGTGACTACCCATTGGGAATGTCTTTCAGCTTCTTCCTCTTTTTCATCCTTTATCACTTTAAACATTTGTGCCAAATCATGTTCGTACTGTCTTTTTGTCTCGTTAAAGATAATCTCTTTTGCTTCTTCTGGTGTTAACTGGGATATCTTATACAGCTTTTCCTCTTCTTCGCTAATGAGTTTATTAAGTCTTTCTTCATTTTCACTGATTTCCAATTGTTTTTCTTCCAACTTCTCTTCTTTGACGATAAATTGCTCTTCACGTTTATCAAATGATGCTTCTCTCTTTTCCAGTCTAATTTCTGCACGCTTGATTTCGTCCCTGGATTTTTTTGCTTCTCTTTCAGCAGCTTCTATTATCTTGTGAGCTTCTTCTTTTCCATCCAGTTTTGCTTGCCTTATAATTGAATTGGATTCAACCTTTGCCTTTGCAATAATCTCATCATATGATTTTTCTGCCCTTTGAATGTCATTTATTATTTCTTGTTTTATCTTCGTTTCCAGATATTTTTTTGTATATAGAACTCCTGCAAAAAACGCGGAAATACCAGCCGCAACAATAAAAACAATCCATAACACTATTTCTAATCCCATAATCTACCTCCGTTTATATCAATCAAAATTATTGTCCTTAAAAGAATTAATGACTTCAATAATTCTTTTTGTTTTAAACCCTCTCCTATACATTCTTTGTAACCATTTTTCAGGGTTGTTTTTACAATTCCTTGTAAAATCCATTTTTAATACGTCTAAAATATCCTCTTCATTCACTTCTTCAATCGACTGTCTGATTATTTCTTTTGCTACACCCAGATCAGCCAGTTCCATCTCCAATCTGTACAGACCCTTAGTTTTAAGTTTAAGGCCATCTTCAATAAACATCTTAGAAAATCTCAAATCATCCAACATTTTTAATTCGTATAATTCATCGATTGTATTCTCAACCGTTTCCTCGTCAAATCCCTTTTCGATACAGCGTCTTCTTATTTCCTCTTCCGTTCTTGGCCTGTATTTAAATAAAAGAGAACAATATCTGTGAATATCTTTCTTATTTTTTTCTTTCATCTTCCCTTTTTTCCTCTTGCAAATCCTCAAGTTCGATTAACGGTATTTCATGTTTTTCTCTTATCCTGTTTTCAAGCTCATATCTGATCTTTGTTTCTTCCTTCAAAAATGCAACTGCATTGTTCTTCCCCTGACCCATGCTGATTTCTTCACCATCCGGAGTTAAATAGCTGAACCAGGAGCCCTTTTTCAGGACAAAATCGTCCGCATCACCAAGAGTGATAAGCTCATTTTCTCTGACAACACCTTTTCCGTAAATGATATCGAAATAGGCCTCTTTAAAGGGGGGTGCAACTTTGTTTTTGACTACTTTCACTCTGGTCTCATTTCCCACGAATTCAGCTGATTCTTTCAAAGAGCCTATTCGTCTTATATCAAGACGTAGGGAACAGTAAAATTTTAACGCCATCCCCCCGGTGGTGGTTTCTGGGTTTCCAAAAGTAATCCCTATCTTCATTCTTAGCTGATTGGTAAAAATCACACATGTTTTTGATTTATTAACGGCACTGGATAGTTTCCTCAAGGCTTGAGACATCAATCTCGCCTGGAGTCCCATCTGTGCATCTCCCATGTTTCCTTCAATTTCAGCTCTGGGTACAAGTGCTGCAACTGAATCTACTATTATTAAGTCAACTGCACCGCTTCTTACCAAAGTCTCCACAATCTCAAGAGCCTCTTCACCGCTACCGGGCTGTGAAATTAAAAGACTGTCAAGATCAACACCCAAGTTCTTTGCATAAATAGGGTCTAAGGCGTGTTCCGCATCAACGAATGCAGCTATTCCGCCATTGGCTTGAGCCTCTGCGATAGCATGAAGGGTAAGTGTTGTTTTACCACTCGATTCCGGTCCGTAAATCTCAATAATCCGTCCCCTGGGATAGCCACCAACACCCAACGCTAAATCAAGCGCAAGAGAGCCTGTTGGAATTACCTCTACATTGGCAACTTGATCAGCACCCATGACCATAATACTACCCTTTCCAAAATCCTTTTCAATCTTTTTTATTGCGGTATCTATTGCTGTTTTCTTGTTATTGTCAACTTCTTTTTTGCGTCTCGCCATCCACTGTTACCTCCTTTGAATTCAAAATACCTTTGTTGCCAGTGTTTCGTAAATTGGTCCTTCTTTTGTCAGGGTGGACCGTTTTAAGCTGAATACAATTTCTCCTATTTCAACAGTCTCTACAGTCATTTTTTTCAGTTTTTGCATCCAATCTTCAGGTGTTTGTTTTATCCTTCCCAAAGTTAGATGTGGAGAATATTTCTCCCTAAATTTAATGTTAAATATGTTCTCTAATTTACTTCGCATGATTGAATACACTTCCTGAATCGGTTTACTCTTTTCTATTCCAAGCCATATAGTTGTTGGTTTACCGTTTTTTTGAAAAAAACCAACTTTGTCAATAAACAATTGAAAACTTAAATGGTCAAGCTTTTCTAACAACGCTGTGACTTCTTTGATTTCTTCGTCTGTAATTTCACCCAAAAAAAATAGGGTTATATGCAAATTTTCTTTTTCTACCCACTTGGCTAAAAATCCACTTTCTTTTAAGATGGAAATCACATTTTCACATTGTTTTTTTGCCTTTTCTCCAATTTCTAAAGCAATAAAGCATCTGTTCATAAATATCTCTCTGATCCTTTGAAATAAGTTAATCCGGAGATAACCGTTATGATACCAACTATCCATGCAAATACTGTTAAAACTATTTGATTAGGCCAATTGAAAGCAACCGAAAATAAGACCGCTGTTATATATACCATCTGAACGGCTGTTTTACTTTTTCCGAAAATATTAGCTGATATAACCTCTCCTTCAGTTGCAGCCAGCATTCTTATACCACTTACAGCAGTATCCCTTATAATAATGATGGCTAATAACCAAAGGCTTACCTGTTGATTCCATACCAAGGCACACAATGTGCCGGAGATAAACGCCTTATCCGCAAGTTGATCCATAAATTTTCCGATATTGGTAATCTGATTGTTCCTACGGGCTAGATACCCGTCAAGCCAATCAGTAAATGATCCCCCAATAAAAACTATCAGCGAAATGATTCCGAAAAAGGAATTTTCTTTTGATAACAGAACCAACCACATTAGGAAAGGAATTGCCAAAACTCTTATAAGTGTTATCCTTGTGGGAATATTCAATCGCATAAACGTTCAGCCTCCAAATCGTAATCGTCAAAGCCGGTTATCTTCGCATCTATAAAATCTCCAACAGAAGGTTGACCCTCTGTGCTATTTGCTCCATCATGAACAAATACCTCCGAATCAATTTCAGGAGCGTCTCGATAACTTCTACAAACAAGTGTTTCCTCTTCATAAGAATCTACTATCAACTGCACCTCTTTGCCAATAAAACCCTCGTTAATCTCCGCTGATATCTCTCTTTGCAGGTCTGTAATCTCCGTAAGTCTTTCCTGAATTACAGCCTCATCTTCCAGTTGATAATGCCTTTTTGAAATAGGCGTTCCCTCTTCAGGGGAAAATATGAAGAATCCTACTTTATCAAAACGGATTTCTTCTAAAAATGCTTTTAACTCATCAAACTCCTTTTGCCCTTCACCTGGAAATCCAAGCATAATGGTAGTCCGTAGACTTACTTCAGGGAAAATTTCGCGTATTTTCTTTATTTGATTTTTCAATTCTATAACGGTACGTATTCTTCCCATGTTTTTTAAAACCAAATCAGAACCGTGTTGAACCGGAATATCAAAATACCTTATCAGGTGTTTGAGATCTTTTAAAGATTCAAAAAGTTCAGTTGTGATGTGGTCGGGATGCATATACATCAGGCGGATCCAATAATCTCCTTCAATCATGGATAGTTCGCGAACTAACTCTGAAAGCCCCGTTTCGCCATGTTGATATTGGGTGATATCCTGATCAACAAGAATCAGTTCTCGCTTTCCCATTTGAACCAGTGTGTTGAATTCTTTTTTGATGTCCAATGGATCCCTGCTTATATGCTCACCTTTGAATGTGGGAATTGAACAAAATTCACAGGCACGATCGCAACCGTCTCCGATTTTTATGTAGGAATAAGCGGTTTCTTCTTTGGGGAAAATTTCAGGTGTTCGGTAAAAGATAGGCATTGGTTTTTCAGGTATACTAACGCTTTCAGAAGTATTATTTGTAAATAAAAGTGTGTTTTCCAAGGTATCCAAACCGATCCAATAATCAACTTCCGGTATTTCTAGAATTATTTCGTTCTTATACCTTTGAACGAGACAGCCCATGGCCATCACTTTCACGTTTGGATTTGTCTTTTTTAACTCACTACTATACACAATTAACTTCTGTATGGATTCTTCCGCTGCATCCAAGATAAACCCACAAGTATTAACAACAACCAGGTCAGCCATTTCCGGGTTATCCGTAATGACGTGTTTTTTCTCTAAAAAAAGACCGGAAAGTACTCGACTGTCCGCTTCGTTTTTCGCGCAGCCCAATGTTTCTATGTAAACCTTCAAGATATCAACTCTTTCTTTTTTTTAAAAATGCCTTTCTTATTTTCTCAACCTCAGATATGTACTCCTGATTTGCATAATTGGGGTAAGTGTATTTTAAGGGTTTGTAAGCGCCTTCAGCGTAGTATAAGGTAACCTCGGCATAAATGCCTTTTCCGATGTAAATTCTGTGTCCCTGTGGTTTTGTTGAAGCTAAAACAAATTGAGTATGATGAACATACCCCGAATCGATATTTATGGTTCTGTTCCCTTCAAGAAGGTTTTTTAATTCTATTCGATTCGTTACAAGCTTTGTATGCGCGAGTTCCACGGGATGTATTAATTCTTTAAAACTGATTAACTTCCCCTCTATTTTACCTTCACCCATCTCTTTATTGTAATAGTGGGTGTATTTACCAAAATCAAGAGGTTCGGAAATATAATCAATTTCTCCAAATTCTTCTATTAATTCATTTTTTACATCAGTCAATCTATAATCAATATAACGCCCGAAAGCGAAAATTACCAGGTTGACAAGTTCTGCTTTACGAATCCTGCCCATTACCTATTAGCACCTCAAATTCCTTAAAAAAAACTTCCCATGTATCTTCATAATATTCTACCACAATTAACGATTTTTCAGTATTGATAACTTTACCTGAAAAATTATCTTCAAAAGTTAAAGTCTCATTCGGTTTTAGTGGAATAGTGTCACCATTTGTTCTTAGTATAACCTCTGAGTTGCCTCTATTCGTAATCTTTACAATTTCTCTGTCTTTTTGTTTTTGTATTAATAATACCTGGAGTAAAATAATTATTAACAGCACAGGTATGATTGTTTTCATCATCATTCTAACAGGTTTTTTGTTTACGTTTTCCTTTTTGATCTTTGGTATCTTTTTGCTGTTTTGATCTAAACAGCTTAAAAATTCCTCTACAGCAGCGTCGTTTTGAATTTCTAAAAAAGTGGAATATCTGTTGATAAAATCTTTCAAGTAAATATTAGGAATATCGGATAACTCACCATTTTCTATTTGTTCGATGGTTTCAACGCTTATATGGGTCTTTTCATATACCTTTTCTTTTGAAAAACCACTCTTTATTCTGTTTTTTTGCAGTATCTCCCCCAACTGAACAAACAGGTGTGTTATGCTTTTCTTCTTCATTTTGATGATGCTTTCTTGAGTCTGTTCATAATGGTTATCCCCAATCCTTTATCTTCAAAGGCTTCAACCAATGCACAATCTATTTTATCTTTGTCCAAACTCCTTAACACATGGAATAGGTTGCTTGCAACACGATAAAGGTCTGCTCTTGATCCCAAAGAAATACACTTAATTCCCGCATCGTCATATATTTTTACAGTTTCATCTGTACAAATCAGGGCTATTTTTTGCGGAGAATGTGACATTCGCTCTTCTTTGTACAACCTAATCCCTTGTTCTGATATTTGTTTGTTGTCACTATTCCAAGGAATCAATTTTATTTGTGCCTTTGGAGAATAGTGTCTGTACTTCATTCCCGGTGCAATTGCCTCGGTCATGTCTTCTTTGATTGCTAATTCCGGTATGATCTCTTTTAATTTTTCTGTTGTTATCGGACCGGGTCTCAATAAAATTGGAATATCTTCCAGTAGGGAAATGATTGTGGATTCAATACCAAACTCTAAAGGCTCGGTTTCTATAATCCATTTGACCCTTCCCTTCATCTCATTCAAATGCTCAGGTCTTGTAGGGCTTGGAAGTCCTGAAATATTGGCACTTGGTGCGGCTACAGGCATCCCACAAACATTAATCAATCGTTGGGCAATTTTGTTGGATGGAAACCTCACTGCTACACTGTTTCTATTGCCGGTTATTATATGAGAAACTTGTTTAGCCTTCTTTAAAATGAAGGTTACAGGACCAGGCCAAAATCGTTCAATCAGCTTCCAAAATAGCTCAGGTGGATCTCTTTCCACCACCTGCCAGATCTGACTTATATCTCCAATGTGGACAATGAGAGGATTATCAGAAGGCCTTCCCTTGGCTGTGTATATTGATTTCAATGACTCTTCGTTATTGATAACGGCACCGAGTCCGTATACAGTTTCCGTAGGAAAAATGACAAGCTCTCCTGAGCGTAAATCACTTGCACATTGCAAAAACTCTTCTGATTTGTCAAATTCAGAAGAGTTTACTGAGATGTACAACTCTCTACTTTGCATGTCATTCTTCAAGAAATTTAATCCAGCATTTTCTTTTTCGTGGACCATCGTACTCACAGAAATAAATTCCCTGCCAGGTCCCCAAAACCAATTGGCCATTCTCTATAAATAAAGTTTGTGAGGTGTTGGTCAAAATGGTTTTGATATGCGAATCAGCATTCCCTTCAATGTGCCTGTAATTGTCATTTGAAGGTACGATTTCACCCATTTTTCTTATGAAATCCGATTTCACATCTCGATCTGCATTTTCATTGATGGCTACACCTGCTGTAGTATGTGGTACATACACGATCACAACACCATTTTTTAATCCTTTGCGATTGATCAATTCCTGAACTTCGGATGTTATATCAACAACTTCTGCTCTATTCTTTGTTTTCACATCTATTTCCATGTATTTCATGTTGATTTTCTCCCCTGAATCTAAGTTCTAAAAAGTTTTAAGAAAAGCTTCCAAACACTGGTTTTAGCCAGTTTGAAATCCTGCTCCACGGGAATATTGTGTCCCATTATCCTTCTGGTAATGTTGGTAAATATTTTATTCATATCATGAGAGGGCTCAAACGCTATCGGTACCCCTCTGTTTGAACCAATAAAAACTTCATCACTGTCAGGAACCATCCCGATCATAGGTATAGAAAGTGTTTTAATGACTTCTTCAGTTTTCAGCATGCCGCGTTTTTCATTAATGCCATCTTTAACCTTATTCAAGACAAAAAACACATTATCCAGTCCGAGGGGCGTGTTTTCCAACAAGCCCAAAACTCTGTCCGCATCACTGACAGCTGTATATTCCGGATTTGTTACCAGGATGGCTGTATCAGCAGCTGCAATCGCATTACGAAAACCACTTTCTATTCCCGCAGGAGAGTCAATTATAATATAATCAAAATCCTGTTTAATTCTGGTGACAACATTTGTCATGTCCTCAACAGTCATCATCTCTTTTGTAGCTATTTGAGATGCAGGCATCAAATAGAGGTTTCGATTTGTTTTATGACGGACAAGAGCTTCTGAAGCTCCTACCCTTCCTGACACAACATCCATGATTGTATAGAGAATACGATTTTCAAGTCCAAGAACCACATCGAGATTCTTTAATCCCAGATCACCATCTATCAAACAAACCCTTTTTCCCAGGTTGGCAAAAGCAGCCCCAAGATTTGCGGTAACAGTTGTTTTTCCAACACCGCCTTTTCCCGATGTTATAACAATTACTTGCCTGTTATTCATGATTATCTCCCCAGAAGTCTTTTTGCGCTCTCATCCATCATATCAGGGGTCCATCTAGGTTCAAAGACAAGTTCAACTTGAGCTTTTTTAACTCCATCTACTGAAGCCGCTGCATTTCTTGCTTGTTCTGTCAGAATACTTGCCATAGGACAAGTTGGTACGGTGAGAGTCATTTTAACATCCACACTATCATCGTCGTTGATCTTTATATCATATATAAGACCTAAAGAAACGATATCGATCCCTATTTCTATATCGATTACCGTTTTTAATGCATCTACTATCTGTTCTTTTGTTATTTTTGACATTTTTTCCTCCTACTGTATTCTATCTTGGTCAGTTTGTGCCATTTCCAGCATAGTTTTTTTGACCACTTCATCTATGGTAACTTCCATTGTTTTATAAATTGTACATCCTGAAGCCCGTTGGTGACCGCCACCACCATAATCTATGGCGATCTTTGCTACATCAAACCATCTCTTTGAACGAAAACTGACCTTGATTTCTTCCCTTTCCATTTCAGTAAAGAGAATAGCCGTTTCCACATCCTTAATAGATCTTAACTCACCAATCAGTCCTGTTGAATCTTCATAAGTACATCCTGTTTTTTCCATCATTTCCAATGTGATATATGAATAAATCAGCTTACCGTTTAATTCCAATTTGATGTTATTCGCCATTTTCGAAAGCAGATAAAATTCCTCTACACGGTTGTTTTCAAGAACCATGGAAGCGTTAAATGGTGCGTTCGCCCCTTTTTTTATAAGCTCTCCGGCTATTTCCATAACTTGCCACCCTGTGTTGGTGTATTTAAAAAAGCCCGTATCGGTTTGAATACCCAGAAGGTTAATTGTAGAGAGAATCGGATCGTATTCGATGTTTAAATCCCTCAGGAATTTATAGACCATTTCTGCCGCAGAGGAGGCTTCAAAATCCAACCAATTATAATCTCCCCATTCTTCATTGGTTATGTGATGATCAATTACAAAATTCGGTTTCTTCCCGATTAGCTCTTGAAATCTTCCCATTCTGTCCGGGGATGAGGAATCTACTGTTATCACTGCTTCAAAATCTTCTAAATTCACCTCTTGTGAAAAGACGATTTGTGATACCGGTTGGAATCTCTCGAAAACAGCAGGACATTTACTATCTATGGCTGGGATGGCCTTTTTTTTCATTCTCCTTAACCCATATGTTAATGCCAATACCGAACTGATACAGTCTCCATCCGGATCAATATGCCCAATAATGAGGAACTTGTTAAAAGAATTTATGTATTCAGTTAATGCTTTTATGCCAATGTCTGCCATGCTGTTGACTCCAATATGATTAATTGTTTGTCGATTATATCATATACCACCTTGAAACAAGATAAAGAGTAGCGACTACCAGACCTATTGTAGTTATTACAAGTCCTTCTTTTAGGAAGGCTACAAAACTGATTTTTGTCTTTTGAGTTTTTTCAACAAGACCTACTGCAACCATATTAGCAGCTGCTCCACTTATGGTTAAGTTTCCTCCTATACAGGCTCCCAATGCAAGCGCCCACCATAATTCCGTGCTGTTAGGAATCATCCCCTGAAGCCTTTGTACGATAGGAATGAAAACCGTCACCACAGGAACTGCTCCAATAAAACCACCAAGCGCAGCTGAAATCCACAATACAGCTAAAATAAGCAGCAAGGGATTGGCACTGAACTGGTTGATCCAGTTCGCCACTGAACCGATAACACCTACATCCTCAAGGGCCTTGGCCAGGGTAAACAACCCCACGAAAAAAAAGATGGTATCCCATTCAACCTCTTGTGAAATCTCCTGAAAATCTATTTTTGAAAGCAACATTAAAACGGCTGCTCCCGTTAATGCAATGAGAGAAGCTTCATAATCCAACTTTTCATGCACAACAAACCCCAAAATAACCAATGCGAAAATAACAATTCCCTTGATAAAGAGTGGCCGATCTTCTATGGCCTTTTTCGGATCGATATCCATCAGCCGCTGCAATTTCGATTGTTCCACTTTTCTGATATGGGGGTATCTGAAATGAAAGTAAACCAAAACGCTGGCCAGCATCAACACTGAAGGTATAATCATCACCAGCATGAAACCGACAAAGCTTGACCCGGAGGCACTTCCAACAAGAATATTGGGAGGATCCCCTACGATGGTTGTCATTCCACCAATGTTAGCGGCAAATATCATTGAAAAGATTAACGAAACGGGACTGATCCCGGCCGTATCTGCTATCAAAAACACCACAGGTGAAAAAAGCAGAATCGTGGTAACGTTATCCAGTACACTGGAAAAAAAGGCTACAGCAATCAACAGAGTAAAGTATATAAGATACATTTTACCTTTTGAATTCTTGACGATCTTTGCGGCGATATATTGGAACAAGCCCGTTTTTTTCAATATACCAACGAGAATCATCATCCCCAGTAAAATACCAATCGTGTTAAAATCCACATAAGTACTAACACGCTTGATGGAAATGCCTTCGCTGATTTGGAAAAGCATAACCAAAAGCCCCATGGTAAAAGCTACAAGTGACCGTTGGAATTTCCCCGTGATGATCAGATAATAAGTTAGGAAAAACAGTATCAGTACTATTGTCGTTTCCATTCTCTTTTACTTCCTTTCATTGTGATACTAATTCGATTGTGTAAACAAGGAAATCTTTCTTTTCTTTGTATCCGTTTGCTCTTTTTTGATCTCTAATTCTTTAATAGCTGTTTTGTATAATTTAAGCATCTCTTCCACTGAATGTTGGAGGGAGAAATTCTTTTTCACAAAATTTTTCCCCATTAAGACTCTTTTGTCATATTCCTCTTTGTCATTTAAAAGTCTTTCAACTGCTTCCGTAAACGCTTCCTCTTTCAGTTCCTCCAACATAGTGCCACCGCTCTCACTGTTTTTAAGCAGTTCATACACTCCCAGTCTCCCCAGCGCCACAACCGGTGTTCCGGCGGTAAGACTCTCTAGAATTACCAAACCCTGTGTCTCTGAAAAGGAGGCGAACCAAAAGATATCTGCAATGTTGTAAGCATCGATGACATCCCTTCTATCCATGCCTCCAGTGAAATGAACCTTTTGTGATATGCCAAGCTCCCCGGCAAGGCGTTCAAGTGGCACTTTTTCTTCACCTTCACCGATAATGACAAAATGAACGTCATGTCTTTTTTGTAAGAGATTTTTAAAGGCACGAAGCAAAAAGTCAATGTTCTTCTCTTTTCCGATTCTACCTACAAAAAGTAATATTTTCTCATCATCCGGGATATTGTAGACCTCTCTAATATTCCATTTCACCGGATTTTTAAACGAACTGGTATCGATGCCAGTTGGAATTGTGGCAAGTTTATGGCCGGGTACACCCCATTCTTCAAGGAGTTCGCGTATTTTCTCGGTTGGAGCGATGACCTTATCAAACAAGTATGTCCAATAGGCCATCAATTTTCTCGTTTGCTCTACTGAAGGCCTTATCATAGATGGTACATAATGCAAATAATATTCAAATAAGGTGTGATGGGTGCAAATAGCAGGTATTTTGAGATTTTTGGCTACTACTTTCGCATAAAAACTCATGGAAAAGGGTGAATGAACGTGGATAACATCCAAATTTAATGATCGGATAGTCGTTATAAGTGGAAAAATCGGGATGCCGATTCTCTGTCCCTTTTCCAAGGAATAACCAAAGGAAGGACATTCAAATACCCCTTTTTCCTTTCTTTTATATGATGATTCAAACTTTGGAACAAAGATATAAACCTTATGCCCCATCTGCTCCATTACTTTACGATATAAGGTTATTGCTATAGCAACCCCGTTTCTTTGAGGGGTATATGTATCGCTGAAAAGTCCAATATTCATATTATCAAATCCTCCCATATCTTACCCGGTTTTCCTCTGTCTTTAGTTTTAAAAACTGAACGAGTCATTGCATTTCTCATCTTTAGATATGGAAATGAATGTTAAAACAACGGTTATTCGCATTCATCCCGTTGCTCGACTTCTTCATCGTATTCTTCTTCAAGACTTGATGGCTTTACCATAGGGAATGGGATGACATCTCTGATGGAAGCTGAATTTGTCAAAAACATGACGAATCGATCAATTCCTATGCCTTCCCCTCCGGTTGGTGGAAGGCCATATTCCAAAGCTCTTATAAAATCATGATCCATCATCTGAGCCTCTTCATCACCGGAATCCCTTAAATCCATTTGTTTCTCAAATCTTTCTCGTTGGTCAATGGGATCGTTCAATTCGGTAAAGGCATTTCCCATCTCTCTTCCAAGAATTATCGGTTCAAAACGTTCTGTCACTTGTGGATTATCTCTGTGTTTTTTTGCCAAAGGAGAAATTTCAACGGGATGATCCGTAACAAAGGTAGGCTGAATGATCAGATCTTCTACCAGATCCCACAATCCGTCAATTAAGTGACTCCTGTCTTTTATCTCCGGTTCATGATGATGTTTTTTCAAGGTTTCCAAAAGGACCTCATCGGAATCATTCAAGATATCTACTCCCAGTTTGTCTTTAATGAATCCCTGCATGGTAACCTTATTCCACGGTGGCTCAAAATTAATTTTCTGTCCCTGATAGTCTATCTCGTATTGACCAAATATTTCCTTCACTACAAAAGCAAAAAGCTCCTCAGTCAATTTCATAAGATCATTGTAATCAGCATAAGCCTGGTAAAACTCCATCATTGTAAATTCAGGACTGTGCTTGTAACTGACACCTTCGTTCCTGAAATTCTTGTTGATCTCAAATACTCTGTCAAAACCTCCCACAATAAGCCTTTTAAGATACAATTCAGGTGCAATTCTCATATACATGTCAATATCATAAGTATTCATATGGGTAATAAAAGGCCTTGCTGAAGCTCCTCCAAGTGTGTAATGCAACATAGGAGTTTCCACTTCCACAAATCCTTTTTTATTCATGAATTCACGGATAAGCCTGATCACTTCAAATCTGATTCTAAATCTTTGCATACTCTCTTTGTTGGCAATTAAATCCACATAACGTTGTCTGTAAATGACTTCTTTATCTTTTAAACCATGCCATTTTTCAGGCATCGGTCTCAGTGTTTTTGTCAAAAGCTGGATCGTTTTAGTGTAAACAGAGAGCTCACCGGTTTTGGATTTGAAAGGGAAACCTTCTATTCCAACAAAATCTCCGGTACTAATGTGTTCTTTAAAAAAATCAAAAGTATCCTGTCCAACTTCACTTTTTCTGATGTATCCCTGTACAGTTCCGTAAAAATCTCTTAGTTCAAAAAAAGCAGATTTCCCATGGTCTCTGATAGCCATAATTCTGCCGGCTGTTTTAATCATTTCGTCTTCTCTTACCTCACCGGAATCCATGTCTCCAAATGCGTTTAAAATATCCTGCGTGGTTTGTTTTCGTTCAAATTTATGGGGATAGGGTTCTAAACCCTTTTTTCTAATCTCATCCAATTCCCTGATCTTTTGGTCTCTGATATATGATGACATCTGCTTACCGCCTTTCCTACTTTAATCCAATACCGATAATTTCGTATTGTTGTATGCCACTGGGTGTTTTTACCTTAACGATATCCCCAATACTGCCGCCATCCAACGCTTCACCCACAGGGGATTCTACACTGACCTTGTTCTCAAATATGTCCGCTTCCTGTGGATTTACAAGTTTAAAGGTCTTCTCCTGCATGTTTTCAAGATTTTTAACCATAACCGTCAACCCCAACCTGGCAATATCACTTTGCACATCATTTGCATCGATTATTTCTGATTTATCAAGGATATGTTCGATCTCAAGTATTCTTCCATTGATTCTTCCCTGTTCGTTTTTGGCTTCTTCATATTCACTGTTTTCGCTTAAATCTCCATATTCTCTTGCCTCTTTAATTCGGGCAGCAATATCGTACATAAGTCTTTCTTTGAGTTCTTTTAATTCCTTCTTTAAAGAATCAAAACCTTCCTGAGTCAGATATATGATTTCTTTTTTTGCCATTGATTTTATCCTCCCTTTTTCAATTCATCAATAATATTCTTAAATTGCCCCACACTGTCAAAATCCATATACACTGAGGCAAATCTTATATATGCAACATCATCAAGTGTTTTTAAATATTTCATAGCCTCTTCGCCAATTGCTTCACTATCAATTTCAGTAGCACCTTTTTCAACGAAATTCTGTCTGATTTTCATAGCGATATCGTTAAGGACTTCTATGTCTATATCTCTTTTTTCAGTTGCCCTAAGCAAACCGTTAAGTAACTTCTCTCTCCTAAAGCGCTCCAACCGGCCATCTCTTTTTTTTACCATAAGCGGTAAATTTTCATACCGTTCATAAGTGGTAAAGCGGGCATCACATATAGGGCATTCTCTCCTCCTCCGTACGCTTGTTCCATCTTCAGAGGTTCTTGAGTCTATCACCTTTGTGTTTTTATTTGCACAAAAAGGACATTGCATGATTAATCCTCCAACTCATCGGAGATTTTGATTATTTTTTTCATCCGATTATACACAGCTGACTTAGTTAATGGTTTTGCCAACAACTGGCCCAGTTCTGCCAGGCTCAAATCCTCATTGTTCATCCTCAATTCACATAATTCTCGTAATTCTTTCTCCAAATGTGGAAAAGCGTTCTTTTCACTGATTTTTATAATCGCATCTATCTGATTGGCACTACTTTGTCCAATCTTCTTGGCGTTTGCCAATGTAAAATTTATTGACCGGTTCACGTTTGACTTGACCTTTCTTTGGCCAACAATTCTTTCGTATTTTTCAAGTTGAACCTTTGATCCCATCAATTCTAACATACTTATTATATCATTTGATTTTTTTAGATAGAGCTTCATCCCTTTTTTATGTTCTGTTATTCCGGCCTTAACCCTCAGAATGTTATACATGATCTTTCGTATTTTTTCTATGTTATCCGATCCGTCTTTTTCAAGGATTTCAAAGTGATAAGAGTTTTTAGGATCAACAATGTAACCGCTCACAAAAAACACCCCTCTGAGAAATTCACTGAAATAAGCACTATCGTTTCTGATTAGATCATAAGGGTCCCAGGTGAATATCTCTCCTTTTTCCAAAAAAGGGATGTTTAATTTTGATTTAATAAAACTGATTTTAATCTGATAGGATTTACTGTTTGAAAGATATGGATTAATCGTGTAAGATGTTTCAACAGATGCATGTTTGATTTCTTTTAATAGATAATGAACTCTTCTGGCCACGGTAGGGTTTCCGGTGGAGATGACAAAAAAAACCCGATTCCTTTCCTGCTCTTTTTTCAGTAACATGCTCCCTCTGAATTTCAGCATACCAAAAAACTCAACAAACGCAGAGACCTGATCAGATGTTTTCACTGAATTTAACTCAATCTTCAGGTCCGAGGAAAAACTCAATTTTCTCTCTCCCATCCCATAATTTTCAATATCATCTCTCCAAGCTTCTTTTCATCATGACGGACTTTCTCCAAACCATCCCGTTCATCCACAACTGTTTTAATGAGATTTTCCATTACAATTGCTCCGTTTAGGGATTCAAACTTCAGTTCCACCTGTTGTGCTCCTCTTTCATTGTAACGCATGAGCATCTTTTGTGGAATCGGTTGGGAATTCACGATATAATAATCCGGGTGTTTTCCCAGGTATTTTTTAATCTCATTGGCATGATCGGCCATGGAATAATTCACTGTTTCTCCGGGTTGTGTCATGATGTTGCAGATGTAAATAACCGGGGCTGTAGATGTACAGATCGCATTGGATATACCTTCGGCAATGAGATTGGATATGATACTGGTATAAAGGCTTCCGGGACCTAATATGATACCATCTGCTTGTCGAATCCTGTTCATCACTTCATCCAGTGGTTTGAATTTTCTGTCAGCTTCAAGAACTGTAATTCTTCCTGTATTGCGTTCGATTTCCTTTTCCCCGATTAGGATTTCTCCAATATCGTTTTTCGCTTTTAATCTTACCAGTTCTTCACTGATTGGTAAAACTTCCCCTTCTATAGCCAATACCTTTGAAAGACTTCTGACAGCATCGGGAAAACTACCCAGAATTTTGGTTAAAGCCGCCAATATGATATTGCCTACAGAATGACCCTCAAAGGTTCCTTCATCTTTAAAGCGAAATTGTATTAATTTTGTCAGCAGATTCTCATCCTCGGCAAAAGCGGTAATATTGTTTCTCACATCTCCGGGTGGGGGGATTTTCATCTCCCGTCTGATTGTTCCGGAACTGCCTCCTTCATCCGTAATTGTCACAACAGCTGTAAGGTTTAAATCGCGTTCTTTCAGACCTCTCACCAATGCTGACAATCCTGTCCCTCCACCAAACACTATTAGATTTAAACGTTTGGACATTTTTTCACCAATTTCCCCGTTCACGATGATTTAATTGTGAATTAAAGCCGTTGTTGAGAAAGAATTCGTGAATTTTTGAGGCAAGATAAACAGAGCGATGTTTACCACCGGTACAACCAATATAAACGTTTATATTGCTTCTGCCCTCTTCATTATACCTGGATACTGCCATTAAAAGCATGCTTGTGATTGCAGTAAGATAATCATGAACAACGTGAAACTGATTGAGAAATTGCTGAACCTTTACATCTAATCCGGTATATCCGGAAAGCTCAGGTTTCCAGTAAGGATTGGGCAAGAATCTTGTATCAATTATAAAATCTGCATTAAGGGGTGTTCCAAACTTGAAACCAAAACTGTAAATACTCACTTCTGTTTTTCTGTCTCTTAACTCTGAGGAGTCTTTCAATGTATTAATCAAAGCTTTACGCAATTCATGTGTATTGTATTTTGAAGTATCTAAAATATAATCTGCCCTTTCACGAAGCGGAGATAAGATTTTTTTCTCTTTGGCAATGGCTTCTTCCACCAAACCGTCTTCTGAAAGAGGATGTTTTCTTCTTGTTAAATTATAACGATTCATGATAGTATTTACTGAGGCTTCCAGGAATAAGATTCCCAAAGAATAGCCCTTTTCCTTATCAATGAAAATATCCAGATCATCAACTATGTCGTCAAATTGTTGTTTCCATCTGGCATCAATACCCAGAGCTATCTTTTCAACCTCGGACTGTTCAAATAGTGGAAGCATATTCTTTAAAAGTTTTGGTGGGATATTATCAACACAAAAAAAACCGATATCTTCAAGTAAGGCAAGACATGTAGTCTTTCCCGATCCGGAAAGACCGGTTACAATAAGCATCTTTTTTAATTTACTCAAATGAATCAACCCCGACTTCAAGAAAAAAGGTTACAGAGAACACCAAGAAAAATTCAACCCGCTATTTCCCCACGCTCAGTTTTCATCCTTTCGAGCTCTACGACTAATCTTTCATTTTTCTCTTTTTGTTCTCTCAAAGCTTCCTCATGTCCAACTTCCTTCGAAACATGATTGAGAAGCATGAGGATCAGAAGATCATCAACGCCTTTTTTATCCGTGCTCTCGATTACATGTGCAAATTTTTCATAGTCTTCGGCGATAATATCTTTAATCCTCTGTACCTTTTCTTTTGATTCATCCGTCAGAAAAGAGTAGTTTTTCCGCCCGATCGTGATAGTAATTTTTCTTTTCAACTGATTTCATGCCCCCTCCCCACACATATTTTATCATATTTAATAAATAAAAACAAGCGTTTTAAAATTAGAGTCCGATTGTGTAAATACTAAAGTCAACCAAGTCATTTTTTGTGATTTTTTTTACCAAGAAAAAAACAAATAATCACTATAGTCCTTTATATATGGAGTCTTTAAAGATTTTATGATCCTTCGAACAAATTCGGCATTATTATGAAGATTTATCGATAAATAGCTTTTGTAGTATAATAATGTATAAGCTCAATAAAAAACGGGGTGTTTCAATGGCTGAAAAAAAACAAATCAGCGGATTAAGAAGGGCATCGGTACTATTACTTACAATGGGTTCAGAAAGAGCAGCCAAAGTACTTAAACATATGAGTGATGATGATATTGAAAGGTTGACGCTGGAATTGGCACAACTGGATAAAATCTCTGACTCTGAAAAGAAGAGGGTTCTTGAAGAGTTCTCCAGTACCTTCCAGGCAAGAGAATTCATCCTTGCAGGGGGAATTGAATACGCCAAAGATATGTTGGAACAGGCACTCGGTCCGGAAAGGGCTTTGGATATTCTGGAAAAACTCACCAGTAATCTTCAGGTAAAACCCTTTGATTTTCTTAAAAAATCCGATCCTATGCAATTGGTAAACGTTTTGCAAAATGAACACCCGCAAACCATATCATTGATTCTCTGCTATTTGGCTCCAAAACAAGCATCACAAGTTATCAGCGCTTTACCGGATGACCTGAAGCCCGAAGTTGTCAAACGTATCGCTATTCTCGATAAGGCCAACCCGGAAGTTGTCAGGGAGGTTGAAAAAGTATTGGAAAGAAAAGTTTCTACTTTTGTCACACAGGATTTTGCCCAAGTAGGGGGGTTGGACACCGTTGTTGAACTTGTTAATACAATGGACCGATCAACTGAAAAGGAAATTCTTGATAAACTTTCAGAAACCGATCCCGAACTTGCTGAAGAAATAAGACGCCATATGTTTGTATTTGAAGATATCACCAAACTGGATGACAGATCCATACAAATGGTATTACGAGAAGTTGACACCAAAGAATTGGCAAAGGCTCTTAAAGGTTCTTCAGAAGATATTATGGATAAAATCGCAAACAACTTGTCGAAGAGAGCCGGACAGCTGTTAAAAGAAGAGATAGAATTTATGGGACCTTTACGTGTTGTCGATGTTGAAGAAGCCCAGCAAAAAATCGTAAACACGATTAGACGCCTTGAAGAGAGTGGTGAGATATTTATCGCAAGAGGCGGAGGAGAAGAACTGATTGTATAATCTTATCAAAAGAGCCCTGGTAACAATTGATGAAAATGAAAAATTTAAGCTGTATAAAAAAGAAGATTCTTTAAAAGACAAGAGTGGCCACAATACCGGTAATTCTAAAAATTCCGATACGGAAAATTCAACAAAAGATAATGCTCCGGAAGATCTTACTCCAGCTGTTTCTTTAGCTAAGGAAAAGGCCCGTGTAATAATCGAAGAAGCCGAAAAAGAGGCTGAACAAATAGTGGAGAAGGCAAAAAAAACGGAAAAAGAACAACAGAAAAAGATTGAAGGAATGCTTGAAAAAGCTCAAAATGATATTATATCAAAAGAAGAAAAAATAAAAAAGCAGTGGAAGGATCATTACAATACATCTATCGAGGCATTAAACAAGGCGCAAAGCAGCTTCGAAAAATCAAAGACCGAATACGTTGAAATGACAACGGAAAAGATACGGATTATCCTGTCAAGATTAATAGAAAAAATCCTTTTACAAACACTAGAGGAAAATCATCAGGAAGTTTTGGAAAAAAAGATAAACGAAATGGTATCAAGAGTGATGAGCTTAAAGGAAATTGTATTTAAGTTCAATCCGAATGATATTAAGGTCATCCCGAACGAATTAAAAGAGAAAATGCAAGAAACATTATCCTCCTTTGAAATCAGACAAGACGCTTCTATTTCCAGGGGTGGAGTAATTGTTGAAACCAATTACGGAACACTTGACGGTACGATTGAAAACCAACTGGAAATTATCGATGATATGATCGATCAGGTATTCGGAGAAGAAGAATGACTTTCAACTCTCTCCAGAAATTGGATTTCTTAAACGACCTGTTTCAAGAACATGATTTTTTACATTTAAACGGAAACGTCAAAAAAATCATCGGCCTGACCATTGAATCAGCCGGCCCTGAAGTGTTTCTTGGTGAATGTTGCAGGATCAAAACCATCGATGGCAAGAGCGTTTTAAGCGAAGTGGTGGGATTCAAAGACAATCATATTATCCTCATGCCCCTTGATGAATATGCTGGAATCTCACTGGGTTGTGAAGTTCATGGAACCAAACGAAACCTGAGTATCGGTATAGATGAGAACACACTTGGCAGAGTACTGGATGGACTTGGCAGACCGCTTGATGGAAAAAACCTCTTTGTTAAAAATCACACTTCTCTCAACAACAAGCCACCAAACCCCATGGTAAGAAATAGAATCAAAGAAGTCATTCCTGTGGGCATAAGGGCTATAGACGGATTCACAACTCTTGGAAAGGGACAGAGAATCGGTATTTTTGCGGGCAGTGGTGTGGGGAAATCCACTCTTCTGGGAATGATTGCCAGAAACACCAAAGCGGATATCAACGTCATCGGCCTGATCGGTGAAAGGGGAAGAGAGGTCCGGGAATTTATCGAAAGAGATTTGGGAGAAGAAGGGCTTAAAAGAAGTGTTGTCCTTGTTTCAACATCCGATCAGCCCGCTCTAATGCGTGTTAAGGCTTTACAATCCGCAACCTCCGTTGCTGAATTTTTCAGAGACAGGGGATACAACGTTATGCTGATGGTTGATTCGCTGACCCGATGGGCTATGGCCCAGCGCGATGTAGGACTCGCCATCGGTGAACCCCCAACTACCAGAGGTTATCCACCCAGTGTTTTCGCAGGACTCCCTGGAGTCCTGGAAAGGGCCGGCAATAGCGAAAAAGGCAGCATAACGGGGATATACACAGTCCTGGTTGAAGGAGATGATTTTAACGAACCCATCAGTGATACTGTCCGAGGGGTAGTTGACGGTCATATTATCTTATCCAGAAGTTTAGCTGAATCCAACCATTATCCGGCCATTGATGTTCTCGCCAGCATCAGTCGATTGATGGTGGAGATTGTCGATAAAGAACATATTTCAGCTTCAAGGAAATTGAAAGACCTGATGGCTGTTTACAACGATGCAAAAGACCTGATCGATATTGGTGCTTATAAAGGCGGAAGCGATCCAAAAATTGACAAATCTATTGAACTGATTGACGATATCAACGGATTCCTTACACAGGAAGTTGAAGAAAAAATAAATTTCGAACATTTGGTTGAAAGAATGAAAAATCTAAGTAAAAGGATAGATGAAGGAAGACCGGAAAAAAAAGCACAGTAACTGTAACCTACTGTGCTTTATTCTATTGAAGTATAAGACTATTCTGCTTCTTCAAATTCCAATACTTTCTTTCCCTTGTAATAACCACAACTCAGGCAAATACGATGAGGCAGTTTTGCTTCGCCGCAATTAGGGCATACCGATCTGGGTGTTTTTATCGCTTTAAAAAAATGAGCCCTTCTGGTCCTGGTATTGCTGCGAGAAGTCTTTTTCTTTGGAACAGCCATTTTAATTCCCTCCTTATATCCGTTCTTTTATTGTTCTATTATTTACCGTGATAATCATTATTTAAACTCTTTTTTAATTCCGCCAATTTTGAAAAAGCACTTTTATTTTCAAATTCTTCAGCCGGTTCACATTGATGATTGGGATTCTCATTTAAATCTTCCCCACAAAAGGGGCATAGACCCTTACAGTTTTCAGAGCATAAAAATCTCTGTGGGATAGCAGTTATGAGTGCTTCAATAACACGATCGTACAAATCGATCTCTGAGCCCACATAGTATATCACATTTTCCAGAGATTCCAATTCCTTTTCTTTGAGAATTGTATCATTTTCATTACTATGAATATATGTAGCCTCAATCACCCCTGTTATTTTTTCTGTTGTTGGTTTCAAGCACCTGTAACAAAGGTCTTCTAAAGTGCATTCTACCTGACCGCTGACAAAAGCCTCATCTTTTGCCTTAAATATTGAAATCGAATAAGTTAAATCCGTAATCGGGGTCTCAGTATCCAAAACGCCCTCAAGTTCTTTTTGCTTAACAATACCTTTTATTGAATATTGTTGATTGATTTGAGAATCAGATAAATGAAAAATAATTTCCGGTTTTTCCTTCATTTCAGTTACCTCCTTTTTGGCAAAGACTTTTTTTACAATTGCGTCTTTAATTATACTATGCTTTTCAGTAAGAACAAAATCATCATTCTACTCAAGAGAGGTCTTTCATCAACAAAAATACCTTGAAAATAACTTGGAAATTAGCTCTTATGGTATAATTAATAACAATGTGGGGAGGAAATAATGGCAAAATACGAACTGTTAAAAGAAATCATCAAAATATGTTCTCCTGGTACACAATTAAGACTCGGTCTTGAAAATATCATTAAATCAAACAGCGGTGGTTTGATCCTGCTGATGAACGAGGAAGATATCGAGAGACATAAAAATATCATACAACTGGGATTCAATGTAAATTGTGACTATACGCCCCAGAAAATTTACGAATTAACTAAAATGGATGGGGCTGTGATATTAAATGAGGATGTCACAAAAATTCTTCACGCCAATGTACAATTGACCCCCGATTCATCAATCCCTACAAAAGAGACGGGTATGCGGCACAGAAATGCCGAAAGGATTGCCAAACAAACAGGAAAAGTGGCTATAGCCGTTTCCAGAAGAAGAGGAGTTGTAAGCATATATTGGGGTGCATTTGCATATGTCTTAAAGGATCTTAATTTTTTAATTACCATGGTGGATCAGGGGCTGAAAGCAATTGAAAAATATAGTGCAAGCTATTCCAGGGAGATTGAAAACTTGAATACTTTAGAGATTGAAAACCAAGTTACCGTATTTGATTTGTGCAGAACCCTGGAAAAGTCTATTGCTGCCCTTAGGACATCTGAAGAAATAGAGCCTTATATTTGGGAACTTGGGATAAACGGAAGATTGGCAAACTTGCAATTACAGGAAATGATCGGAGATTTGGAAGAAAATCTTCATTTGATCGTTTACGACTATTTAAATGCAGATGGAATTCCGGAAGAAGATAAGGTAGACCTTTGTGTGCAAAGATTAAAATCACTGAAGGACAAGGAGCTGCTGGATTACTCAAAGATGGCAAATTATCTTGGAATAGAAGTACAATCTTTACTTACTGAAGAAATGATTAATCCAAGAGGTATTAGAATGATAAGAACGGTTACCAAGATACCCATCAATATCATCTACAATCTGGTTGAACAATTAACTTCCTTAAATGCCATTAGAGGTGCAGACCCAGAAACATTAAAGGCAGTTGCGGGAATCGGGGAAAAGAGATCAACATCCATCATTGAGGGATTAAAAAAGTTGGGTGACAACAGAAAAAATTATTTCAGAGTTTAAATAAAATTTACATCCAATACGTTCGTTATATCCTTTGCATTTATGATATAATATGCGGGATTTTGCCTGATGGTGGTCAACAAATCTTGCAATCTAAGAATATTGTGGTTGTAAGTACCTTCATCAGCATATTTAAGACAAAAGGAGGTCAAAAATGTACGCCATAATCGAAACATCCGGCAGACAATACAAAATCGAAGAAGGACAGATTGTGTATGTCGACAAAAACGATGCAGAGCCAGGAAGCTCCATCACCTTCGACCGGGTAGTTATGCTAAGAACCGATGATAAGATTCATACCGGAAAACCATATGTTGAAGGCGCAAAGGTAGTCGGCAAGGTTGTTGAACATGTAAGAGATGACAAAGTCATGATTATCAAGTTCAAGGGCCGTAAGATGTATAGGAGAGTTAAAGGACACAAGCAACCCTATACAGCGGTTAAGGTAGAAAATATTGAACAATGATCTGAACAGAAATGATTAAAGCGGTCTTTTACAAAAACGAAAACGGTTTCAGCGGTTTTGAGATAAGCGGTCATTCAGGATATGCGCCAATGGGTAAAGACATTGTTTGTGCTTCTGTAAGCGCCCTATCCCTTCATACTACAAGGATATTAAGCGAGGAATGCTTAGTGGTGGATACACTGACCCAGGATGACAAAGGCCAACTTAGTGTGGAGTTGAAAAGAACCGATCACTTAACTGAGATGCTTATCGAAAACCTTATTAAAACCCTACGGGAGATTCAAAATGAATATTCCGGCTACTTATCAGTGGAGGTGAAAGTATGAAAGTTAAAATGAATATACAACTTTTCGCTCATAGAAAGAGCGGTGGTGGTAAAAATGGAAGAGACTCAAATCCAAAATACCTTGGTATAAAAAAAGGCGATGGCAGCTCGGTTATACCGGGCAATATAATAATGAGACAAAGAGGCACAAAAATCTTTCCCGGAAACAATGTTGGAATGGGCAAGGACTTCACCCTTTTCGCATTAAAAGAGGGATTTGTATCCTTTGAGACTCGAAGAAATCGAAAATACGTTCACATTGTTGACGAACGATAAGAGGAGGAGAATTTGATGAAATATCAACAAAAAAGTTTCCGCCTCAAACCTGAGGAAAGAGAAAAGAAATGGTATGTTGTAGATGCCAAAGATAAGGTTTTAGGCAGAATGGCTACTCAGATTGCAAAGATTTTAACCGGCAAGAACAATCCGCAATATACACCAAACGTGGATTCCGGAGATTTTGTAATTGTTATCAATGCAGATAAAGTTATAATGACCGGTTCTAAGATGGATGATAAAATTTACAGAAGATTTTCAAGATATCCCGGACATATGAAAGAATTTACAACAAAACAGATGTTGGCAAAACATCCTGAGAGTATTGTAACCTTAGCGGTAAAAAGAATGCTCCCAAAGAACAAAATAGGCAGAACAATGTTTCAAAAGCTTAAAGTGTATGCTGGGGATCAGCATCCTCATACAGCCCAGAAACCTAAACAAATTGAATTATAGGATAATCGGGAGGTTATAATAAATGTCAGAGTTTATAGACTATTACGGTACCGGAAGAAGAAAGAGAGCCGTAGCAAGAGTGCATCTTCGACCGGGTAAAGGTCAAATCAAGATAAATGGTAAAAAATACGAGACACTTCAGGATTACCTCATGAGAGATACGCTTGTTAGACATGCAGTAGAACCGCTAATGCTAACGGGAACGATTGACCGGTTTGACATGGTCATGAAGATTCACGGTGGTGGTATGAGCGGACAAGCCGGTGCAATAAGACTCGGTTTGTCGAGGGCACTCCTTGAATTTAATTCGGATTTGAGACCCACTTTAAAATCAGCCGGGCTTTTAAGAAGAGACGAACGAATGGTTGAGAGAAAAAAATATGGCTTGAAGAAAGCCAGAAAATCACCACAGTTCTCAAAACGTTAATCACAACATCATTAATATGATAAACAACGGTGCGAGGGGAAAAACTCCTCGTGCCCTTTTCGTGTTTATTAACTCAATGATTTGAACTTATCCTCATTATAGAGGTGACCTGTGGGTTTAAAAGGATTTGTACAGAAACTCAAAACAGAAGTAAACATAGTGGATTTGATTTCTTCATACATCGAACTTCAAAAATCAGGAAGAAATTATAAGGCATTATGCCCTTTTCATCAGGAAAAAACTCCATCTTTCTACGTCTATGAAAATACACAATCTTTTCACTGTTTTGGTTGTGGTGCCAATGGTGATATTATTTCTTTCATACAAGCCTATGAGAATTTAGATTTTATGGACAGTGTCAAATTAATTGCAGACAGATATTCTGTTCAAATGCCCCAATTTGACAAAACAATTGATTCAAAATTCCGAACATATGCCAATGATATGAAAAAGATTGAGACCTTATTCACAAATAATTTGAAAGAGGGGTCTGCAGGTTGGCATTACCTAAAAAACATCAGGAGATTAGAACCTGAAAGACTCAAAGAGATAGGATTAGGTTGGTCAGATTATGCTGATACCAAAAAGCTCTTGGAAATTTTTAGTGCTCAAAGACTAAAAGAATTAGGAATTTTTAACGAAAGAGAGAATAATATTTTCGCGGGCCGCCTTATATTTTCTCTAAGAGATCAATCGGGCAATGTTTTGGGTTTTTCAGGTAGAAAAGTAGAAGATGACGAAAAACCGAAATACATCAATTCACCTCAAACGGATTACTTTAATAAAAGCAAAGTTCTTTATCTTTTTGACTTAAGTCGAAAAAACATTAAAGATGTGGATTTTGTAATACTGACAGAGGGGTATTTTGATGCCATCAGGCTATACACAAATGGGATGAAAAACACCGTGGCGATTATGGGGACGAGTCTTACAAAAGAACAGATCGGTGAACTTTCAAGGTATACAAACAAATTTGTTTTCGCCTTGGATAGTGATGAAGCTGGTATCAACGCTATCGAAAAATCATTCAAAAACCTGAATGATTCCATTAACGCCCTGGTTTTACAATTGTCTCCGGTAAAAGATCCTGATGAATACGTTTTAAAATATGGCATTGAAAGTTTTCAGAATACACTTCTTAAAGCTATTTCGATAGAAGAATTTTTATTGGAAAGTTTAAAAAAAACTTTCAATCTTGAAAAAGAAACCGGCAGAGATTCTCTTATTGCAAATAGCCGATACATCCTGGCTCGAGCAAAGAGAACCGGTAATATCTCAAGATTCGATAAGTTGATTTCTAAGCTGTCAGATTGGACACAACTTGATAAAAGCCTACTTTTGGAAAATTGGAATATTTCAAAAAAAGAAAGTTCCCAAAAGAAAAACATGGGAGGACAAATATTAGGAGAAAAAAAGTCTCAAATACTTCATAACTTGGAACCTGAACAGGAATTAACTGTACTCTATTTGTTTCATCCGACCACCAGGATTACCATAGAGTCCATATTTAAAGAGTATGCGCAAATTATAAAGGATGCCTATATCAATTTTTTCAAAGATGTTCGCCAAAAATTTCAACCTGATGATGCTGCAGAGCATTTGCAGAACTATTTTACAAACGATAAAATTGAGGGTTTTTTTCGTCAATTTGAACGATATGAAAAATCCGATTCGTTTCCCTTCATTATTTCAGATTGTGAAAAGGCTTTTAAAAAAAGGCAATTACGTTATGAAATGGAAAAGCTTGATAAGTTGATCCAGAATACAGAACAAGAAAAGGAACGTTTTCAGCTTATTACAAATCGTTTGAAACTCTCCAGAGAATTTAATAAATTAAATAAATCAGAAGGGAGGACAATGAATGAGCGTGAACAAGCAAGATGACAGTGAAAAAAACGAACAAAAAAAACCAACGGTAAAAAAGCGCTCAACAAAAGGCAGCACAAAAAAGAAAGCCTCCAAAGAACCAAAAACCCTGGGTCCGGAAGAAATTAAAGCAAGGATGAAGGAACTTGTAACTATTGGTAAAAAGAAGGGATATATCACATACGAGGATATTGATAAATCACTTCCACCGGATTATACCGGATTTGATGGAAACTTTCTGGAAACAATTTACGAAAATTTGGAAAAGGCTAATATCATGATCAAGGAAAGCGAACCTGACATTGATGATGATGACGAAGAAAAAGACGAGGTTTCCAGTACAAACGATGAAGTCATGGAGAAGATTATTAGTACCACAGGACCGGCTATTTTTGATAACGCATCATATACTAAAGACGGTGTCAAAATGTACCTGAAGGAAATCGGAAGAATCCCGCTTTTAACCCCAACGCAAGAGAGAACCTATGCAAGAAAGGCTCAAAGGGGTAATGACAAATCAAAACAGAAGCTGGTTGTGGCAAACTTAAGACTTGTGGTCAGTATTGCAAAAAGATATATTGGAAGGGGATTAACCTTTCTCGATCTCATCCAGGAAGGAAATATCGGTCTTCTAAAGGCTGTAGAGAAGTTTGACTGGAAAAAGGGTTATAAATTCAGCACCTACGCTACATGGTGGATTAGACAGGCCATTACCAGAGCTATTGCTGATCAGGCGAGAACCATAAGAGTTCCGGTTCACATGGTAGAAACCATCAATAAAATCAACAAGATCAGACGGGAATATTTGCAGGAGCATGGAGATTATCCTTCAGTAAAAACCCTTGCAAAGATGACAGGAAAAACAACTGAAAAGATTGAAGAGATATTGCAAGCAGATAAAGAGACTCTATCCTTGGAATCCCCGGTTGGTGGAGATGAAGATTCCTCAGTAGGAGATTTTGTTGCAGATGTGGAAAATATAAATCCCGAAGATTCTGCCATGTTAATGCTTTTAAGAGACGAGATAAATGAAGTTTTAAACACATTGGGCCCCAGAGAGGCGACAGTTTTAAAAATGAGATACGGATTGATTGACGGACGTCAAAAAACATTGGAAGAGGTTGGAAAATATTTGAATGTTACACGTGAAAGAGTAAGACAGATCGAAGTAAAGGCATTGAGAAAGCTTCGGCATCCAACCAGAAGCAAGCATTTGAAGACGTTAATCACGTACTTGAACAAATAATCCTTTGAAAATGATAACAACCGTGAAAAGAGGTGGTAAAAATGTTTTTTTATGCATCCATGATTCTCCTGATTCCAGCCTTCGTGTTTGGGATTTGGGCACAGATGAAGGTTAAATCAACATTTGAGAGGTTTTCTCACATTCGTTCCAAATCGGGAATTACCGGTTATGAATTGGCCCAGCAACTCCTCACATCTAACGGATTATCCAATATCAGAATCGTTCATATCGGCGGAAATCTATCTGATCATTACGATCCAAGAAAGAAGCAAGTCGCCCTTTCTGAATCTACTTATTCCAGTGATTCCGTTGCAAGTCTGGGTGTAGTTGCACATGAAATAGGCCATGCCATACAACACAAAAACAATTACGCTCCTTTGAAAATAAGAAACGCATTTGTCCCTATCGCACAATTCGGTTCTTCTTTTTCATGGATCATTTTTTTTGCTGGACTTCTTTTATCTACACCACTTTTAATTAACGTTGGCATTTGGCTTTTTCTGGCAGTTGTAATATTTTCAATCATCACTTTACCCGTTGAGTTTAATGCCAGCAGCAGGGCGCTGGCAATGATCGAGAGTCAGCATATTCTTGACAACAAAGAAACAGCCATGGCAAAAAGAGTATTGAATGCAGCTGCAATGACCTATGTTGCATCCACTCTAATGGCAATATCCCAATTATTGAGGATGCTTTTATTATCAAGAAGAAATTGATTTGGAGGTAGAGTATGTCAGTTTTAAATCGTTCCTATAATTTTCTTGAACAAAAAGAAGAAACGTCACAATTTCAGGTTCTACCTGAACAAATATGGAAAGAGAACGCCATCGTAAAAAATTTAAGCGTTTTGGCAACCAGAGAATTAATAATCAAAGTTTTTGAATTTACTGAAAACATGTTGAAAAGAGTCCTTGGAGAAAACATTATTGCTGCTGTTGTATCATCCAGCATCAAACATTTTGGCATCACTCCCGTTTCTATGCGAGTAACATTAAAAATTCGAATAAATTGCGTGGAAGGAAATCATATACGTTTTTCCTTTGAAGCTTACGACGAAATGGAGCATATTGCACACGGTAAGATCGACAGGGTAATCATTTCTCCTGACTACATCAAAAGAAAAGTCGAAGAAAAGCGGTTATAAATTGAGAAAACCAAGAAGGTCCGAAGACCTGAAAGAATTTAAGATTATTGAAAACAAAAAGAGATCTGAAAAGACATTCAGATCTCTTCATATTATGGAAAAGGATTTAAAAGTGGCTCTGATCTTCCCTTCATCTTACGAGACAGCTATTTCAAATCTTGGGTTTCACAAAGTATTTGAACTATTAAACTCCCTTGATGGAATTCAATGTGAAAGATTTTTTTTTGATAAAGGTTTTTCCCGTTTTTATTCTCTAGATACTTTTAGGCCTTTGGATGAATTTCACATTTGGGCCTTTTCCGTTTCTTTTGAAATGGATTTCAAAAATGTTATTACCCTCTTAAAGAAAAAGGGGATTCCACTGCAAAGTCAAAACAGAACAAACCATCATCCGTTTATTCTACTGGGGGGTGCCGTTACATATTTTAACCCTAATGCCCTTTGGAGATATACAGACATAATTTTTCATGGGGATGCGGAAGGTAAACTACAATTTCTCATGCTAAATCTTCGGGAAGGTTTTAAAGGAAAAAAAGATCGGACAACTATACTTGAAGAACTTAGAATAATTGAAAATCTTTCAATCCCCCCTCTTAATGTGGACTCAAAAGCAACTTCCAAATCATTTGAGATGATAGATAAACCTGCTGTTTCTATTTTTACAAGTAGAAAATCAGTTTTTCCTGATAAAGTCCTCTTGGAAATTGGCAGAGGATGTATTAGATCTTGCGCATTCTGTGTCGCAGGACATACTCGAAGTCCGGCCAGATTTGTTAAAATAGATGTTATAAGAACTGTTCTGGATGAAATAAAAGAAAAAGGATTTACTGATTGCGGTCTAATCTCAGCAACATTTACAGATCATCCATTTAAAGAAAATATTCTCGACCTTCTTGAAGAGAGGAATATGAAATTCTCAGTTTCATCATTAAGGCTGGATTCTCTATCAGAAAAGTTGATTGAAGGAATCATAAGAAGTGGACAAAGGGAAATCACTATCGCCCCGGAGGGTGGCAGTCAAAAGATAAGAGATGTGATGAAGAAACAAATATCCAATGAGGATATTGAAAGAAGTCTTAGAATGATCGCAAAAAAAGGCTTAAAAAAGCTTAAGATGTACTTTATCTACGGCTTGAGAGAAGAGGAGGAATCCGATTTTACAGCGATTGGAAAAATCAGTGACCTTGCTCACTCATTTGGAGTTACAGATATAAAAATCAGCTTCAACCCATTGATTCCAAAGCCGGGTACACCTTTTGCACAAAGAAAAATTGAAGACATCAAGATTCTGAAAGAAAAAAAACATGCCATAGAAAAAATCCTTGGAAAAACTGTAGAAATTAAATTTGAAAGCATACGTAACAGTATTGAACAATACCAAATTGCAAACGCTTCCAAAGATTTTCAGTTCCCCAATCAAGAATGACTTCTGGAAAAAATTACTGATTCAAATTGAATAACTGCATTGGCCAGTAATCCATTCAAACAGAAAGAACCGGCTGTGTCTGTTAATCCTCCTGAATAATAATAAAACTTCAATTAATTAAATATATTCGCTTCCACATTAATAATATTCACTTCAAACTTAAATATCTTTCTATAGAACTTGACTTTTGCAACTTTATACTGTATAATGTTTATATCAACAGAAAGAAGGTGAAGAAAAATGAGAAAAACTTTAACTAAATGTCCCGCTTGTAATCATCAACTTTTTATCTCTGAGTATAAGTGTGGTAATTGTGGTACAACGGTAAACGGAAAGTTTGAACTGGATGAGCTGTTCAAATTATCTGAAGATCAGCTTTTTTTTGCAAAAGTATTTATTAAAAACAGGGGAAATCTTTCGGAAGTCCAGAAGGAGTTGGAGATTTCATACCCAACTGCCAGAAACAGATTGGAAGATATTGTCAGAACCATGGGATATGAAGGTGCACAACCTGAGAGAACAGAATCACAAAAAATTCTTGATATGCTTGAAAACGGTGAGATAAGTTCAAAGGATGCCATGGAAATGTTGAGAACGTTAAAGAAGGAGGAGAAGAAATGAATATACTATCAGTTCTTGGGGCAATTTTCCTCATCTTTTTGGGTTTTAAGTTATTCCCGGCGATTATCGGAATATTCGTCGCAATAGGCGCTGTCATTCTAGTTGGTTTGATTTTTGCAGGCATATTCGTTATCTTCTTACCCATATTGATTGTGATATTGGCCGTGGCTGGTTTCATATGGCTTATAAAAACATTGATTGCTTGAAGGGGGATTAAAAATGTCATTCTATCAAAAAAAAGGCAACACAAGCCTTACCGATATAGATGAAATCGTCATCTCTACTGTTGGAGGAGATTTCGAATTAGAAGGTGTTGAAGAACCAGTTTCAGAAGTATCTTGGGATGTTATTTGGGAAAAGGAAAACTGTGATGTTGAAGTTGTCAGAAATGAAAAAAAACTCATTATCCGTTTTGACGATAAGAGCAATATTGTAAAATTTTTCGGAATAACAATAAACACATCGGTTGGTAATCTATACAAAGCCAAGTTAAAAATACCCGTCGATATTCTTAAAAAAATTTCAATTAGTACCGTTTCCGGATCAATAAAAGCAAACGGACTGAAAGGCGGAAAGATCAAACTTTCCTCAACATCGGGAGATATTACATGTGATGCTGCTTTTAGTGATGAACTGACCATTAACACCAAATCAGGGGATATCAGAATACAGGGGATCAAGGTTGAAAATAAATGCACCCTTTCATCATTAAGCGGAGACATCTCTTCTTTCGACATTGATGCAACACAGATAGCATGCAATGATAAATCGGGAGACATTAAGATTGACTCCATTTCTGAAAACGCACAGTATCTTTCTGCCAACAATGTCAGCGGGGATATTGCCGTCAGAAACATCCCGTCTGAATCAAAAATTATTACGGTCAGCGGGGATATCATGATAAAAAATGTCAATCGAAAAATTTCTTGGAATGCCAATACGGTTAGTGGAGACATCAACATACTCACAACACCCGTTGATGCTTCTGTCAGTTTTATTTCTGTTTCCGGAGATCCACTTTTCAAAAAGAGACAGCCTAAAGTCAAAGGTAAAAACGAGTTTACCTTTGGAGAAGGAACAGGAGGAGAAATCAACGCTAAAACCGTTTCTGGCGATCTGATTATCAAAACCGAAGAATTTACACCTGAGCAATTAAAAGAAAAATCAACTGAAGAGAAAACATCTAAACACGATCCGGATGCTGAAAGAATTGTTTATACTTATTTACAGGGTATTATTACTCTGGAAGAAGCTAAGGAAATGCTAAAAATCTTGGAATATTCAGAGGAACAAACAGAAAAACTGATTCAAGATATGCGTGAAGAAGTCATACCGGAAAATAAAAAGAACTCTGAAGAAACCACAAATAACAGTGAGCAGGAAGTGAGAGATGATGAAGAAAAATCATAATGATTTTGAAGAGGATTTCGAAAACATTATCAATGAAAATATCAAAGATAATCTGAAAGACATCAATCAATGGATCCAGGAAATGACCAAGGGAAAGATTAGGATTATCAAGCTGGATTTAGACGATAAAGACTGGGCTGTTTTAAAAGAACTTGCAAAGATAGAAGAGAAAACAATCCAGCAATTTACAAATGATGCCGTCAGAGAATATCTCAGGAGAAAAAGTCCTGTATAAAAAAACGTTTGTACTTTCATAAAGCCCCACACCTTTGTCATATGATATAATCCCACGATAAGAGTTTAGGCTACACAAAAAGGTGTGGGAAATTTGAAAAAACGTGGTTTTATTTACGCTTTACTGAAAACACAAATCATTACATTGGCATTCTCTTTATTATTCTTTCTTATCATCATCAATGTTGTTTTCGATAAAGGTTATAAAAAATACATTTTTGATCCAATATTTAACACGATAGTAGAAAGCGTCATCTCTTATCAGGAAAACTGGCATCAAATGATTACAGGTTTTCAACAGACTAACAGACAGAAGATGGATCAAATACTTCAGGATAGTGCCACTTGGTATGAAAACAATCCAGAAGCTACAGATGATCAAATCAGCCAAATAATTGATTCTCACTATTTATCACAGGATAATACCGTTGAAAAAGTCAACTGGTATGTGATCTCAAACGAAGGCATTATAGAAAAGACAAATTATGAAAACGATCTTGGACTTGATTTACAGAAAACAGTCCCTAAATACTGGACTTTTTTAAATCAATTACAAATAAACAAAATCAAAATTGATAAGATGCTTTATGAAGTTAAAACCGGTATTCCCAGAATTTTTGGTTATTATAGATTAAACAACGGCAATTTTTTCGAAATAGGCTTAAAGTTGAAAGATGATATTTTAAAAAAATTTATCGATCAATTTCAACTGTTTGCAAACAACAACGACTATGTGGAAAATATAGCTGTTTATACCGTTTCGAATGAACCTTTTGGAAACTTCCCGGAATTGACAAAAGATGATATAAGAATGTTCAAAAAAGCTGAAAACGAACAACTTTATGCTTTCAAAGAAAATTCAGAAGGCTTATACATCGTGTACACCAGTCTTTATGAAGAAGATTTCAACCCAAATGAAATTTCTCCCATTGTAAGAACCAAATTTGAAATAGACTTTTCACAACTTTTAAAAATCAAAAATTCATTCCTAACCCTTTTCAACATCATCATCTCTTCCATTCTAATTATCATGGTGCTAATTAATCACCAAAAGGTAAAAAAATTGGTCAATAACTTAAATATGATTATTAAAAAGGTACATGATTATGAGAAGAATCCCTCCTTAGGATTATCGGAACTGGAAAAACATGCTGATTTCAGCGAAACCGAAAAATTGGGAAATGCTTTTAAGATTATGTCCCATCGAATCACTTCTCTAATAAACCATCAAAATAGTGCAAATAAAAGTTTACAGATCGCCAAAGACCGTATGGAAGTTCTTGCTTCACATGATGAGCTGACAGGAGTGGAAAATAGAAGAACATTTTTCAGAAAGATCAAAAAAATTATAGATAAAGACATTTATCCCTGGACTCTGGTGTTTGTGGACATGGATAATCTGAAAAAGATTAATGATCAATACGGTCACAATATGGGTGATAAGGCCTTAAACCTACTCGGTGAAACACTTCTGAGTTGTACAAGGTCCGAAGATCTGATTTCCAGAATAGGTGGAGATGAATTTGTTATCGCCCTTATCAAAACAGATGCACAAACATCCGAAAAAATTATGGAAAGAATCAACTCTATACTTCAAGAAAAAGGGCAGACGCTTCAAAAGGGATTGGAGCTATCAATCAGTTACGGAATCACGACTCTTGAAGAGAAGAGTATTGATGATCTGGAGAAGATCATACATATTGCTGATTCACGTATGTACGAGTATAAGTCAAAGAAAAAGAAAACTGAATATTAACAACCCCTCCTATATATTATAGGTATGGCGTGTAATATTATACATAAATAACTCGTCTAATATTATGTGACTAAAAAGGGAGGGATTACAATGAAAAGGAATATTTTCAAAATAAAGGTTTCAAAACCATACGAGACGTTAAGTGAACAGATTGAAAGGGAAAAAGACAGATTTTTTTGGACGATGCAGGGACTTCACTAATAACCAAACTATCATTTAAGAATTTTAACTTTTGTGTTTGATACACTGAGAAAGAAAACTTAAACCTAAATAAGGAGTGATCAAAATGAAAAATAAAAGAAATTTTTTAAAGAAGAATTTAGTAAAAGAAGATATGATTGTTGAAGGTATAGAGCGAGCAAGAGATATGACATATTGGTTCTCTGAAAGATTTTAGTATTAATATAACCAAAAAAAGAGAGGGCTTTAAATAGCCCTCTCTTTTTTTATGCTTATAACAATGAAATTTCTTTTTTGATTCTGGATGCCTTTTTGGGGGAGACTACCTCTAATGATTTCAGATACATATACCTGGGCATAGGTTCAAAAAAGTCTCTTGATAATCTTCTGTTTATATTAACAACCCTTTGTCCTAAGACAGTACGTAGTCTGATATGTCCGGAAACGTTTATCTTATTTAGAAAGTAGAGCGAAAATAACCGCATTATACCGCCAAAGAGGAACATGATTTGAAGGCCGTTCATATCCAATTCAAAGAGTGTGAAAGAATAACCTGATAAATATTTAGCCGCCACTCCTCCTAATACTGAGCCCAAAAAACCAAAAACACCGTTGAAAGCAGAAAAAAATCCGTATACCACTGCTGCCGACCTTCCTCCTATAATGAGAGGAAGAGTAAAAATAGACAGGTTGATTGCAGACCAGGCTGTACCAGCTAAAAAGGCATCAACCCACATTAATACATGCAAATTTTGTGGTGCCATAAAAAACCACATGATTGATACGACTGAAGCCAAAGCAACACCAATTCTTAATATATTCTTGTGTCCGATTTTATCGGCAAGTTTCCCCCATAAAATAACCGACAATATCATGACGCCGCTGAATGTGATGGACAGATATCCCAAAAACGAAAAACTCATATTCAGATTCTGAATTTGATGATAAGAAAAAAAAGGAGCAGTGAATAAGACTGCAAAATTCCAGAATCCGCCAAAAACCATTAATCGTATATTGTTTTTATCAGAAACAATATACTTAAAAAGATTACCGGATTTTGAATCTTTTAATGGCGGATCATACTGTTTGGATAAAAAGAAGATACTCCATATAGCACAAATAAAACCGATCAGGATGACGATTCTTACTCCGTGAATATCGGGGTTATTTTCAAGAATTCTTGAAAAAATCCAAGTAAATATCAAACTGACAACCGTGTTGATGAGGTTACGAAGACCAAAAAATGATCCCATTTTGCTATCCGGAATAAGATCTCTCATCCAAGAGGTCCAGGCATTTCCTGCAAAGGCACCAAATATAAAACTTAGTGAAATAATGGTGATAAAGACTTCCTGATTAGCCCACCCCAAAAGTGACATAATCAGCAAAAGCGGCCAAAAAGCTCTTGATAACGCAATAAAGAATATCACAAAAGGTTTCCTCTTTTGAAGGCGATTGATGATCATTGGAACGAAGATTTGAAAAACTTGGCTCAACAGTTGAATCCCCATTAAAAAACCCAATAAAAGTTCATCAACACCAAATTCAAGTGCTATTTTTGTAAAGATAAATCCTTGAATTAAAATTAAGAAGACTGAAGCTCCTGCACCTTCAATCAGCGATAATTTTAATGCCTTTTTAATATCGGATTCTATCACCGGATCGGTCGCTCCTTTTTCGTTTTACTTGTTGAATTATACTACTAAATAAAAAAATTGTACAATTAAGAACACAAGTAGATAAAGGGCTTTTGAATTCTTTACCTTTATTAAATCCATTATTTTTGTTATGTTGCTAAATTACCCTTTAATCTGCGCTTGAGAGAAAGCTGATTTTGTCTAAAGAAGATCGGCTGAGATAAATTAAACCAAACTGACAATAAAAATTAAAAAATAATACTTGACAAACCGAATTATTTGTTGTATAGTTATCGAGATGATTAAAGTAAAAAATGAATGAAATAGCAAGCAGAATCGTATGGTATTATTGCTTTATTATGTTTGCGCGATTGATTTATCTGATGAATAAATTATATGTAATTTCGAGATTTTTAGTTTTTTTATAAATAGGTACAGCGTGTACTTTCTATTCAAACTCCATTAACACTTTTAAAAAACATCTTATTCTAACGCTTTCTTCAGTGAATTTTTAAGTCTTCAATTGCTGTGCCTATTTTTTTATGCTTCTGGTAACCCGATTTTAATTGTAGTACCTACCCCTTTTTTACTTTCTATTTCCATAATCCCGTTGTTTTTCTCCAAAAACTCTCTCACAAGTGAAAGTCCCAGACCCGTTCCGGTTTCTCCTTCAGTTCCTTCTTTTGATTTTACCTTGTTCCTGTTAATTTCCTTTAATCTACTTTCATCCATTCCAACTCCGTTATCTTTGATAATCAAAAAACATTTTTCGTGATCTTTTGTATGATCAATGCTAATTTCCCCGTTTCTTTTGGTATATTTTAAGGCGTTGGAGATCAGATTTCTAACAACGGTATGAATCATATCGCTATCACCTTTGACGTAGATCTTCTCTTTAATGTTATTCGTTATGGTAATGTTTTTTGAACTGAAAATACTCCTGTTAAAACTCACTATATCATTCACAACTTCAGTCAGGTTGAATGCGGTAAAATCCGCTTTAATACTTCCTTTTACGTTTCTTGACCAATTCAGAAGATTTTCCAATATTGACAATGAAGACTTCGCAGATATATTGATGTCATAAAGAAAACGTTCTTTTTCAGAGGAGGATAACTGATATTCCTCGTTTAGAAAAAGGTCGATTAATGAAGAGATGGCACCTATTGTCCCCCTGAGATCATGTGAAATAATAGACAGGATTTGATTGGTGAGCTCATTTTCCTTTTTCAGTTGAGAAACCGTCTCTTTCAGCTTCTCTTCCATCTTCCTTCTCTCCGTTATATCAAAAACAATCCCTGCAACCAATTCAGGATGTCCGGCTTCGTCCTTTTTGATTATCTTCCCCCTGTCATAAAAGGTTTTAAATTCGCCTGTCTTTGTTTTTATCCTGTATTCTGTTTCGTAAACGGGAACCTTTCCCGCAATATGTTCTCTCATAGCCTGCATGGCGGTATCGTAATCGTCTTTGTGAATCATATTCACAAAACCATACATATCCGGATCGATTTCTCCTGGTTCGTATCCCAAAGTCTGGATTTTCAATGGATTGAATTTTACCTTTTTTGTCTTCAGATTCAATTCCCATCTTCCAAGACTACCGGCCCACTGAAACTTCAAAATATCCTGTTCAGTTAACTCCCTTTCCAAAATCTCTATTCTTTTCTTTAAAGTTTCATTTTCCAATTTTAAGTCTTCTATCTGTTCCATTCTTACACCCCTCAACTTGTTTATCTGTAAGTGATCCTTGTATAATACTCTGTATGGTACTGTTTAAAATGATCTTGAGAGAAAATATATTTTGTGTGATATCGTTTTGCTAATTTAAAAATCTCTTCATCTGCGTAATCTACCACTTTTGTCCCTGACCATGCACAAAATTCAGTTAATTCCCTTCTTTCTGTTTTTGGCAATTTCCTTTTAAAAGATTTGTCAAATGCCCAGATGAAAGGAAAGAAAAACTTTTCAGATTTATCTGCAATGTACTCATAAAGGTCAAATATAGGATCCATCGCCGGTTTCCCTTTTACCCAGCCCAAATTCGATCCGTCGATAATCAAGGGAGAGTGCACCCTTCTGATTAACAATTGTTGAAGATAATGAAATGTTCCAAGGTATTGCCTCCCTTTGTGTGTGAGAATAACAAATCTGTAACCTGCCGGGAGCCTGTTCAATTTGTAAGCGGGATACCATTCCCAACTCATCTTCTCTGTATGAGAATTCTTGAAATGTACCCTGAATTTCATCGGGGGCAATTTCCCCAATACGGATTGCCTTTCTGAGCCAGCAGAAGGATCGTTATATTTATATAATAAAGCCTTCGATGTCTCAGACAAAGAAGTCTGTTTCTCTTTCTTTTGATCTTTTATTTTCTCTTTTAACCTGATCACGGTATTTTTATCGGTTATTTGTTTTACAATTCCCTTCGGAAGGAGGTATGATCTGGCATAATCACTTTCAATTTCAAGAAGCTCTCCTTTCCTCCCTAACAGCGCAAAATCCTTTAGTAAAACAACACAAATTTTTGATGACATGCTATCATATCCTTTGCTGCGACAAAAATTGTAACTGATTGAATCTATGAATATATTAACAGAGGTACCAGCAGTTCCTCTGATGTCAATGAACCATGTTTACCCTTTAAGGTATACGATTTGCCATGATGCTTAAAATGCAGGGAATACCTGTTTTTAGCAATGGCTATGAAGTCTCCAATACGTGAATGATTCTCCTTAAACCCTCTCTCCTGAACACTGATTGGTAAAGCGGTGTTGGAAAAAAGATTGCTCTCTATGGCATGTTTTTTTTCAATCAGATGAAATCGCTTTGAGAAACGTCTGTTGAAATAGTTTGTAAAACCATCCGGGTCTTTAACGTTGAAATAAACAGCTCGAGGCTCACCGGACATAGGCGGATGAATGTAGTGTTCAAAAAGTTCGTCTTCTGAGGTTATCCATTCCTCATCCTGCCAGGTTGTATCGATTTGTCCGTGGTCTGAGCTGACAAGGAACAGGGTTTCATCAATCTGCTGTTTATTCATTCTATCAATAACTTCCTGTCGAAGCATTCTGAAAAGATACTCAATTCCTCCCTGATAAGGCCTTGAATTTGTTCCATAATGATGACCATGGGTATCGGTCAAACCCCAGTACATAAAGATAAATGTCTTGGAATCCTCTTCTTCAATTGTTTTTAACAGTTGATAAAACATTTCCAACATACCTGCATAGGATCGCTTTGCAGAACCTTTATGATGCATTTTTGTTAAACCTGACTCCACAAACAAGTCTGAGGTAATTGTCCAGCATTTGACACCCTTTTCTTGAAGGATTTCAAAAATCGTCGGTGTTGTTAAGAATTTCATAGGGTTTAGTCCACATTGGATCAGCGAATCCCTTTCAAATTCCGGAGGAGTTAACAAAATCATGTTTACAAGAGAGGAATAATCAGATAGAAACAGTGTATACCCCAACATACCGTGTTCCAACGGAGGAAGAGCAGTGCTGTAAGAGGTGAGGGCTGCGGTAGTAGTTGATGGAAAAACACTCGTTAATACTTCCTTTTCATATATGAGTAAGTCATTCTTTAATGATGCAGATTGTTCAGCAGCCATTTGAAGATTATCCCTTCCAATGGCATCGATTACAAACAACACGACCTTTTTTTTCTTTTCGGGAAATCTGATTTTATCCATTATTTCCAAGGGAGGATATGGAGTAGAACAGCTAAAGAATTTTAAGATAAAATTTGACAGATTCACGATCGACCTTTTAGAATAATCGGGTAAAAAAAGGCCAGGTACAAGTTCCTGAGAATTCATATCGGGAAAAATAGCGATCACCCCGGTTATTAATTGTTCAGCATTCTTATTTTTATGACCTTTTTAATACTAACTTTCTCTTCTTTTGATAAATCAATCTCTATTTCCTGATCATTCCTAATTACTTTTACAATGGGTCTGGTTATAGAACCCCTTTTGTTACCTACCACTATTGCCAGTTCTTCTGTGGTCAAAATCACTTTCGTGTTAATGGGATAAAGTCCAAACGCTATTAAAAATAGTCGGACAATTTCAGGATCGAACATCTTCTTGGATTGCTTTACGATAAAACTAACTGCTTCATAAGGCTCCCATGCATCTTTGTAAGGGCGTTTAGTTGTTAAGGCGTCAAATACATCAGCAACCATTAAAAGCCTACCCTCTAAAGGGATATTTAGACCGTTTAAACCCTCCAAATAACCCTTTCCATCCCATCTCTCGTGATGACACTTAATAGCGTTCAATATCGATTCATTATCCACCCCAGACAACAAAGCGATCTTATGCCCGTATTCCGGATGTTTTTTGATAATATCATATTCAAAGGATTTTAAACGTTCATTACTTTGCAGTATTTCACCGGGAATCCACAATTTCCCCATATCGTGCAATAAACCACCCATGGTGAATTTTTCTATGATTTCCTTTTTTTTACCATATTTCTCAGTAGCAAGTATAGTGGAAATGATAGCAACATTTACTTGGTGGGTAAAGGTATAATCATCCATATTCTTTAACTTTACCAGAGAAGGGACTACGTATTCCCCATATTCTTCAATAATTTCTTTGTTAATCTCGTCACTGATCTGCTTGGTCTTTCCGATATTTATTCTTCCCTCTCTCAAAGTCTCTTCACAAACCTGAGATAATTCGGATGAAAATTTTTCGAGTTTTTCTTCTGTAAAGAGATCGTTGAGGGGAGTATCATTTTCATCTTCTTCATAAACAGAAATCCAGTCTATACCTCTGTTATGAAGCTTCTGAATTGTTTTAAAAGTAATCTTTTCCCCATTTTCTATGACAACATCATCATGGTTGTTTCCCATAATCGTTTCGGAACAAATATCCCCGTCTCTTAATGTATTGACCTGCTTCCATTTAATCAACACCAAGCACCTCGGTAATGAATAAATCTGTTTTATCGCTTAAAGAGATTTCTTCATCTTCAACCAGTAAAATCGGACGCCCTATCGCCTTCCCTCCTTTTGATATAACTGTTCCCCTGGTTCCGTTACTTAATCTGACATGGGTTCCGGTAGGGTAAATACCGGTCAATTGGACAAAGGTCTTCACAAAAGTTGGGTCGAACAATATTCCTGAATTGGATACTATCCATTTCAATGCGGTATATGGATCCATAGTGGATTTCCCTCCCACCTTTGTAATCAAGGTATCGTAAGCATCGGGAATGGCCATCAAACGAGATATTTCGTTAATTTTTTCACCCTTTGCCCCCATGGGAAAGCCATTGCCATCATAACGTTCATGATGTTCGATCAGGGCGTCTTCTTCATCTTTCTCCAGAAATCCAGGGGCTACTTTATTGATGATTTTCACCCCAATAACAGGATGTATCTTTACCCTGTTCAATGCGCCGTGTTTGTATTGTTGAAATATATCTTCAACATAATCCAGGGATTTTTCTTTCCCGGCGTAAATTAAGCCGATATCATGTAATAAAGCAACCTTAGTTAATTTAAATAGGACATGCCTTGACTTATTTAAAGCCTTTCCAAGAACACAAGCAAGAATTGCAGTGTTAATTCCATGTTTGATGATAAACCCCGGGGCGATGTCCGTCATGAAATTAAAAACGCTGGAATTACTCTTAAGCACTTCATTCACCAATTCATTACTAAGATTAACAACTTCTTCTTTTTGAAAGGAGTTTGTTTTTAGAAAAGTTTTCGTAACGGTTTCAAAGCGGGCAATGGATTCATGGTATTTTTCATCAGAAACGATTAAGGGGAGTTCTGGTGAGAGAATGGCTTTGGCTTCTTTGGAATATTCGTCCTCAAGCTCCAGTATGATGTTTTCTTCTTTTTCTCCGCCATCTTGGATTCTTACTGGAACCCACTCTACTTCCCTTCTCTGAAGATATTTGATTGTTTTTGAATCCAGAATACTGGATTTATGAGCAAGCAAAACAAAGCTGTTGGGATCGAATACATCATCGCCACATATTTCGCCTGCCTTTAAATCCTCTGTTCGCTTCCAGATTATTTTCAAATCGTTATCCCCTTCTCCTCCCAGTTATCGATTAACGATTGTTTCAGGATCTTTTTTGGAGTCACCAGACTCAGTATCCATTTTCGTGAAAAGTATTTTTCCATAACCTTATCCATCCGGGAAATATCCACTGCATTAATCCTTTCCACCATTTCCTCTACACTCAGCGGTCTACCAAAGGCAAGGCCGGTATCAAGGTTTCTCATCATTGTGGAATAGGTGCTTTCCGTTGAAAGAAGAAGTTTTCCTTTCAACCTTTCTTTTCCGTAATTGATATCCTGTTCATTCATTCCGTTTTTCACGATCTTTAAAAGTTCTTTCATCAGTTCATCTTTGAGCTTTAAAAACCTTTCAGGTGTCGTTGCTGCGTAAATGAAAAAAAGCCCTCCCTCCGGATAGCTTATTAATCCCGAATCTATTGTGTATACCAAACCTAATTCTTCCCGGAGTCGATTGAAAAGTTTTGAACTCATTCCTCCACCCAAAAGTGTATTCAAGACTTGAAAAACGTTAAAATCCGGATCCTGTCTTGAAGGTGCTTCGATACCAATCAACATGTGAAGCTGTTTTAGATCTTCCTTTTCAGTAACCGTTATCGAACGTTCAGGTGAGTATATTAAAGAAGATACTTCTCTTTCCGATTGAGTATAGGCCAAGTCATTAAAACTTTCCAAAAGTTCCACCGGGAAATTTCCGGCTACTGAAAAAACCATATTGGAAGGATTATATTTGGTTCTGTAAAAATCAAGAAGATCTTGCCTGTTAATGTCTTGTATACTGTCAAGTGTACCTAAAACGGGATTCCCGTAGTTGCATTTTCCCCATACATTTTTGAAAAATTGTTCATAAACAATATCAGCGGGATCATCATCTGCAGCTGAAATTTCCTCGATAACAACCTGCTTTTCAAGGTCAAAAAATTTCTGTGGAAATAATGACTCACTGCATATATCCTTTAATATTGACAGAGCTATCCTTGATTTTGAATCTGGTACCCTTGCAAAGTAAACGGTATTTTCCTTACCGGTAAAAGCATTGAGCGTTCCACCAACTCTTTCAATAGGCTCTTTTAATTCTATTGGAGAGCGGGTCCTGGTTCCTTTGAAAACCATATGCTCTGTAAAATGAGCAGCACCGGAGCTTCCGGCAGGTTCATTTGAAGAACCCGCCTTTACCGCAATCGAAAGACTTACGGATCTTACTCCGTTCATTTTATGTGAAAATATTTCCATTCCGTTATTAAGTTTCGAAGTTGTTGCTATGGCTGAATCCACTAAATCACTTCCTGTTTTCTCTTCTTTCAGGTGGTTTTCTGCCACCCCTTCTGTCGTTGTTGCCGGTACTTTTCTTTTTACTGCCGGGTTCTCTCAAATCAATCTTTCCACCCTGTTCAAGTTTACCGCAGACAACCTTTACTTCATCTCCAAGGTTAAACTTTGCTGCTGGATCTTTCACATAGCCTTCCATGTTTGAAACGTGGAGAAGGCCTGTTTTACCGGGTGCCAATTCCACAAATACCCCATATTTTTCGATACGGGTTATCTTTCCGGTGTATTCCTTGTCAGGCACAAGGGGTTCCAGCATTCTGTGTATGTATTCAGCGGCTGCGTTACTCTTTTTGGCATCATCTCCGTAGATATTAACCTTTCCTTTTTCATCGTCAATCTCTACCTTAACATCGAATTCAGCGGTGATGAACTTGATAGTCTTTCCTCCGGGTCCGATAACTTCTCCGATAGATTCTTCCGGAATATCGAAAGAGATAGCCACAGGAGCATATTCAGAAAGCTTCTCCCTGGACTGTTCAATGGTGTTGTACATGATGTCCAATATGTGCAGTCTTCCCTCTTTGGCCTGATTCAATGCTTGTGCCATGATGTCCCTGCTTATTCCGCTGACTTTTACATCCATCTGAAATCCTGTTATACCTTCTTTAGTCCCGGCAACTTTAAAGTCCATATCACCAAGGTGATCTTCTATTCCAAGTATGTCCGAAAGAATGACCGTATCATCAGGCTCTTTTATCATACCCATGGCTATTCCGGCAACGTGTTTCTTCACAGGAACCCCCGCATCCATCAATGAAAGTGATGCTGAACATATTGTTGCCATTGATGATGATCCGTTTGATTCAAGTATTTCGGATACTACCCGAACGGTATAGGGAAAATCTTCTACAGAAGGCATGATCGATTTTACAGAACGCTCTGCAAGATGGCCGTGTCCTATTTCTCTTCGAGAGGTGCCAAACATTCTTTTAACCTCACCGACGGAAAACGGCGGGAAATTGTAATGCAACATGAAATTCTTCTCCGATTCCTCATAAATTGAATCGATGTACTGAACATCCCGACCACTTCCAAGTGTGAGGATTCCCAAACTTTGAGTTTCTCCCCTTGTAAAAAGAGCAGAACCATGTGCCCTGGGTAAAATACCGGTTTCACATGTAATGGGTCTGATGGTTCTGGGATCGCGGCCATCGGAACGCTTTTTGTCTTCTACGATTGATCTTCTCATAATTCCCTTTAGAATCTCTTCATAATGCTCGGAAACAAGTCTAAGTTTAACAGAGTCCGCTTCTTCTTCAAGACTTTCGACAAATTGTTCAAGAATTTGTTCTTTGTATTCTCCAAGTGCCTTCTCAGCATTTTTCTTCCCGGTAGTTAGCATTCTGGTTTTCAGTTCAGCTTTATCAACCAAAGATTCCAGGCTGCCTTTCTCCTCATCTGATAGAGCTAATACTTCAAACTCCATCTTCTCAAAAGGCCCCACCTCTTCTAATATTTTTTCCTGGAATTCGCACATCTGTTTGATTGCCTCATGAGCTTTGTCCAGACCTTCAAGCATCCGTTCCTCTTCCACTTCTTTGGCTTCACCTTCTACCATTACAATAGCCTCTTTTGAACCGGCTACAGTCAACTCAATATCACTTTTCCTCAACTCTTCTTCTGTTGGGAAAACAACCGGCTGACCGTCTACATAACCAACTTTCACCCCTGCTACTATTCCTTCAAATGGTATATTTGAAAGGTTTAACGCAAGTGAGGCTCCAAGAATACCAAGAACATCCGCCGGATTATCCTCATCTATTGATAATACCGTTGCAATCAACTGAACCTCGTTATAAAAACCTTCTGGAAACAGAGGTCTAATGGGTCTGTCTATTTGCCTTGCAGCCAGTATTGATGTATCTCCCGGCCTTCCTTCTCTTTTTAAAAATCCCCCGGGTATCTTCCCGGATGAATAAAACTTTTCCTGAAACTCAACGGTTAACGGAAAAAAGTCCATTCCGGATGCTGATTTTTTACAATTAGCCGTTATCAAAACGACCGTATCTCCCAATCTAACAACTACAGATCCCGCTGATTGTTTTGCCATTTTTCCATGTTCTACAACCAACTCTCTGCCGGCTATTTCAAATTTCCATTGCTTAAATGCCACTGTTACATCTCCTTTCGTCCAATTTCTCAGACGCTGCGTAAATTTATTTTAAAATTCTTCTATTTTAAATTTCATTTCTGTTTCAAAGGTCGACATGGGTTCCGACTTAAATTTATAAATAGGGGTTATACTCGTAGTTTGATAGAGTTTTTCGTACCCTCTTTCCGAATAGGAAACCGTATAAACCGGAAAATACCAAAATTCTACTTCTCTGTCAGGTTGTAAGTTAATGTCTATACCTTCAAATTCACTTCTTAAGCCAAAATAGGTTGCCTTAACCTTTCCTGTTTCCGAGATCCCGATTTTGGGATATTCACCGGCGTATAGAAAACGATCCATTGAACTGTCAGAAATCATGTTGATGTTGTATTCACATCCGTAGAAGATTGGAATATTGTGGGTGGACATATTTGTAATTACGTTTTTTAGCAGTATGCCATCATCATCAAGTTTGATGTGTTTTTCCAGTTTTATGGGAACCCAAAGAGATCCATGCCAGATGTGCCCTTCTCTTGTCAACTTGATTGAACCTGTTTCCTTATCCATTATCTCAAAGGCATAATCCTGATTGGTAAAGTCACCTTGTTCCGGATAACGGCATCGGGCGTATTTTTCCAAATTACTCCATTCTCCAAGGAAATGATCCAGGAAGGAAAAACGTTCATACCAATCATAATTCAGGAGCTTTTCCAAGCCTTTTTCCTTTGTCAAATGGTTGCCGTATCCGCCTTCCTCCTTCGTTTTCGCTTCTTCCATCTTTTCATGATAAGGTTCATATCTTCTGGTAAGATTGTTCATCAGGTTAATTTCTTTATTTTTTAAAGAAAGTTCGAATATTCTCCCGCCATTCGCCGGAGAAATTCCGATCGTGAGTCTTTTGTTGTTGATGATGATCTCCTCATATCCGTCAATATCATAATCTTTTACCTCAATTTCAACAAAATCATCCTCACCCGAATGTTTGATTTCATCTATGCTCCTATTTGCGCTTATAAGATTTTTATAGACTTCCGCTCTTAAATTAGGAAGATACAATCCACCAAAAAGGCCATGCCAATAAGCGTCATTAGATTGACTTTTCAGTATCTTTTCTTTAATATTATCAGGCATTTCCCCGGTGATTTTTGATCTGATGTGAAGCATCTTTTTGTGCATCAGATTAGATTCAGTATATTTGGACAAAAAAGTCCTCCAGAAACCAGTCTTGAGAAACATTGAAAATCTTTCGAAATCCCCTTTTTCCTTTAGTTCATTTTCCAATCTCTCATAATGTGTTCTGGCTCTACTGGGAAGTGCCCAGCTCATCATCTCAGGATAAGAGGAATCGGGAATATACGTTCTCCCACGTGGTGGAACTTCCTTTGCATACTCTCCAAAAGTTGTTAAAGTTAACCATTCCGACTCTTCAATGAGTCTTTTAAAAAAGCCTTCAAGCCAACCTTTTTTGAAAACCAGCTCATGAGTACCCGGCCAAATACCGAATTTCTCACCATCATCCATCATTAGATACATGCTTTGAGCACTTTCTGATGCCCTTTCGTGTAAGAAATTGATTGTTTCGTCAATATCATGAAAAGGTATAAGATATCTGAGCTTTTTGTTTATTGGGAATATCTTCAAGGGATAACCCTGGTCCTCAGTCAGAAAATATCCATTGAGTTCATCTTCGTAATTACCGGCATTTTTAAAGTGATCGTCATCCAGGGCAATGTATTCTACATCATGTTTTGAAAGCGTTGATACCATGGATGGTTCCCAAACTCTTTCAGAAAGCCAAAAGCCCTTTGCCTTGTAATCAAACAACTCTTTCAGTTTCTCGTTCATCATCTTGATCTGAAGTAACCGATCTTCCTCAGGAATCACAGATAATATGGGATCATAATAACCACCTGAGAACAATTCGATCTGATCTCTGTCAAGCATTTTTTTTATCAAGTCGATTAACTTGGGGTCCTTTTTTTCTATGAATTGAAGCAGAGATCCACTAAAATGCAGTGTTGTTTTAATCTGGGGATATTCAAAAACCGTTTCCAAAAAAGGCTTATACCCTTTTTCCAAGGATTTCTGGAAAACAAAATCAAAATTCCCTTCAGGTTGATGATTATGAACGCCAAATATAAATTGTATCTTCCTCATATTATTCACCTCTCAAAGTTACTTTTTATATTTTATATCATACCCGTTAGGATCTTTTCGTGAAAAATCGATGTCGATAGAATCAAATCCTGTGCTTTTTAACATAGCTTCACGCCATTCCTTATTCAAATAACCTGAAAGGCTCCAATGGAGATTTAGTTGAATACCTTTTACGTCTTTCAACCTTTTGGCCTGGTCCAACTCCACAGAAATCATCTTCAGTATTCGCTTTGGAGAAAATACCAATCCTTCTCCATGACATATGGGGCATTTTTCGAAAAGCAACTCCTCCACAGGAGGGGAGGTTCTCTTTCTTGTAATTTCTACTAAGCCAAGTTTTGTAAAACCCATCACAGCAGTTTTTGCCTTATCCTTTTTCAACTCTTCATTCAAAACCTTCAAAATTGTCATCCGATCGTTTTCTTGTTCCATATCTATGAAGTCAACGATTATTATCCCACTTAAATTCCTCAGTCTAAGCTGTCTCGCTACTTCTGTAGCTGATTGTACATTCGTCTCCAATGCCATGTCTCTGGTGTTGTTACTGGATACGTTACTTCCGGAATTGATATCAATGATGGTAAATGCTTCCGTTCTATCCACCACCAACCAACCACCACACTCCATCTCAATCTTTCTTGAATAAAGCGCCTCCAGTTGTTCACTTACATTATAGGTGTCAAAGACATCTTCTTTGCATAAACGCAATTTACCCTTCACGGGTTTTTTGTCAAAGACTTTTAATATCTTTTCAAGTTTTGCAAACATCTCCCTGGAATTGGTTACCACCTCATCAACGGTAGTATCATATTTTTCCCTCATAAGGTATTCCAGAATTTCAGCCTCATCGTGCAACAATCGAGGCTTTTTGAACCTTTGGAACTGTTTGTGGATTTCTTCCCATCTTTTTTTTAAAAGTTGATATTCCTCTTCCAAAGCTTCATAATCAACATTTTGTGCTACTGTCCTTATAATGATGCCGGAATCTTTGACAACCTTTGACATCCGATTATGCAGGCGTTTTCTTTCAAGGCTGTCTTCAATCTTTTTTGAAACTCCTACACTTCTGGAAAAAGGCATAAAGACAAGATATCTACCGGCAATCCCTATATTCGTCGTCACTTGCGGCCCTTTGCTCCCCATAGGGTCCTTTTTTGCCTGAACGATTATCTTGTTCCCCTTAACCGGAACTTCACTTTTTTTTCTTGCCTCTTTATTTCCCAGGGAATTTTTCAAGAAGTCCTTATTTCTCAAAAATGCGTTTTTACCTTTCCCAATATCAATAAAAGAAGCATCCAAACTACTAACATAATTTTCCACTTTGCCGAGAAAGATATTCCCGGTAATACTTTCGTTATCCATCTCCTCCAGATGCAACTCAACGAGCTGATTTCCCTCTAGAACAGCGATCATTATCTCATCCTGAAACGTTCCCACAAGAATCCTTTTTATCAATGGGTTGGAAATGACTATATCTTTTCACCTCTCAATTAACTGTAATTTCTTCTTTTTTATATTAAGAAGACGATTAATACCTCTGTAAAATCGATTTACTTCTTTTCTTTATTATAACGTAAAATATTAAAAAAGTGAAACTAAAAAAAAGAGACCCTCGAAACGGGCCCCTTTTCCCATTTATTTAAGTTAAACTTCAAACTCTATTAAACCCATTGTCTTGTTTTGACGTCTGTAGATCAGGTTGATCTCGTCTGTATCAGCGTTTTTGAAAACAAAGAAATTATGGCCCAACATTTCCAATTGAAGTTTTGCCTCCTCAAGATTCATCGGTCTGAGGAAAAATCTTTTTGTCTTGACGATATCTTCAAACTCATCCTCAAATTCATCCTCTTCTTTCTCTTTCTTCATCACTTCCGATAACACCTTGGAAGAAGCCCGGTGTCTTGCAATTCTTTTGTTCTTATACTTTTCAAGTTTCTTTTCCATCGCATCTACCGCCAGATCCAGAGAAGCGTACATATCATTGGTCATTTCATCTGTTCTGACCACAGCCCCTCTTATGTGGACGGTTAGCTCGGCTCTGAAATCTTTGTTTTCCCGTTCAATCTTAACTTCGGTATGAACATGATCTCCTTCCGGCATGACCTTTTCAAGTTTTGAAACTTTCTTTTCCACATAATCCTCTACTGCATCTGTTGCTGAAAATCCTCTAGTCACTAATTTGTAATCCATCGTATCACCCCTTTGTGGACGTTTAGAAAGTAGCTTTTACATAGGGGCAATTCTCAGATTGCCCTGTTAGAATGTCTTTACATCAAATACCTTGTATCAAAAACCCTTAAATCTTTAAACGCTTCTCTAAAATCCTTCAATACTTTTGACGGGTTCATGGAACGCCTTATTCCTACACTGTTAACTGCCAAACCATAAACTGGTATCCTGTTCAAGACACGTATTGCGATTCTCTTTCTGTTGATTATAAGGCTATATCTTTGACTAATATGACATCTTGTGCCATCAATCAACACGATTGTCACATTTAATTCTCTATCAATAAATCGTTTCATTATCTTATCGGTTATCACACCGGTTGTATAGATTATATCATTATTCTTGATCTTTTCATCAAGTTCCGTTGTATCCAGCAAAGTACCTGTTATACACGCAACTGCCTTACGATCTCTAATTATCGCACTTCCCTTTTCAATCTCATTATTACGAATGAGTCTTCGAATATAATCTTCACTTTCAGTGCACTCAAGATAGCCAATCAACAACTTTGTTTTTTTGATTATTAGAGGTAAATCCCCAGCTGTTTGAACCCCAGCACAAACAAAAACCCCGTCGATTAAGGATGTTGAACCGTGTGAGAATCTGTCCAGAGCTCCATCAATAAGAACGGTACACTTTCCGCAATGACGCACACCTTGATCAATCAACTTCGAAAGCATCATTTGGTTGGCCGGGTTGACCAGTTGAATCTTTGTATCTGCTAACGCTCGTGCTAAAATTACCTTGGACCCAGAGACTTTTACGTCAAATGTCTCCAATACTTCGACAGAAGAAGGCGTAGTAATTAATTCAGTAATGGTTAAAAAACACCCGCCCTTGTACACAATAATCTCAGGTTTCGGAGTATTCTCAACACTGTCAATTGCCTCGCCGTCCATGCCAACAGTCATAACCAAGGTAGGCAATGAACGTTCATACATTCCTTTAAGCAAAAAGTTTAAAAGAGTTGTCTTACCGATGTTCTTTTCCATGCCAATAATTGAAATCACTCTTTGCTTTGCTGCCAGGAAATCAAACAGTTCTTCTATTGAGAATGTGTTCGTTTCCATTCTCCGGCCCTATGCAAACGTTCTGTTTCGCCCGGTACCAGTTTTTTGTTTTTACCTGATAGCATGCTTGCCAATCCCTCTTTACTTTTGCGGTTTTCATCAAGCCAGCCATCTGGATCTGCGGATGCATGATAGTCTTTTGGTTCTTCATAGACAAACAACCCACCTTCATAATTTCTGAGAATAATTTTGTTTTCTCCATATGAGATCAAATATTGTGGCATAACCGGTATCTTTCCTCCTCCATGAGGGGCATCGATTACATACGTTGGAACGGCAAAGCCTGATGTATGTCCTCTTAAATATTCCATGATTTCCAACCCTTTTGCAACTGTTGTTCTAAAATGCGACAAACCTTGTGAAAGATCACATTGATACATGTAATAGGGTCTTACCCGATTTTTCACCAATTTTTGAACGAGGCATTTCATTATTTCGGGATGATCGTTGATTCCTCTGAGTAGTACAGACTGGTTGCCAAGGGGTATTCCGGCTTCAGCTAGTTTGTTTAAGGCGTTAATACTCTCTTCCGTTATTTCAGCAGGATGGTTAAAATGAGTATTCAACCAGATTGTTTTATATTTTTTAAGCATGTTGATTAGTTCCTCATCAATCCTTTGAGGCAATACAACGGGTGTCCTTGATCCGATTCTTATGATTTCCACTGTGGGAACGGTAGCTATCTTTTGAATAATTTTTTCAAGATGCTCCGTAGGAAGTGTCAGGGGATCGCCTCCGGAGATTAATACATCTCTGACTTCGGTATGATCCTTTAGATATTCAACGGCTTTGTCAACATATCCAAGAGGGAGGGCTTTATCGGTATCGCCGGCTTTTCTTCTTCTAGTACAATGCCTGCAGTACATGGAACATCTATCTGTAACCAAAAGTAAAACCCTGTCGGGATATCTATGTGTCATCCCTGGCGTAGGCGAATCAACGTCTTCATGTAAAGGATCCAACATATCTTCAGGCGCAACAATTAACTCATGAACAGAAGGGACAGCCTGAAGTCGGATGGGATCCTTCGGATCATCCGGATTTATCAGTGATGCATAATAAGGTGTTATGGCCATTCTTAAAAATTCCAAACTGTGTTCTATGGCTCTTTTATCTTCCTCTGAGAGTTTTATAACCTTATTTAAGGTTTCTACATCCATTATTCTGTTTTTCAGTTGCCATTTCCAATCATTCCACTCTTCCTGGGTACAATCACCCCAGATATCTTTTTTTTGTTTTTCTGTCATTAAACCATCCCCTTCTGTTTACTTTATATTTAAACATTAAAATTTTATTCTCAAAAACTGTCTTGATCATCATTTAATTTTTTTTTCAGTTTTTCCTTGACAATTTCCGGTACCCATGGATCAACGGAGCTTCCATGAAATGCGATCTCCTTAACCAGAGAAGATGAAATAAACGAATACTTTGTCTCAGTCATCAAAAAAAAAGTATCCAAATCGCTAAACATCTTTTTGTTGGCAGCTGCCATTTGCATTTCGTATTCAAAATCAGAGACAGCTCTCAAACCCCGGACAACAACATTTATTCCTTTTTGCTTGGCATATTCTACCATTAAACCGTTATGGGTATCCACGCTGATATTTTCATCTTTAGTGAAAACCTCTTCGATCATCCCACATCTTTCCTTGACGTCAAATAAAACTCCCTTTTTAACTCTATTTTGCATCACCACAATTACCAAACTGCCAAATGCTTTTGCAGCACGTCTCGCGACATCAATGTGACCGTAGGTAATAGGATCAAATGTTCCCGGATACATGGCTTTAGGCATCTTTCTCACTCCTAAACAAGTTCTACAATTTTTTCGGCAATTTTATGGGAAGGGAGCTCAAAATCCGAATAACCTTCTCTGACGACGGACTTTGGCATGCCGTAGACAACACAGGTGGATTCGGCTTCTGCAATTACTTTTCCATTGTAATGTTTAATCTTAAAACATCCTTTTGTTCCGTCTCTACCCATACCCGTTAAAACAACCCCAATGACGTTATTTTGGTAAATTTCTGCTCCCCTGTCAAAAGTGAAATCAGCAGCCGGTCTCACACCGTTTATCTTTGAACTTTTATCTAAAAAGGCTTTAACTACAGACCCTTCGTTCTTCAAACCAAGATGATAATTCCCCGGTGCGATATACACAACGGAGTTTTTAATGATATCTCCTTCTTGAGCCTCTTGTACTTCAATGTCAGATATCTTGTTTAACCTGGCAGCCAGGGATTTGGTAAATCCCGCTGGCATGTGCTGAACTACTATAACAGGTGCTGGAAGGTTTCCCGGTAATTGGGGAATTACATTATCCAAGGCCTTTGGACCTCCGGTTGATGAGGCAATCAAAACAATCTTTCCGGTTGATGAGAAAGTTCTTCTCAAAGGTTTCCGTATGGTCCTTGACTTTCTCAACAATGATACCTTTGAAGGCTCAAGAAGCATGGCACTATTGATTTTTGAAATGAGTTCTCCACCCATTTTTCTAAAATTCGTCGAAATGGAACCCGAGGGTTTGGTGAGAAAATCCACCGCACCATTTTCAAGGGCTTCTATTGTTATCTGAGCCCCTTCCTCAGTTAAGCTGCTTACCATAATTACCCTGGTGGCCATTTTCTTTGTAATGATTTTCATTGCTTCCAAACCGTTAAGTTTGGGCATCTCTACGTCCATTGTAATCACATCGGGATTAAGTTGTGTCGCCTTTTCTACAGCTTCCATGCCATCCCTGGCTTGTCCAACAACCGCTATCCCCTTCTGGGAATCTATGATGTCTTTTATAACCATTCGCATAAATGCAGAATCGTCGCATATCAATACACGGGTTTCTTTTACCATTATGCCACCTCTTTTCTGTCGCTGTAACTTACTCGTATAAATCTATTCGAAATTAATGGGTGTGTACTTTTTTTCTTCTTTTAGGGTATAGCATTTATCACAGAGTTTATAACCATGCTCTAAAGCCTCAAGATTGATATCTATAAACTTTTTCGGAACTTCTTCACTTATTGTTTGTTTCAACGCATCCAAATTGACAATACCGGTCGCCTTCTGCAAAATCCCCAGACCCATGACATTGGCCAGTACGGGCATTCCAAATTTCTCTATACATATTTCCGTTACGGGGTAAACCAGGATTTTTTTTGTTACCCTGCGGATATTGACATGTATCTGCTTGACAAATGTACTATCACAAATCAGCACGCCATTAGGTTTCAAAAGATGAAAAAAGGAATTTAACGGTTTCTGATCCATCATATACAAGACGTTGAAACTGTAGGCGATTGGAAAATCAATGGGATCATCACAAAATAACACATCAGAATAGGCTACACCGCCTCGAACTTGTGCTCCGTAATGCTGTGTCTGTATGACCCATTTTTTATCATTTGTTAAAGCCTTCGCGAGAATTAATCCCATTTTGATATTTCCTTGTCCACCAAGTCCACCTATTCTTATTGTAAACGGATTTCTCTCTATCGGAATCACTTACATCACCATCCAAGTTATTGTTTTGACATGGTTGCTTCTTCTTTTGCTTTATTCAAAATTTCTTCATATTTGGCCACATAGCCCGGTTTTGTTTTGTTCACGAATTCTCCGATTATCAATTTGTCAGGAAGTTTTTCCACAGCCTTTTCAAGCAGCGCATTGACATTAAAGCCATCATAATTCGCTTCAGGATCCATTTCCTTTAACATTGACAACGCCTTGGATAAGGTTGTGCCACTATCCTTAAAGTAATTGATCATCTGAGGCGCTGTTCCCTTTTTATTGTATCGGCCATAATACGTTGGACATTGAGTAATCGTTTCAACAAATGAGTATCCTTGATTCATGATAGCCTTTTTAATATAATTCTGTAAAGCCACAAAATGATATGTGGTGGTCCTGGCCACATAAGTAGCTCCAGCTGTAATGGCCAGCCTGGACAGATCAAAAGGCTCCTCAATATTCCCATATGGGGCAGTTGTTGCATATGAATCTTCAGGAGTTGTTGGCGAATATTGGCCACCTGTCATACCGTATATGTTGTTGTTGAAACCAATTACGGTAATATCCATATTTCTGCGTGCGGCATGAATGAAATGGTTCCCTCCAATTGCCCCGGCATCACCATCTCCCGTCATAACTAGTACGGTCATCTCGGGACGGGAAAGTTTGATTCCCGTTGCAAAGGGTATGGCTCTTCCATGAAGGGTATGCATGGTATTGTAATTTAAATAACCCGTTGCTCTTGATGAACAACCGATTCCAGATACAACGGCTATATTTGACGGATCCAGTCCTAATTCTTCTATGGCTCCTACTGTTGCTTTGAGTATGGTCCCGTTTCCGCATCCAGGACACCAAACATGTGGTAACCTGTCAATTCTTAAGTGTTTCAAATACTTTTCAACAGACATTTTATTCCTCCCAGCTTTTTAAAGCTATAACATCTAATCTATTCCTTAAATTCTGCTACTTGAAAAGGGTATGCCTTTTTGTTTAAATAGAAAAACCCAATTCAAAGGCCTTCAAATTTATGTCAACGAATCTTGATTTGACCATATTTTTAATCTCTGCTCTCCAGTCTATGGTTTCCAAGCCTGCATGCTTTACAAGAACTCCAAGCATGATAACATTCATTACCCTGATATTGCCCAAACCCAATGCCATCTTGGTTGCAGGGAGTACAATGTTTTCTGTCTTTCGGGAAAGGGACTCCAAAATTCCTTTTGGATAGGTTTCTTTTCCCGATAAAATTGGAGCTGATGCGATCTCATAATCATTTACAATCAACTTTCCACTCTTTGATAGAAATTCCAACCATCTCATGGCTTCCATCTTTTCAAAAGCAATCAATATGTCAGCTTCTCCCCTGCCTATAATGGGTGAGTTCACACGTTCACCATATCGAACCTGTGTGGAAACTGAACCGCCTCTTTGAGCCATACCGTGAATTTCGGACATTTTTACATCATAACCGGCATTTAGTAATCCTGTAGACAATATCTTTGAAGTGAGTATGGTTCCCTGGCCGCCAACGCCTACAAGCAGGATGTTTTTCACTCCACTCATTCGGTATCACCCGCCTTTTTTATCGCATCAAAAGGACATACCTGGGCACATACTGAACAGCCTACACATGTATTAGGATCGATATAAGAACCGGTCTGAGGATTAAAGGATATGGACGGACAACCTATTTTCAGACACATGCGACATTTCCTGCATTTCTCAGAATCTACCTGATAAATCCATTGGGGGAGAGGATATTCCTTTTTTTCCTCTTCATGCAATTTTTTAAGAGCACAAGGCCATTTGGTAATGATGACTGATGGTCCTTCAAAGAGCGCGGCTTCATTTAACGCCTCTCTTACCTCTTTAATGTTATTGGGATTAATCAGGTACACGTTTTCTACACCTATCGCCCTTACAAGAGGTTCGATTTCTATCATTGGTGCCTTTTCACCTTTTAAAGTATATCCGGTTCCCGGGTTTTCCTGATGGCCTGTCATTCCGGTTACTCGGTTATCCAATATGATTATGGTGCAGTTACTTTTATTGTATACAATGTCAATAAGGCTGGTTATACCGGAGTGAAAAAAGGTGGAATCCCCAACGACTCCAAAAACCTTTCGTTTATCGCAGGTTTGCTCAAATACCTTTGCAAAACCATGTGCAGCACTTACACCAGCACCCATGCAAATTACGCTGTCCATTGCATTAAGAGGATCCGCAGAACCCAAGGTATAACATCCGATGTCCCCTGTAATAACGGCATCTTTTCGTTTACTCAATTCGAAAAACAAACCTCTGTGAGGACATCCGGAACACAATGTAGGCGGTCTTCCCTTTACAGAATTTTGGTCAGATTTAACATAATCCGGTTTTTTTCCCAGTAAAGAAAAGGCGATAATATCCGGATTCAATTCGCCGGTTATAGGTATCTTGTCCTTTCCAACAACACTAATTCCCAATGCCTTTATCTGCGTTTCAAGATAAGGGTCATTTTCTTCTACCACATAAAGGGTGTCGTACTGGGCAGCAAATTCTTTAATTTTCTTTTTTGGGATCGGATATGTAAAGCCAAGTTTCAAGTAAGATGCCTGCTCCCCAAAAACCTCTTTTGAATACTGAAAAGAGATACCGGATGTGATTACTCCGATTTTTGCCCCTTCGTTTATTTGGGTGAAATTCAAATCCGTTTCGTTTGAAAATGCTTCCAATCGTTTTAGCTTCTCCTCCAACTCAACATGATGACGCCTGCAAGCAGCCGGTGTTGCAACGAATTTCGGGATATTCCTTTCGTACTCCCGGATACCTGCTTCTTTCCTCTCACCCAATTCCACAACACTCTTAGAGTGACAAACTCTTGTGGTCATCCTGAAAATTATCGGAACATCGAATTGTTCACTTATTTCATAAGCCCTTCGGATCATATCCTTTGATTCCTGACTGTCAGAAGGCTCTAGCATAGGAATCTTAGCGTGAAGGGCGACATAGCGATTATCCTGCTCGTTTTGGGACGAGTGAAGCCCGGGATCATCAGCGGTGACGTATACACAACCACCGTTAACACCCAGATATGCATGTGTGTAAATGGGATCGGATGCTACATTCATCCCAACATGTTTCATTGCTGATATTGCCCTTGCCCCAGCCATAGAAGCACCTACAACAACTTCTGCAGCTACTTTTTCATTTGGCGCCCATTCTGAATAGATCTCATCGTACTGGGCAAGTGATTCAAAGATCTCCGTACTTGGTGTTCCCGGATAAGCGGATCCTATCGTAACACCGGCTTCATAAGCACCGCGTGCAACCGCCTCGTTTCCGGTCATTAGTTCTTTCATTTGCATCCCCCTTTTTCTATGTTACTATATATTTAATCGCACTGGCAATCACTGCCACAAAAACTATATATCTGATAAATCCCGCTCCCTTTTTAATGGCTGTGTGGGCACCGATATACGCACCAAGGGCGCCTCCAAAGCCTAACACAACACCTGCCAAATAATCCACTTTGCCGTTTAAGGCGAAGATGATCAGGGAGAAAACGGTATAGCACAGTATAATAAAAACCTTTGCTGCGTTTGTCTTTACCAGGTCAAAGCCTTCCAGCAAAACCAGGGCACTCATGAGAAAAAAGCCTACGCCGGCCTGTAAAAACCCACCGTATATCCCTATGACAAAGAATACCAATACCGAAAGCCACGTTTTCCTGTTGACTTTTCTTTCTTTTGTCCATAGATTTGGTTTGAAAATGATCAAAACGCTTAATCCGAGAAAGATGTAACCTACGATGTTTTTAAGTAAGCTTTCATCAATATCAACCGCGATAAAAGCTCCAATGATCGCACCTATTGTAGTGGGAATCATGAGAAAAATTGCCCTTTTCAAATGCAGCTTTCCGCTCTTGTGAAACTTCAAAGTACCCATAGTATTTGTAAAAAGAACACCTATCCGGTTTGTACCGTTTGCAACCGATAAATCCATCCCCAGTAATGAAAGAGCCGGCAGTGTTAACATTGAACCCCCGCCTGCCAAAACGTTTACGAAACCGGAAATAACACCGGCGAGAAATATCCAAACATAATTGAGCAACAGGATCATTCCTTTAACTAATTTTAGCCTCTAATGGATTATAACAAAACTCTGTAAAAAAACCATAAGTATTGTCTTAATTTAAAAAGATCATTTAATCATTTCAACCATCACATGAGAATTATCCCAAAAACCGTCGTCCCCTTCCGTGATATAATCGAAAAACTGTAATCCAAAAAGAATTTTATCTGGAATGAACGAAATTCAAGGAGGTCAATACTTATGAAACAACCATTCAAAATAACTATTCATCAAATTAACCCCTCTCCGGGTGACTTTAACAGAAATTTGCAAAAAGCCCTTCAAGGAGTCAATGAAACCATAAAAGCAAAGAGTAATTTACTCATCTTCCCTGCTCAGAGTCTAACCGGAATGGAATACAATTCACTATTCAAAAGAGGACGGTTCCTACAAGAAGCCCAAAATTGTTTGAATTCGTTGACTGATCATTTGAAAGAATCCTCTTTAAAAGTATTGATCACTTGCCCTATTCAAGGGGAGAACAGTGAAGAAACAGTTTTTTTGTTATCCGGAAATGGTACGTTTGATTTAAGCCATTGTCAAGATAATATTATTGAGATTGATGGACAACGCCTTTCAATATTTCAGGACGAAAGAGAAGACCGCTTTCAAATAAGTAATATCGATTCTACACCAAACACTTTACTGGTACATCTCAATACAAGGCCTTTTTTTAGAGGAATACTGCATGAAAGAGAGAAGACCGGCGCTTTCATTTCTCAGCGAACAGGGAATCCCTTTTTGGAATTAAATCGAGTAGGCACAACTGATCATTTGGTCTATTACGGGGGAAGTTTTTTAACAAACCCTACCGGGAAAATCATGATGCGTGCAAAATCTTTCAATGAAGATGTCATAACCTTTGAGTTGAACTCTAAAAGTGAAGATTTTCCACTTTTCGGAGAACCCAATGATATGACTTCCCTTTATCAAGCCATCACCCAATCCATTAAAGATTATATCAATAAAAACGGTTTTAAAAAGGTCCTGATCGGCTTAAGCGGCGGATTGGATTCTGCTCTAGTTACCACATTAGCAGTTGAAGCCCTGGGAAGTGACAACGTCTTTTGTCTTTTAATGCCCTCTCAATTTAGTTCTCAAGGCAGTTTGGATGATGCTCAAAAGTTGGCCGATAATCTTGGCATAAAAACTGCACGTATCCCCATAACATCCGTTTATCAATCTG
>CAZRYM010000004.1:0-73951 GCA_964604305.1 uncultured Thermotogaceae bacterium | reverse complement strand
AAAAAGGACAACTGAGACAACCTGTTATTACTCAATTGAAGGGAGCAGAAAAATATTGACTTTCAACACTGTAATTCTTGATATAGACGGGACAATTCTGGATGATGAATTAAGGGTGTCCAAAAACACTGTCGGTTTACTAAAAAAAATACACGAAAAAGGTGTCGTGATTATATTCTGTACTGGCAGAATGCTTGGATCAGCAAAACATATTATTAACAAATATTTTGAAACTGATCAATTTCCAATTGTCAGCTACAATGGAAGTCTTATAACAATACCTGAAAAAAAAGAGCCTATATTTCATCATTTTATTGAAAGTGACACAGCAGTCGAAATTGTCGAATACCTCAGAAGAAAAGGATGTCACAGACAAGCCTACATTAATAATAAATTGTTGGTGGAAGAGGAGAATGAAAAAATTAAAGACTATTCTGCTCATGCTGGGATGAACTATGAAGTGGTTGAAAATCTTTCAGAACTGATCAAAAAAGGTGAGAAAGTAGATAAAATTCTGGCAATAGGAAATTCTGAATTTCTTGCGGATATTGAAAAAGAAAGTCAAGAGCTTTTTTCAAAAAAGACAAACATTTTTAAATCCTTTTCTATCTATCTTGATTATATCCCCAAAACCACAAATAAAGGAATCGCAGTAGTAGAACTACTTAATTATTTAAACCTTGATCCGCAAAGGGCTATCATGATTGGAGATGGGGATAATGATATTTTTGCATTCGAGGTGGTGGGCTATTCCATTGCAATGGCAAATGCAACTGAAAAACTTAAAGAAGCTGCTGATCTCTGTTTGGAAAAAACAAATAATGAAGAGGGCGTTTTTCACATACTTAGTCATATTTTTTTTGATTTGCTCACTTAATTTTGCAGAAAAAATAATCACTACAGAATGCGGTTATCGGATATACTATCCTGAACTACCCTATTTTTTTAAGGAGGTATCTCCTTTTGCCTTGGGTAGTATTACAGATCCCAAAATCCTAAATGATTTCGGTTTATTGTTAGCTCAAAAAGCTAAAGAAGCTAATACTCACGCTTGTATCATAGGATATGCACAGTTGCTTTCAGATGAATTAGACGACTTGCATGGGCATTTTGACAGCCAGATAGCCCCTTTTTTTTCAACAACGTCTTTCAAAGCTTCTCAAACAATCGAATGGATAGCAAATGGTTTAACTGCCGGGGGAATATTTCCTGTTTTAAGTGCGAAATTTGGCATAGACGATTCTCTCATTTTGAATTTGAGTTACAGAAAGATCTTCCCAGTGATACTTTTAGAACAAACAGAAGAAGACCAATCCAAACTTCAAAATATGGAACTTCCAGTCATAGACTCTTCAGGTAAGGTTTTGTTTTATTCTTCATTGCTCAATAAGCTGGATTGGAGATGGTATCAGAAATTAAATGATGAAGAACTCTTGCGACAAGAATTGTTAATAGCTTCAATAATCAAATTAAAAAAAAGATTTTCTCTTGAAGATTTCGAAGTTTTTCATCAACCTTTAAATACACCGGTAAATGACCGTTCAGTTGTTTTTGCCAAAGATCCGAGAATAATTGACTTGAACAAGTTTGCGACAGGTTATCTAATTCATTCTACAGAAGATTTCATCCTTGAAAGAATAAGATTGATTTGCTCTGAAATATACCATGCCAGAGGGAGTAGAAACTGGTAATGAGACTAGATAAATTCATCTCCAATGCGGGTTATGGATCAAGAAGTGAGATAAAGAAACTGATAAAAAGAGGGGACATATCCGTTGATAGTGTTATTTGTACTGACCCTTCAAAAAAAGTTAATTCAAATATGAGAATTGAAATATACGGAAAACATCTGACTTCTAAACCCTTTGGTACCATTATGATGAACAAGCCAAAAGGTTATGTATCTTCTAACGAAAGCGAAGCCGACTATCCATCGGTCATAGAATTAATCGAACCACCTCATCCCAAATATGCTATAGCAGGAAGATTAGATGTCGATTCAACTGGTCTGCTGATCTTAAGTACCGAAGGCGACATTATTCACTCGATCATTTCCCCAACAAAAGATATAACAAAAACATACCAAGTAGTTGTAAAGAATTTCAATCCTGAAAGAACCTCATTGTTCCACAATGGCATAAAACTATCAAAGGACTTTTTAACAAAACCAGTTACTTTCTTTGATATTTTAGAAGAACGCAAAAAAATTTATACCATTCAGTTAGGAATAACAGAAGGTAAATACCACCAGGTAAAGAGAATGTTTGAAGCGGTCGATTCACAGGTGATTCAACTTGAAAGAGTAGCAATAGGATCTCTTTGTTTAGACAAAACATTGTCTCCAGGTGAATATAGGGAGCTTTCTGAAAGTGAAATTCAAAGTATCTTCACTTAATCAAAATCTCATAACTCTATTCATATGTTAAAATAGTAAAAATACCAGAAAAGTCTCTTTTTCGGAGGTCAAATATGGCTCAAGAACAACTGATTGATGATGTAAAAAGTATTCATGTTGAGTATATGAAATTCAGTAATGAACAAACACATTTTCTCTCTACAAGGCTTAAAGCCAGAATAATGCTCCGATTTAAAAAAGACCTTAAGGAAAAAATAAACGATAACAAAAGTATGAATAAGTTGATTTCGAAAACCATCACAACTACCTGCAATGTGTCCTGGTCAAGAATCAACAGTTTGCTGCTTGATAAAGAAAAAAAAGAACCAATAGATATTTTTCGTTCTTGGTTGTTTGGTATTAGCATTGATTTACTACTATTAAATATGATTACAAAACACAAGCAATCGGGAATGTACGAGCTATACAGGCTTTATAATCTTCCCATCAAATCCTATATTGCAAAGAATCTTTTCGGAAAAAAAGGAACTGAATATTTTAATTCAAGATGTCATGATCTCATGCTGGAGTCCTTTCAAAGATTTGAACGATACATTGATAATTTTGATCCATATAAAGGAACGCTTTTCAGTTATTTGATATCAATTGCCAATAATTTAATTAAAGATGAAATCTCTCGCCCGGAAAGGTTAGTCTCAGATTTTAACGAATACGATGAAGACGAAGCCGGAACAGTTTTTTGGGCTATTTCTTCCGACCCATCTCCTGATGAAATCCAGGAGAAAACTGCTTATGAAAGCTTTCTTTTAGAACAAATTGTACTTGAAGGTGGCTATCCATGGCAAATACTTGTGGTTTTATTGACAAAAACGACTGATGACAGAAGTGATATCACCTTATTAACTGACTTATCAATCAGAAAGCTTTTCACAGAGATGAAAGCGGCCTTCTCAAAAAGTTCTTTCCATGAAGTAAAGGAATTAGATAAAATTTTCAGACCCATTGAAGAACAATTCACTGTCCATTTGGATGAGATCATTCCCTCTAAAGACCATAAATCAAGAAAACAGTTTGAAGCTTATCTTCATAAAGAATTGGGAGAATTACCTTTAAGTGTCTTCTTTGGGAAAAATCCTTTGAAAAATATTAGAGATTGGAACTACAGAGTACTTAAAAGGGTTAGAAAAAAAGTTCTTGAATCCTGATAAACCATGCGACACTTTGAGAATAAACTGGTATTTCATAATGTAAATCAAGAATAGTGAGGTGTTATCATGAAAAGACATTTAAGTGATGAGGAGATTGATCGTTATATTGATTCAGAATACTTATTAAAAGAAATGTTTGAACACGCATTATCACAAGATGAAAATATTGATGTGGAAATGATGAAAAATGACGAGATTGTTATGATCGAAGAACATCTCACTGAGTGTGATTTATGCCTTAAAAAGGTCACAAAGGCCTTAGATTTCAGTCTTTCTTTTCAACAATGGCTTGAAGAAAATCCAACCAAAGAACAGAAAATGTTTTTGAAAATCTTGAAAGCAACCAGTGGTAAAGAAAATGACATTAAGGCTAGAATTCTTAACTGGTTAAAAAATTGGCAGGCTTTTAAAGCTGATTTAATTGATGTGTTCATGGATACAAAACACGATGGAATGGCTAACATCACAAAACTGCTGAAGCAGAATAAGGATGACCGACAAACAAAGATGACTTTCAGATATCCCGTTGAATCATTTGTAATGAGAGGAGATCCTAACATGAGTTTTGAAAAAAGGGTAGAAAACAAACTTTACGGCCGAATTGGTGAAAAGGATATCATGGAAATAAATGCCCAAACTGATAAAAAAGCCCTTTTTATTACATATAAAAGAACCGAAAATCAAAAATCGTCTCCCATAATTTTACTCATCCCACTTCACGGCGGCGAGCCTGTTATAAGCCTATCACGAGAGACAAATAAGAACGATGAATACCAGATTTCTATAGAGGGATTAAAACCGGGTAAATACCTATTGGCAATCGAACCTGAAAATAACCTTTAAGAAGGGGCAATATGGAAAATTTTCAGATGAAAGAGACAATTAAAAAAATGAAAGAAATGGCAAGGCTGAGGAAGCTTAAGCAATTTCATGAATACTCTGAACAAATAGTTGAAGAAGTACTTCTAAAAGATAACCTAAATTTTTCATCAAAAAGAGAATTGATAAAAACAATCAACAACATTTATTTATTTTTCAGTGATTATAAAAGTATTGAAATCATCTTGATCAAAATTCTTAGCAAAGAAAAGGAAAGCATAAAATTTAATGGAGACTTTAGGGCATTCCTTATCAATCTCATTGGGGAATTAAATTATTATAAGGGAGATTATGAAGCCGCTATGGATAATTATAAAGTTGCCCTGGATTTGAGATTGCATTTTTTTGAGGATTCTCATCCCGAGACAATCGAATCCTTTTCAAATATTGCCCTTTTATATACTGATATTGGTAGGTTTTCAGAAGCGGAAGAGATATTTAATAGGGTATTAAAGATTTATGAAAGTGAAATTAGTGGTCATATTGAAGATTATTTGACTACTCTTTGGAATACAGGGCTTATGTATCAATATTGGGGAAAATACTCCCAAGCTATTGAAAAATATCTCACTGCATTAGAAATATCTCAATTAAATGGAACTGATGAAATAACCGACAGTATAGAAAACAACTTGGGTGTTTTATACATGGAAACGGGAAATTTTCAAGCAGCGGAAATGTATCTTCTAAAATCAGCTGATTATACAAGAGCATACTATGGCGTGCAACATCCTAAAACAATTACGACTCTTAACAACCTTTTCTCTGCACAGATGAACCTTGGCAAAAGGGATTTATCAGAAAAGGGATTTAAAAAAATTCTCCAAATAAAAAAAACCGACATGCCCTTAACTACGTTAAAGATAAAAATAAATTACGCGGTATTACTGATTCATCAAAAAAAAACAGAAAAAGCGCAGAAACTTTTAAACGAGGTATTATTAAATACACAAACAACACCAGAAATTCAAGTTAAAGCCCTTTCAAATATTGCAAAGATCCATTATATTAAAGAAGATTATCATAATACACTGGAATATTTGGAAAAAGCTTTGACGATACAAAAAGAAACAACAGGTGAAAATCACATTCAATACACAAAACTTCTTGGTATGAAGGCAAATACAGAATTCTTTTTATCTGAAAAAGTTCAAGTTTTTAAAATTCTTAAAAAAGCTGTAGAGATTCAAAATGAAATACTTCTTGAAGTATCCACTTCTTTTTCCAGAGATTATGCATGGAATTTTCTTCAAAAAATAAACGGTGAATTGAATCAGTTAATTAGCCTTTTTGCCTTGATGCAAAAAGAATACAATAAAGAAGAGCTGGAAATGAATGAGCTTTTGAAAGAGGTTTTTGGGTTAATCCTTAGAAGAAAAGCAGTAGTATTTGAAACTGGAATCGAAAGATATAGAAATATCATAAAAGATAGAGACCCACACTTAAAAAAACTCTTCAACACACTCATAAAAACAAAAGAGGAGATTGTTCTGAGAACAACAAAGGGGTATTTTACCGAAACGCCTGAAGAAAACAGGGAAAAGGTAAAGGCACTCCATTCTAAAGCTGAGGTAATCGAAAATAGGATATCAAGTGCTGTACCCGTATATTCATTAAAATCAAAAACAAAAACAGCCACGGTGAAACTCCTTCAGGAAAAAATCTCTGAAGAGGCATTATTCGTTGATTTCTTCAAATTCCAGTTCTTTGATTTTTCCGCTACAAAAGAACAACAGCCGAGCTTTGGATATATCATTTTCTTTATCCGGAAAGACAAAACAGATTTTTTCATTATAGACGATGCAAAGGAAATAGAAAAACTAATAAAAGAAAGTGATATGAATCATTCGGATTTAAATCGAGGGGTTATCACACAAAAAAAGAAAGAAAAAAAAGACGTAAACTCTGAAAGGGTTCAAAACACCCTTTGGAAATTACTCTTCAAAGACAAAGAGGTTATGCTTAGAAACAAAACAAAAAAAATAATTGTCTCTCCTGATGGTGAATTTAACAATCTTCCTTTTGAATCCCTTATTCTTGATAACGGACAATATCTCATTGAAGATTACAGTGTTCAATATGTTAGTTCAGGAAGGAATCTGATCTATCAGCATGAAAAAACAGATAATATCACAGAAGGTATTTTCCTTTTTGCAGATCCCAGTTTTGATTTAGATCCTGCTAGAAACCCTCTTGGCGATAATGCTAAACAAAAAGTAGAACACAATATTTTCAGGAATGAATTGGATCAATTTCCTCAATTACCTGGAACTTCAACTGAGGCGAAAAAGATTCTCAATTTATTAAGTGAACAAGACATACGTGATGTTTATATTTACAACAAAGAATCAGTAAATGATGGTGAATTAAAAAAAATAAATTCACCCAAGATACTTCATCTTGCTACACATGGCTTTTATCTTGAAAATAGAATTGATATTCACCCTTTTGCCCGATGTGGAATTGCTTTAAGCGGCATAAATAACATCTTGAGAGGAGAAGAAATTCCAACTTTATATGAAGATGGTGTACTAACGGCAACAGACATTTTGTCATTAAATCTCTTGAGCACTGAAATTGTAATATTGTCAGCCTGTAAAACTGGACGTGGTCATATTACACCTGGTGAAGGCATAATAGGTCTATGCTCCGCATTGATATCATCTGGTGTATCCTCAGTATTGGTAAGTCTTTGGAATGTACCTGACGTATTTACGGTAAACCTTATGATTTTGTTTTATAAAAAACTCTTATCAGGAATGAAGAAATCAGAAGCCTTAAAATCATCAAAGAGAAAAATGATAAATACTTTAAGAAGGCAATGGGGGGAAGCGCCTTCTTGGGTTTGGGGAGGCTTTGTTCTTTATGGAGATGATGCACCATTATCTGCTTTGTCTGCAAATGAAAAGACTAAATAAAAAAATGGGGAAATGAATTGAATAACGAACATACGATTGGGGTAAGAGAACTCATAGGTTTTATTTACAGATCTGGTAATTTGGATAACAGATTTAACGCATCAGATCTTTCAGAAAGAGGCAGACTTGGTGTTAAGGCACATAAAAAAATTCAAAAGGATTATGAAGAGACTTTCGCGGGTGCTTTTGAAAGCGAAGTTTATTTAACATGTTCCATACTAAAAAAAAACATTTCATTATCTATTTTTGGACGGGCAGATGGCATTCACAGGTCCAAGCAAGAGGTTACAATTGATGAAATAAAAACAACTCGCATTCCAATTGAAGATATTGATGAACTTTTAGATCAAAATCATTTAAGGCAATGTATGTGTTATGGATATATGGTTGTTTCAAAAGAAAAATTAGATCAAATCAACTTGAGAATAACCTATTACAACACAGACAACGATCATATCAAACACCTTAACTTTACCTATTCAAAGAAAGACCTCACTCAGTTTATCAACGAACTTGCAGATAAATACACAAAATGGTTAAAGATCAAGGATGAATGGATTCTTGAAAGAAACAACAGTATAAAAAATCTCCATTTCCCTTTTGAACGATTTAGAGAGGGACAACGAAAGTTTTCTGTAATGGTTTATCATTCCATAAAAGATAAGAAAAAGCTTTTCGCCCAGGCACCAACAGGAACAGGGAAAACTCTGGCAACACTTTTCCCTGCACTAAAGGCTATGGGAAAAGCATTGGGCGGTTCAATTTTTTATCTGACTTCAAAGACAATCACTAGGCAAACCGTTGAAAATACACTGGATTTACTGAGAAATAAAGGCTTAAAATTAAAGTCGATTGTGATTACCGCAAAGGAAAAAATCTGTATCAATGGTGAATTTAAATGTGATCCATACAATTGTCAGTACGCAAAAGGTCATTTTGACAGGGTAAACGAAGCGTTAACGAACATTATAACGAATGATTGTCATTTAAGCAGAAAAACAATTCAAGAACATGCCCGTTCATTCACCGTCTGTCCCTATGAACTATCTCTTGATCTTTCCGAATTCTCAGATTGTATCATTTGTGATTATAACTATCTTTTTGATCCCAGAGCCTATTTAAGAAGATATTTTGATGAAGCAGGAAATTACATTTTTCTGATAGATGAAGCACATAACCTACCAGAAAGGGCTAGAGAGATGTATTCTTCCAAATTATCGATGAATTCTTTGTCCAAGTTGAGAGAAGATGTTAAAAGCAAAAACTCGAAAATAAGTAAAAGCACCAGAAAGCTAGAAACAGAGGTTTCTTATTACTTTCTAAATGAGAATCTTGAACCAAAATGGACAAAGAAAGAAGCTCCCAAAGATATTAAAGAATCCCTTGAGGATACTTTAAGAGAAATAGCGGCTTATCTAATGACACCCGGATACGATTCCATGAAAGAAAAACTGACAGAATACTTTTTCGAACTAAATGCCTTCAACAATACCATGGAAAGGTATGATGACCATTATATTTCTGTCTATGACAATGTTGCCGAAACACTCAACCTTTATTGCATCGATCCGTCAAGACATATAAGAGAGATGCTCGAAAAAGGCAGTTCTTGCGTCTTGTTCTCAGCAACACTCTCACCAATGGACTATTACAAACACCTTTTTGGCGCTACCAAAGATGACTATTCATTAATTTTGAGATCGCCTTTCAATCAAAAAAGACTATGTCTGCTTGTAAACTCAATGATTTCAACCAAGTACAATGCCAGGCAATATTCTGCTGATTCAATTGTTAAAAATATCGAATTAATTTCAAGGCACAGGGGAAATTACATGGTGTTTTTCCCCTCCTACAAATACATGGAGATGATACACAACGCCTTCATACTGAAATATCCAAAGATCAAAACCAGCATTCAATATCCATATATGAACGAAAATGACAGAGAATCTTTTTTAGAATCTTTCACACATAAACCTGAAGAAACACTGGTTGGCTTTGTATTGATGGGTGGAATATTTGGTGAAGGTATTGATTTAATCGGTACAAGATTAAGCGGAGCAATTATTGTAGGTGTTGGTTTACCGCAAATTGGGTTTGACAGAAACATTATTAAAGACTATTATCAAAATAAACTGGGAAAAGGATGGGAATATGCTTATATATATCCTGGAGCAAACAAGGTAATGCAAGCTGTTGGTAGAGTAATTCGTTCTCACGATGATAAGGGTGTTGTCATGCTTATCGATCAAAGATTTATCCAAAACCCTTATCCTTCAATATTTCCTGCAGACTGGTCTCACGCCATCAACATACGAAATGAAAGGGAAATTATACAAATTCTTCAAGCGTTTTGGGAAAATAACTCTTAGGAATAGATTGACTTTTTTAACCAAAGACCAATATGCTATCATAGCCTGAAGACATCAGGGAAGGAGTAATTAATGAGAATATTTATATTAGGTGCCGGAAAGATGGGTAAATGGTTTGCAGAAGAATTAAATCATGATCATGAAGTGGCTATTTTCGATGCGGACTCAAGGCAATTAAAACATCTGTTCAACGTGAAACGTTTCATGAAGATTCAGGAATTGAATTCCTTCAAACCCGAACTTGTTATTAATTGCGTCAGTCTCAATATAACCATTAAAGCTTTTAAATCAATCGAAGAGTTCATACACAAGGATACAATAATTTCAGATATCACCTCTGTAAAATATGGACTTGAAGAATATTATCAAACCAGCCCCCATCGATTTGTTTCCACGCATCCAATGTTCGGCCCCACATTTGCCAATATAAATGATTTACAATCGGAAAACGCTGTAATTATTAAAGAATCTGATGAAATTGGAAAATCTTTCTTTCGCAACTTTTTTAACTCTTTAAAGATAAACCTGTTTGAATATTCTTTTGAAGAACATGATAAAACGATGGCTTATTCTCTTGCAACTCCTTTCATCTCATCTTTGGTCTTTGGAGGATGCCTAAAAGAAAAAGCTGTTCCTGGAACAACATTTAAAAAACACATGCACATCGCTCAGAATCTTATGAATGAAGACGATTATCTTCTCTCTGAGATCCTTTTCAATCCACACACCATCAAACAAATTCAATTCATCAATTCTCAGCTGACGGAATTGACAGAAATTATAAGAAACCGAGATTTTAATGCAATGAAGTCATATTTAGACGATGTAAGACAAACCATAAAAAACACTTGACAAATTATCACACCCATTTTTACAAGGAGGAAAGAATTTTGACTATCGGGGTTCTAGGATTTGGAAGCTGGGGAACATCCATATCAGATTTACTTGCATTGAAGGGCTATAAAATTATCAGTTGGACAATGGATGAGAGAGTTATAGAAAGCATGAAATGGAATGAAAATCCCTATTACTTTCCTGGTAAGAAATTGCATGAAAACATAAATATAACAAATAATCTAATTCAGGTAACATCATCAGCTGAGATAATTGTTCTTGCCCTCCCAACTCAGGCCATAAGAAAAATCTTAACAGGTATAAATACAAATGGAAAAGTTATCATCAATCTTTCAAAAGGAATAGAAATAGAGACGGGGAAATTTATACATCAGATTTGCGAAGAGTTATTTGGAAAAGAATCAAAGTACATAACACTTTCCGGTCCAACCCATGCTGAAGAAGTGATAAATAAAATTCCCACCAACATCGTAGCTGCCGGAAAAGATGAGGAGGCATTAAAAACTATCCAAAGAATATTCAGTACTGACTATTTTAGAGTCTATACAAACAAGGATATCTTAGGTGTTGAACTTTGTGGAGCCCTTAAGAATATTTATGCCATTGCAGCGGGAATCATTGACGGACTGGGACCCTGGGATAATACCAAAGCAGCATTAATCACACGAGCTTTAATGGAAATGAGGAGATTTGGGGAAGATATTGGAGCTAAAAGAGAAACCTTCATAGGATTATCTGGAATTGGAGATATGATCGTTACGTGCACCAGTAAGCACAGTCGAAACCGATATGTGGGAGAAGCGCTTGGAAGGGGAAAGAAAACGAAAGAAATCCTTGAGAACATGAACATGGTCGCTGAAGGGGTCTATACAGTAAAAGCCTTGATTAATATTCTTAAAACAAAAAAAACAGAAATGCCAATTGCAGAAAAAATATACGATGTGATCTACGCTGAAAGTGACCCGTTAAAATGTATTGAAGAACTTATGGCCAGAGATCTAAAACCGGAATTTTGGTAAAACCCCGAGTTTAAACTTTATAGTTTGATTTATCCTTTTCTCAAACTATCTAAAGCAACTTGCATATTTTTATGAATTGTTGATTCATACTCTTCGTAAGTTTCAAATTGATTCGGTTGAATTGGATCAAGGATAATTGCTGTGACTTTTGCTGGCCTAACGATCCAGCTTTTTCTAGGCATTGCTTCTCCAGTTCCATCAATAACAACTGGAATAAGCTTTTTTTTACTTTTGTAAGCAATCTTTAGGCCACCTGGTGCAAACGGGGCGATTGTTCCATCTTTTGTTCGTGTTCCTTCGGGAAATATCCCAATGCTTTCGCCATTTTTCAAGTATTCCAAAATCTTTCTTAATGCTTTAACTGCATTTTTGGGATTATCTCTGTCGATGGTGATACAGAACAACTGCATTGCTTCTTTAAAAAAAGGTGGTTTGTTCAGCTCTTCTTTTGCTAAAAGAAAGATATGTTCTGAAATATAGCCAAGTATGAGCATGGGATCAAGATAACTTTGATGGTTCATACATATGACGTAATTGTCATTGTGGGGAATATTATCGCTGTTTCTGATTTCGGGATGTATTCCACACCATGTAAACAATTTTCTGGAAAAAGCAGGAGACCTTTTTCTGATAAACTTTTGAGATGCTTCTCTACTCTGGGATTTTTCAATTTTTATGGCTTTTTTAAGTTGTACATACCCGTACAACAATAAAATAAAAGCAGCTATAAAATAGTATATAGTATAGAAAAAAAATGTTATTTTATTCATATTCACTTTTTATCTCCCTTTATTAAAACTTCTAAAAAAAAATTATAAAGGGGGCAAATGTGTATATTGCCCCCCTCTTTGAGTATTAATATTCTTTTTTAAGGAGTTACCAACGCTAATATTGCTTTTATTGAATGCATTCTATTGGCAGCTTCATCAAAAATTACACTTCTGGGATTATGTGCAACCTCATGTGTACATTCTTCCCCGTAATGAGCTGGAAGGCAATGCATGAATATGGCTGTCGGCTTAGCTTTATTGAATTTTTCCATATCAACCTGATAGGGCATAAATTTCTTTTTCTTTTCTTCAGCTTGAGCCTCCTGTCCCATACTTGCCCATACATCTGTATAAACAATGTCCGCATCGATTATTCCCTCATTAACATCATTGGTAACCATTATTTTTGATCCGGTATCATATTTTTCAGTTATTCTTTTTGCATCGCTTAAAACTTCTTGAGCAGGTTCAAAGCCAGGTGCTGTGATGGCTGTTATGTGTGTTCCCATTAGAGCTGCTGAAAAAATTGTTGAGTTGCATACGTTGTTGCCGTCTCCTATATATGCAATCTTTAGTCCCTCAAACCGTCTGAATTTTTCATAAATGGTAAGAAAATCGCCCAATGCCTGGGTAGGATGTTCATAATCACAGAGACCATTTATTACAGGTACTGTTGCATATTCAGCAAGTTCTTTAACGGTTTTATTTTCAAAAACCCTGGCCATGATAACATCTACCATTCCTGAAAGAACTTTTGCAATATCTTCAGTTGTTTCTCTTTGTCCAAGTTTGATATCATCTGGTCCAAGATAAATCCCATGTCCTCCCAGATGTGTCATGGATGATTCAAACGACACCCTTGTTCTCAAAGAAGGCTTTTGAAAGATCTCAGCCAGTGTTTTGTTTTTTAGAATCTCAGGTCTTTGGCCCATATTCAAACCTGTTTTTAATGATATTGCTGTTTCGATAAACTGGAAAAACTCCTCAGGTGTTAAATCTTTGATGCTAATCAGGTCTTTTCCTTTTAAGTTAACTGACATACCACACCTCCGTAGTAAAATAAAATTTATTTGGTCCTCTCTAATGCAACAGAGGCAGCTCCTAAGATAGCCCCTTTTTCTTTTAACTCGCTGATTATTATATCATAAGAATGAGATAATGAAGGATAAGTGTGTTCATGTGCCACCTGCTTCACTTCTTTTAAAAAGATATCACTGGCTCTTGAAATTCCACCTGAGAGTATGATTAAATCAGGATTGAAGATATTTACCAATGAACCGATTCCGATACCTAACCCCCAGTTAAATTTTCTAACAACTAATGTTGCAAGCCGGTCACCTTCTTTGAATGCATCAAAGATTGCCTTAGCGTCCACCGGACCTTTTCCGGAGTACTTAAAAACAAGTGAATCGGGATATCTCTCTTGGAATACTTTAACCCATTCCCGCATTCCGGTAATAGATGAAAAAGTTTCAAGACATCCCTTACTACCACAGCTACAGACGGGACCACTTGGGTCTACAATCATATGACCGATTTCTCCCCCAAAGCCATGCCCGCCAACGATAAGATGACCTTCTGTGTAAGCACCCCCACCTACACCTGTACCAAGTGTCAAAACAATAAAGTTATCTGTTTTTCTTGCTGAACCAAACCATCTTTCTCCTAATGCTGCTGCTTTGGCATCATTTTCAAGAAAGGCATCAAATCCGGTGCTTTCTTTTATCATTTTCACAAGTTCTACACCATTTAAAGCTGTTATGTTGTTGGCGTATTTTATCACACCATTTTGTCGGTCTATAGAACCCGGCGAGCCTATCCCAACTTTTACCGGTTCGTCTTCTGCAATCTCCTTTATCAAGTCGATAATTCTTTTGCAAATCATTTGTGTTCCTTCATTAACCAATGTCTTAGTGGTTTTCTGCTTTGCTATAACACCCTCTTCATCAACAAGTGCTGCTTTAATGTTGGTTCCTCCCAAATCAACCCCAACTATCTTCATTTGTTTACCCCTTTCTTTTCAAGATCGCAATTTTAATCGATGAATAATTATATTCATCTTCAATCTCATATTTTTTATTTTGAGTTATTTTGAAGACGTCCTTGGATTCTATGATAATTCTTCCATATTCTGTCAATATGGATTCTGTTTCTAGAAGATTGTTGATTATCTTATTAAAAAGTCCTTCTGTAAATGGGGGATCAATAAAAACTATATCATAAATTTCCGGCGGCTTCTTAATGAATCTTATCACATCTTTTTTAAAAATTCTAACATCATCTGAAATCTTTAACTTTTCTGCGTTGTTTTTAAGTGTCTTAATGGAATGAGGAGATATATCAACAAAAGTAACAGAAGAAGCTCCCCGACTAAGGGCTTCAATACCTATTTGACCACTTCCAGCACACAAGTCAAGGAAACTGGAATTTTGAATCGGTATTTTTGATTCAATTATAGAAAAAAGGGCATTTTTAACCTTTGAAGGAGTGTATTTAGTTCGGAGGTCTTCAACGGTTTCTATCTTTTGATTTTTAAATTTTCCGGATATGATTGATATCATTTGCATATTTTTACCTTTTATCGTTTCTCAACGTACTATTTTAAAAAATTCATCCTTGGGACCAAAATTTCTTCAAGAATACTGTCAATTTCCCCAAAAGATTTATTAAATCTTGCAATGAAGGGGGTTAGGTTTGAAAGGAATTTAGATAATCGTTCAAATCTTATTAAAAACGTGGTCAAAACATTTGGAATACCGTTCAGTGTTTCACCCTCTGAAGGGATAAATATATTAGGGTAAGTTTTAGAAATTAGGTGATTAATCATTGCCGCTATTGCCCGATCTTCATTTTCTGTATTTTTTGAATTTTTTGGCATTTTTAGGGAAAATAGAACCTTTTCCTCTTGAAAATCAAATCGATAGCCATCTTCTTTCCATCTCTCATACGCAGCCAAAATTGCAATAAACTTTTCCTCTGAAAACATTCCTGCAGCTGAAAACAACTTCTTTCCATAAACACCTTCGCGATTTAACAACGCAAAGGTCTCGCGTTTTTTACCAACAACGGAAAACGAAGGAATTGGAATGACCTCTGAAAACATTCCCAAAAACATCTTAAGACTGGTTTCTTGCGGCTGAGGAACATGGACGCTTCTAAATAGTTCCCTGTATTCTTCACTGAATTCCTGAGGTATAGGGATGGTTCTTTTTGCAATCGCTTTCTTTGGAGTATCTTTGGTACTTGTCAGACCGATTATAAAAGGTCCGGTTTCAGATACATATATAAACAAGGCGGGAAATCCTTTAGTACACACAAACAACCCAAGTATCCTCTTTTGCTTTGTCAAAGAGGTAAAAAAACCTTTAAAAGAATATTCAGTGATTGTGTTCTTGAAAATCCTTTCAAGATCTCCTGTTAATGTCTTTGGTCCCAACTTGATAAATTCATCTGCCATTATTTCATCCTTTATACTCTTTGATAAGCTGAAGAAATTCTTCTCCATATTTTTGAAGTTTTTTCTCCCCAACACCTTTGATCTCAAGCATTTGTTTAGCAGTTATCGGCTTTAAAGAACTCATTTCCCTTAATGTGTAATCGTGAAAGACCATATATGGTGGAACCTTTTCTTTCATAGAAATCCTTTTCCTAAGATCTTTCAATTCTTCAAATAAACCAGTATTTTCTTTTGGCTCACTTTTTATGAAAGTCGATTTTTTTAATACCTTTTTGTTGCCTTTCAACACTTTCCATGATTTCTTATTTAATTTGAGTATAGGGTATAATCCATTACTCACTTCCATATAACCTTCTGCTGAGAGGAAATTTATCAGTTCTTTGATGTTCTTCTCTGTTAATTCATTCATTATACCGTAAGTAGACAAACTTTCAAAACCTTTTGATCTTATTTTTGAACTGTTCGAACCTTTTAAAACCTTTGCTACTGTAGTTGCCCCATAGGACTGATTCAATCTATAAACACAAGATAGGATTTTCTGCGTTTCTACAGTTATATCCGTCTCAATGAGATTTTCATCCAAGCAATTACTGCAATTCTTACAATCCGATTGCTCGGTTTCTCCAAAATACTTGGAAATTGATTTCCACAAACACTCATGAGTATGGCAGAAATTAATCATGTCTTGTAATTTTGAATTTGCAACTACAAGTCTTTCCTGATTCAATTCTGATTTCTCTATCAAAAACCTTTGTATCCTTTTATCCACTTCGCTGTATAACAAATAAGCCTGAGAAGGTTCACCATCTCTGCCGGCTCTTCCAATTTCCTGATAATAAGATTCCAGAGTTTTAGGCATATTGTAATGAACAATATATCGGATATTTGGCTTATCAATTCCCATACCAAAAGCATTGGTGGCAATGATTATATCAGTATCTTCCAGGATGAAAGCTTCTTGCATAGCTTTTCTCTCTTCAGATGACATTCCCGCATGATATTTACCGATTCTTATATCCTTCTTTTTTAAATAATTATATAATTCGTCTACTGTCTTTCTTGTTGAACAATAGATTATTCCTGACTCTCCCATTCTCTTTTTTATAAGCTCTTCAAGAAAGGGTCTTTTATTTTTTCCTTTGATAACTTCGATATAAATATTCGAACGCTTTAATCCCAAATTAAAAGACTGCGGGGTATGAAGCCCTAATAATTCTTTGATATCTCCCTTGACCATTTGAGTTGCAGTAGCTGTGAATGCGCTTAATACAGGATCACCTTTTAAATTTTTAACAAAATCCTTTATCTGCTTATAACTTGGTCTAAAATCATGTCCCCATTGGGAAACACAGTGGGCTTCATCAACCGCTACCTGTTCAATTTCTACTGTGGCTATCCCTTCGAGAAAGTAAACCGTGTTGAGCCTTTCAGGTGCAATGTAGAGGATTTTACAATCACCATTTATAAATTCTTTTGTCCTTTGATTTATCTCATCGGTTGATAAACTACTGTTGATGTATGTAGCATTAATATCCATTGTTTTAAGATTATCCACTTGGTCTTTCATCAAAGAAATAAGCGGCGAAATGACAATGCTCTTTCCCTCAAAAAGCAATGCTGGAATTTGAAAACAGAGTGATTTACCTGATCCGGTTGGCATAATGGCCAATGTGTCATTTTTGTTTAATATAGACTCAATAATTTCCTCTTGTCCCGGCCTGAAACGGTCATATCCGTAAAATTTTTTCAAAATAAGTGTTGAATTATTTTTTTTGATATTTATCAATTAAGAGCAGAACTCCTTATTTTTAGAATTATAAATGGGTCGTTACTATCTAACCAAATGCTATTATTTACAAACCATGATATTTAATATATATTCATCTGTAATTTTCATGGCTTTAGAACCGATATTGGCAAGATTTTTAACCGTATTTTCAATATCAACTTCAATTATTCCATCTTTCTCTGTAGCACCATTGCCTGCAATTGCCAACTTAGCAGCAAGAAAAGCTGCATTTACCCCGGAAGCAACTTTTAATGCGCATCCTGGTTTTGCACCATCACAAATCATACCGGTCAGATTTGCTATCAGGTTTTTCATGGATAAGATGATCTCAGACTTATTACCGCCCATAAGATAGGTCAGTCCAGCTGCTACGCCTGTTGATGCAGCGACCACACCGCAAAGAGCTGACAATCTTCCTAGATAGGACTTGATATGAATGGCCAGTAAATGACTCATCGCAAGAGCCCTGAGCATATTCTCCTCTTTTATTTTCATTTTTTCGGCATATGTGCTGATAGGAATCGTGGCGTTGATCCCCTGATTCCCACTCCCACTATTACTCATGGCAGGGAGGACACATCCTGACATTCTTGCATCTGCTGCTGCTGCAGTCATAGCCACTATATATGAAGAAAAACATCTCCCAAAATCATCAAGATTAGTTTCTAAAAGCATTGTTTTTCCTATTTGAATCCCGTAATCTCCCTCAAGACCCTCTTTAGAAATGGCCATATTCAGTTGAACGGCCTTTTTGAGAAAAGCAAGATCATCAATAAAAACACTTTTTGAAAAATCGATAATGGTATCTACATTCAACTTGTCGTTTATTTTTTCGTTTCCATCCTTTAAATCCCCTGGTTCTTTCTTATACAAAATCTTGTCATCTCTTTCAATCAGAGAAATATTAGAATGTTCCTCTTGTATTACCACCTTTATTTCATGAGTCATCTCTTTGTTGTAACATACACACTCAACAAACAATGGATTTGAATGTTTTTTTATCTCAATCTCTATCTCATTTCTTTCAAGCTTTTCTTTGGCAAGTTTGATATGTTCTTGCGTGACATGCTTCAGGACTTCCAGGCCAAATTTGGATTCGCCCCCACAAACCCCCAATGCAGTTGCAATGTGTAATCCTACCATTCCTGTACCTGGAATTCCTACACCCATTCCATTTTTAAAGAGATTAGGGCTGACAAACACGTGAACTTTTCCGGTTTCTTCCCCCAGAGTCTCTTTTGCCTTTGCTGCCGCAAGGGCTACGGCTATAGGTTCTGTACATCCCAAAGCGGGTACAACTTCTTTTTTCAATATCTCCAAAATTTCCTTCACTGATTTGTTTTCCATGTGTTTTCCTTTCCCATTGGCTGTAATGATTTAGTTTATAAAAATAATCTAACAACTTTTTTTTGTCTTGTACCATAAGTTTTATAATATGATGATAACATTTGATATTGAGTCAAACACTTTAGGAAGATGCAATTTCTGCTCAATCACTTGATAACCATCACAAAAGCGGACCTGGGGGGCATGTCCGCTTTTAAATGTGAGGGGTTTAATTTATTTTCTTCTTTTTTGAGGGGTTTATTTCTGTTTTTCTTTACATCTTTTAGACTCTCAAAAAAGATAAAAGTTCAAATTACCCGAAAAGTCTTTCAGCCCCTCCCATGTACCCCTTTAAGGCCTCAGGTACTGTCACAGTGCCATCTTCATTTTGATAATTTTCTAAAATAGCTACAAGCGTTCTTCCAACTGCCAGTCCAGAACCGTTTAAAGTATGAACGAATTCAAGCTTGTTTTCTTTATTCCTATATCGCATATTTGCCCTTCTTGCTTGAAAATCAGTATCATTAGAACATGAGGAGATCTCTTTGTAACTCTTATACGAAGGTAGCCAAACTTCAAGATCATAAGTTAAGGCTGATCCGAATCCCATATCTCCAGTGCATAATAGTATTTTTCTGTAAGGAAGTTCCAGCTCTCGTAAGATATTTTCAGCATCATTTGTCAATTTCTCTAGTTCATCATAAGAATTCTCAGGACGGGTATATTTTACTAATTCCACTTTTTCAAACTGATGAACTCTAATCATCCCCCGAACATCCTTCCCATAACTTCCAGCCTCTCTCCTAAAACATGCAGAATAAGCACAGTATTTTAGGGGAAGTGAATGCTCATCGATGATTTCGTCTTTATGCATACCAGCCAAAAAAACCTCTGCAGTGGGTATCAGAAACATATCATCCGGTGTAGTTTTATAAGCTTCTTCTTCAAATTTGGGAAGTTGTCCCGTTGCATACATTGTTTCTCTTTTAACAAGGTAAGGAATATTAACTTCTTTATAATCATTTTGCTGTGAGTGATAATCAAGCATAAAATTGATCAAGGCTCTTTCAAGTTTTGCAATTCCATCAGAAAGTACAACAAATCTTGCACCACTCATCTTTGCCGCTCTTTCAAAATCCATCATCCCAAGATCGGGGCCGATTTCCCAATGAGGTTTCGGTTCAAACTCAAACTCTTTTGGTTTCCCCCAATTCATAATTTCTTTATTTTCTTTTTCGTCCTTTCCAATTATCGCTTTTGTAGAAGGAATATTAGGCAATTGAGAGATTAACTCCTCCTGTTTACCCTCGATTTCTCTCAGGGCTTCATCAAACTCTTTTATCCTATTTCCAATATTCTTACTTTCTTCAATGTTTTGTGTTGCTTCTTCCTTTCTTCCGGTTGATTTTAATTTCGCAACCGCCTTGGACAGTTGATTCCTTTTTGCCTTAAGCTCATCAGCTTGCTGGATTATCTCACGTCTTTTCTCATCAAGAGAAATAATCTCATCAATCAGTTGAGGATCTTCATTTCTTGATTGCATAGCCTTTTTTACCTGTTCCGTATTCACTCTAAGTTCTCTTATGTCAAGCACCGTGTTTTCACCTCAGTTGTCCTATTTCCATTCTCCATAGGTTATCAATTTTGTCTTCTTGTGTTTTAGTTCATGCCATTTATATTTGGCTCCAGATTCACTACAATGTCTTTCGAAATAAGGGTAGAATCGCTCAATCAATATTGGTAAATCCATTTTTCCGGTTTCAGAAAAAAGAACCAGTAAAACCTTATTGGTATATGTGATTCGATCTCCCTCTCTTACACTGTTAAATAATTCCTCAGAAAACTTCTTTATGTTCATTTTCTCTTCAAATCCATTTGAAAAAGAAACTGATAATAAAAGAGATTTAGGGTTTCTGGCATTCATCTCAAATGAAATAATCTTTCGAAATTCACTAATTTCCAGGAAATTCTTTTTTTCCTTAAAAGCCGAGGGAACGCGGATAATTGTGTTTTTCTTTATAATCTCAGACATCAATGCTTCGATTTCTAAAGGAACCGCTATTGAAAATTCATGTTCCAGTCTGTTCTTGAACTCTTTATAAACTTTTATTGATTCCAGAGTTTTTCCCCGGTTATTTAAGTAGTTCAACTTACTCAATACGAGTTTTTCATTTAAAGGAGCAATGGCAAAGCCTTTTTCATAAAGTTCTTCTACAGTTTTTTCAGATTCAAAATTATCCATATTAATCAGTTCAAGTATGATCCCGACCACTTTCTCCTGATACTCTTTTCTTTTTGTTTTTGCCCAGCGATAATTACAAAACGGTAAATAATCACCGGTATAAATATCAAGCGCATCGAGCAAAAACCTATTTTTAAGTTCCGGATTAGTTTGCTTTTCAGCTTGGCTAACAAGGTCTTCAAAGACTTCAAAATCAAAACCAATCTCATGCGGTTTGTTTAACCAACAGACATGAGAATTAGATCGAATGAAAAATTTACCAAATGACTCTTTTTCAAATATTTTATCCAAACCCTTTCTTAAATAATAGAGGTTTGAGGATAAATTTTGTTTTGCCTTTTCTTCACTCATATCAGGCCAAAATATCTCGCATAGTTCTTTCTTTTGAACCTTTCTTCCATAATTGGTTAATAGATTTTTAAATATATCTAAGGATTTTTTGGCTCCTGGAAAATCCTTTTCAGTTTTCTCCCCATCCTTTATAAAAACAAATTGAGAAAAGGTCTTTATATATCCTTTGAACGCTTGTTTATTAAACATTTTCCAGCCTCCGAAATCTTGTTATTGATCATTCTGATACTTAAGAAGATAGGTTTTCAAAGAATCCAGTTCAGCTTCCAACTCCCTCAGTAACCTTTCGATGGATACTTTGTCTTTTTCTTTTGCACAATCCTCAAGTTTCTTTAAAATCTTCACAACCTTTTCCGCTTCAAAATTTGATGTGCTCCCTTTTAGCTTGTGCACTAAATCAGCCATTTCATTAAAGGCATTTTCACTCGCCTTTCGTTTAATCAAATTCAGTTGATCCGGATAATACTGTAAAAAATCAGAGACAATCTCCTGTACATCTGAAGTATTTTCTAAAAGGTTGTTTAATTTCTCAATATTGCCTGTTCTTAAATTCTCTGTCATATTCAAATTATGTTCATTGATTTTGTTCAGTAATACTTTTTCTTCAATTGGTTTTGTTATATAGTCATCCATTCCAGCGGTCAAGCATTTTTCCTTATCCCCTATCATAGCATGAGCGGTTACTGCTATTATGGTTACAGGTTGTTGCTGAACCTCTCTTTCGTATTCCCGAATCTTCCGGGTACATTCAAGACCGTCCATCAAAGGCATTTGAATGTCCATAAGAACAATATCATAATCATCATTTTTATACGCCTCAAATGCCTTCTTCCCGTTTTCAACCACATTTACTTTATGGCCTAATCTTTCAATAAGAATTCGAATCAGCCTGCGACTGATTAAATCGTCCTCGGCAAGTAAAATTGAAAACCGCTTCTCCATGATAACCACGCCCTTTCATGAATCAAAATCTGATATTACAGATATTGTTTTTACCTAAAAAAGCATTTTCTTACGTTATAGTATTTTACCACATTGTTTTAATTGTTTACTTTGTTTCAGAAATATATGAGCTATAATCTGTTTCAAATAACATAAGTTTTATATAATCATCTAGAGTGAAGTAAATTTCATTGTAAAGCGATCCCTCAATAACTTCTGTTTTAATTTCATTGAATGTTCTGCAAACCTTTGGTATGAGATATGATATATATAGCGGTTCAGTATTGGGATTAGAAAAATAGTTACCTTTTGTTAAAGGTTTCGAACCAATGAACAGCCCCGTATCTGATCTTTCACAGAACCCAATCAAAGCTCTGAGATAAGGATATATGGAATAATCTGAGATGAGAAAATAAAGATCCCCTTTAAATGTCTCCTTTTGTGGTATGACTGAAAAAGCATCTTTTTGAGTGTTGTAAGTTGTGATCTGCCTCTGTATCAAATAATCCTCACGATCTGTAAGAAATGACAATAGCAGTTGGAGATTGTAATAATTTTCACCTATTCCTTTTGTGTCTGTAAGGTCAATCAATAATTTTGACTTGTCATAGCCAAGTATTTCATTCATAACCTTTCGAATTTCATGTGTATTTTGAGCTGAATAAGACAGATCGTATATTTTTAAAACCATTAAATCTTCTTCTGTTTTTAATTTATACCATTCAGTTGCCAGCCTGTTTTTCCATGAGGCAAATTCTTTATAGGGAATTCTTCTCACCTGTTCTTTTAGATGATTCCCTTCATGGACATATTCTATCCAATATTCATTTTCTCTGAAGAATTCAGGAAAATAATTCAAGAGCTCTCTTTCAACAATCCAAAATCCCTTTTCTTCTTGAGTGTTTGCATATACGAATTGACCATAGAAACCGATAATTTCATCAATGGGTTTCTCATTAATGGCCTCTATGACAGATCCGGAAGGGAGAATGTTACCAAGAGCTTTATCAATCAACACTCTACCGTCTCTATATCTGAAGAGTACTGGTAATACAGAAGCTGAATGCAGAGAACCTTCCCAAAAATCAAGATAAGTAAACGTATCTTCAAAAACTCGAAAGGAAGGTGCCAACTTTTCATAATACTCAAAATGGCTGGAAAAGAGCCTAACTTCTTTTAAAGCTTCATTAACCGTAAGCGAAAATGCTTCAAGTTGTTCTTGACTCGCTAAAGGATGCTGCCTTGGCACTTCATTAAGAAGTATCTCAACTTCCTTTTTTAAATTAGGTTTAAAAAGAAAATTCATCCATGACATGGATAAAAAATACAACAAGATACCGAACAACAGAAAAATGATTGTATATGTAATTAAAGTTCTTTTCATTTTGCAGCTCCTTTTAAACTGATCAAATACCAAATAAAAAGTGGTACACAAAGAATAAACATCATAACTGATAGTGTGTTATAAGTATTCACAAGACCTATAAGCTCAACTAAAATGCCACCTCCAAGATACCCGACTAGAAATCCTCCCCCTTGGATAATCATCCAAAATGCAGCTTGTGATTTGTTTGCTTGATTTTCAGGAATTTTAAAGTGGATATAATTGAATATCGAATAATAGATAATGATATAATTCCAACCATGTAATATATGTGTCAATATGAGCAATGTTGGAGTATGGGCAAGCGGAGTGATAAACAACCTAATGCCAATGGCCAATATTCCAGTTGCTATAAGAAATAGAGAGCCTGTTTTTTTAATAATGGATTTAGCAAATAAAAGGAAGGGTACTTCGCAGATAGAAAGGACCGCAAAACTAATGCCCACTGTACTTTCGGGAAAACCTTTTTGAGAAACGAGTACAGGTAAAAAAGATCCGCAAAACGAAACGCCCATGATGCCGACAGTTGCAGTTAAGAGCATAAACACAAAAGTTCTTGAATTACCTGAATTATCGCTTTTATATTTTCTTTCACTGACGATTTCATACGTTTTAAGTTTTCTGGAAAATGTGAATGCCAAAACAAGAGCTGTTGTAGAAATAACGAACATGAACACAAAACTGATTTCAAAAAGAAATCCGGAAATGAGAGAAATACTTGAAAAACCTACAGTCCCCATTAATCTTGCCTTATCTAAATGCAACCCCTTTGCCATTAGAGATTCCATTACTCCTGCTTCACCAATGGGAACAACTGAAGAAGCAAAAAAGCCAAAGAAAACTAAGGCCAACATTTTTGGTAAAAACCCGGGCAGCAAAAAAACCCCCCATACTAAAATTGCCGGAACTAATGTTAAATATTTAAGCGTCTTTTTTTCTCCAAGTTTCTTTTTCATACTAAACCAAAAAGGATTGGCTAATAACGCCATCCCTGGTATGATTGCCATTAATGCGCCTATTTGAACTGGAGAAAAACTCATTTTCTCAAAATATTGAGCCATAATGTTAATCATGGCAAGATTAGAATAAATAAACCATTCTACTAACGATTCAAAGATCATTTGGTTTTTCCTTCTTAAGTCTTTTGTTGTAGAATTCTTGCAGTATTTCAGTTTTGAAAGTATGCACACCAATAATACCTAAATCGCTGGCAGACTCAATATTTTTTTTTGAATCGTCAAAAAAGACCGTCTCACCCGGAGTTAGGGAATATTTGTTTAGAGTGTATTCAAAAATTTTCTTATCGGGTTTTATCATCTTGATACAAGAAGATATGACTATTCCTTCAAAGAGTTTAAAAAAACTATACTTTTCGTAAGCTTTTGAAAAAGATTCAAGATGAAAATTGGACAATACAAAAAGCCTATAGTTCATCTTGGAAAGTTTATTAAGGATTATAATATTTTCTTTGATGGGAGGAATATAATCAATAAAATTTTTCAGTGCAAATTCTACATCGTCTCTAAGTTCGGGTATTTTTTTAGAAAAAATATCCACTGCTTCATCAATTTCTAAAGTGCCTCTGTCAAGTTCAGCCCAATAGTCTGAATCCATCATATTCGCTTTTAGTACAGACGCTTTTTTTTCGTCAAACATGGTTTTTAACAGCTCAAATGGATTCCAGTCAAGAAGAACCCCCCCGACATCAAAAATAACATTCTTTATCTTCATATAGCCCCCTTTTCATCAACTTCTTTATGCTATCATAAAGTTTATTAAAATGCAATTTTTATTCTTGGAGCACGACACAAAAAAACAGACGCTTTAAATAGCGTCTGTTTTTTTATTATTCATTCCATTTCTTTTACTGTGTAACTTTCACACCCACAATTTTTTCTTTACCTAATTTCTTTTTAATTTTAATCTTAGCTTCTTTTTGGTTTGTCGCATCAATATTTACTGATTTGATTGTATCTCCATTCAGGTAATCAACTGTAAATCTCATAATACCGACCCCCTATAAAATAATATGGATAAAAAAATAATCATATAATAAAAGACGCAAAAGTTCAGTAATTACTTCAGGGAACCTATTAAAAAATACTCAAACAATTTCTATAAGCTCTAATTCAAAAAGAAGCGTCCTACCCACCAGGGGATGATTGCCATCTAATATCACTTCATCGCCAAGGATATCAACAACTGTAAATACCGCTACTTTGTCTCCTTCACCCTGCATATTTAACCTTAGCCCGGGTTTTAATTCCAAATCATTTGGAAATTGTGACTTATCAAATATAAATCTTAGCTTTTCATCATATTCTCCATAACCTTCAGAAGGGGGGATCTTTATGCTGGTCTTTTCACCTTCTTCAAGTCCAACCACTCCATTTTCAAATCCGGGAATAACCTGCTTTCCTCCTATTGTAAACTCCAAGGGTTCTCTTTCCCTTGATGAATCAAAAAGTGTTCCGTCTTCAAGAGTCCCGGTGTAATGTACTTTTACCGTATCTCCGCTTTTAGCTTTTGACATATAATGCTCCTTTCGTATTTGATCAAAATTCAGGTTTAAAGAACACCTGATTTCACATTGTACCTGTGTCTTTATCTTGTATCAGTTATTTATTTGACGTCAATTAGCTGATTTTATTATATCATATACATAATCGGACGATTTACCAATTGCTGTAGGAACAGTAATTTCTCCGTTTAAAATCTTATTCTTGATTTCTTTCAATTTTGATTCTATATCGGGATTTTGTACAAGAAACTCTCTAAAATATTCATTATAGGTAAGACCAATTACGCCTTCGTTTATTCCCATTGATATGTTTTCCCCAAATTCCAATTCGCCTTTTTGGTATAGTTCAACCGTTTGGACAAGAGATTGCCCAATATCTTTTATCATTGATGTTAGAATATGATCGGTAAATTCAGGATGAGACTCTTTAAAAACCAGATGAGCATCGGAATCAACACCTATTGCCCAAGCGTTGTTTTCAACCGCTGCGGGATAAATCCCACTGCCTGTATTTGCTGCAACATTAAAGACAACATCTGCTCCGTTTTTATACATGACGTTTGCAAGCTCTTTTCCCTTGGCCGGATCATTCCATACTCCTGCATAAGAAACCAAAACCCTTATATTTTGATCGATATATTGGGCACCTTTAATATATCCGATGATAAAATCATTTACTATTGGGGAATCTACTCCGCCTAAAACACCTATCGTTTTTGAATTGTTTGAAAAATCCAATTGTTCGGACTCTGTAACAAGAGCCGCTAAAACTCCTGCCATAAATGACCCTTCGTTTTGTTTGTAAGAGATAGCATAAATATTTGTTAAATCATCTTTTGAAAAATCTACTTTTGCATCATAGAGGATGTACCTGTTTTCAGGATAAAATTGGGCAATTCTACTTAGGGGATCAACCATTGGCCAAGTTCCAACAATGATCAAATCATAATAGCCGGAATTTGATATATCATCCAGAGTGGGTTCCCATACAGCAGCGTTATATTGCATCTCTATGATTTTTGTTTCCGCTTTCATTTTATCTTCCATAAGTTGTAAGCCTTTAGCAGCCGAATCAAAAAAGGATTTATCACCTAGTTCTCCATTGATTAGACAAGCTATTCTGAGTGGATTCGCAAAACTCATCACTAATACAAATATTGCCAGTATCATAATTATGTTTATTTTCTTTCTCATTTTCAGCCTCCTTCTTGTTATTTTATTTTATCACAGAAAAAATCTTATTCCTTATATCAACTGATTAAATGATATAATACACTAAAGTGTTAACTGGGGATGGTAATCTATGGAAAATGCCTTGGAAATCCTGTGTAGTATCGAAGCTATTTCTCAAAAACTTCTTGATATTATCAAAAAAGATAATCTTGAATTATTACCAGAAATCCTTGAAAATCGTAGAATATTGATTACATCTTTGGAGAGGGCGAAAAGCACCAATCCTGAATCCGAAAAAAATGCTCTTCGAAGAATCGAAAAAATAGAATCGAAGATGTTTGAACTGCTCAAGGATCATACTACCGAAATAAAAGAATCAATCAACACCGTTTCAAAAGGAAAAAAAGCAGTAAAAAACGGGTATTTCAAATCAAAGGTTGATTATGAAAAAAACAACCGTTTTTCAAAGAGGGGATGACAGTTGAAAAAACTTATTAAAGATGTTCAAATTCTAACTGATGAACAAATAATACAAAAAGGGTTTATTTTACTTGAAGATGGTATCATTAAGGATATCGGCGAAGGTTCGACAGAAGAAAAGGAAATGGAACAAATAGATCTAAAAGGCAGAAAGGTTTTGGCAATACCTGGACTAATCAATTCACACACACATTCTGGAATGGCTGCTTTAAAAGGATCAGGTGACGACTTGCCATTTGAAAAATGGTTATTTGATAAAATCATCCCCCTTGAGGAAAAATTGGATGAAGAGATGATATATCTTTCTGCAATGATATCACAGATGGAAATGGCCAGAAATGGTATTACCACATTCGTTGATATGTATATGATGCTCGATTCTATTGTTAAAGCGGTTAGCGAATTTGGAATGAGGGCTTATATCTGTAGAGGCCTACAGGATAATAACCAAGATGATGGGGGCAGGCTTAAAAAAAATATTAAGACTTATGAAAAATATCATAACACAGCCAAAGGTAGAATTTCTATCGGATTCGGTCCTCATTCGCCTTATTTATGTTCAATGGATTATTTAAAAACCATTGGTGATGTGGCAACACAACTAAATGCCCTGGTTCATATCCATTTAAAAGAAAGCCAAAAAGAACAAAATCAATACACATTCCGCGAACTAGCAAAATTGGGATTGTTTAATACAAATACAATAGCAGCCCATTGTGTTTATGCAGACTCCGATGACATAAAAATATTAAAGGAATATGATATCTCAGTGGCACATAATCCTTCTTCCAACCTAAAATTGGCAAATGGAATAGCTCCTGTTGAAGAAATGATACTAGAAGGTGTAAATGTATGTTTGGGCACTGATAGTGTTTCTAGTAACAATAATTTGGATATCTTTAAAGAAATGTTATTGGCTTCTCTAATCCACAAGGGAAAATCAAGAAATCCACAGACAGTTCCAGCATCATTTTCTTTTAAAATGGGAACAAGCAATGGGGCAAAAGCAATGAGGAACGAAGATTTGGGTATTTTGGAAAAAGGAAAAAAGGCAGATATCGTCTTTTTGGACATAGAAAATATTAATCTTTTCCCCTTTATTAACCCTATATCAAACATCATTTATTCAGGAAGGGGTTCAGATGTTTTAGCCACCATGGTAAATGGTGATTTTATTTATTATTTTGGTCAGTATCCGAAGATAAATGAGGAGGCTGTCAGGAAACAATTCATGGAAAAATTCGTCAAATTGTATCAATGAAGGGTTTTTATGTCTTTTTTTGACAATTTCAATTTAACAATTTTTTTAAGACAAATTTTAGTTAGATCACCGGCTGTCTTGTTGGCGCTTGGATTACATGAGTATGCTCACGCCTTTATGGCTGTAAAGCTTGGTGATAATACACCTGTTTTATTAAAAAGATATACTGCTAATCCGTTTAAGCACATAGATCCCATTGGTTTAGCATGTTTTATACTTTTGAATTTTGGATGGTCTAGAAGAATACCTGTAAATAATCTGAAATTAAGTAACAAAAATAAAGACACGTTCATTATCGCCTTTTCAGGTCCGGCATTGAGTATTTTATTAGCTGTTATTGCAGCCTTTATTTTTTATGGTTTCGGTATTCATAAATTCAGTTGGTTTTTTAATACAAATCCGAAGAATTCACTGTTTTTGATTAATTATTTATCTGATGTTCTAGGATCTTTTATGGTAGTCAATTTGATCATTGCCATATTTAATTTGATCCCGATTATGCCCTTGGATGCTTCTGCTTTATGGTCTGTTTTTATAACAACCAAGCATATGAAAACTGTTATGAAATATCAGGTGTATGGTATTCTTATATTATTAATACTCATTATCATGGGGATAGTACAGGCTATCATGTATCCGGTAATATCCGGGTTTAACACAATGTTTATTAATTTATCCGGTATCTTCGGATAAAGTTGGAGGGGTTTTATGAAAAATGAAAAGGCTCATTTTCACAAATTTTTAAAAATCGATAATGATATTTACAGAAAAATAGTTGAAGAACTGCTTGATGTATATTTAGAATATATACCTTATCCCATAAACGCCATCATTAGCGACCATAGCGAAGTGATCAAAAAGGGAACACACCTTCAAATATTGGATGGAAAGGGATTGTTCGGTTATATTGACGGTGAAAGAAAATTTTATTTGGAAGACAACATTAACAACAAGAACATTTTTTTAGGGGTAAATTGGTTTTTAGAACATAATTTAAATGCCAATTTTGATTTTTGCTCCCCCTATTCTATGAGAAGACGGATTATATCCGTTTTGGAACCGTTAATTGTTTTGATGGAAGTTGAAGATGCCAGAGGATACAGTCATTCGCAACGGGTTGCTAATCTTTTCTCATCATTTGCAAAAGAATTAGGAGCAAACCCAAATGAACGGTCACTTTTTATCCATTATGCCATGCTTCACGATGTGGGGAGAATTGGTGTTGAACAGCTGATGCTTTATTCACCAACACGATTAAGAAATTTCGAAGAAACAGGTCAGGATCATACGGTTACGGGTTCTGTTTATCTATCTACCTTAGAGGTTTTAAATGATTTCGTTCCCTATGTCAGAAGCCATCATGAAAGATACGATGGGAAAGGTTTTCCAGATAACCTCAAAAGCGAAGAAATCCCTTTTTGGGTTCGGGTTCTTACGATTGTCAATTGGTATGACAATGCCCTTAATACTGTTGATTCAGAATTTTCTATTGGAGTTATGAGTAAGGATGAAGCTTTGGAAATCATTGAAAATGATAACGGAAAATTATTTGATCCTGATTTGGGAGAAAGATTTATCTCATTTATGCGAAGAAGTCCTACAGAATGAAAACATATGAAATTTCCAGAATAGTTGCCGCTATATGGAACCCAAGGGAAGAGATCGATAAATTAGATTCATATACTGGAAATACCGTCTTTCTTTTAAGTTCTGATCTTGTAAATCTTAGTAATCATATAAAAAAAATCAAAAGAAAGGGATTCAAAGTTTTCCTTGATATTGATTTCTGCGAAGGGCTTGGTAATGGTGAGTATGCTTTTAGATATTCAACTTTACAAGGTGTGGACGGCATAATCACTGTTAAACCAAAGATGATAGAAATCGCAAATAGTTATGGAGTTCCCAACGTTTTAAGAAGTTTCGCCCTTGATAGCAATTCTCTATTAAGAATCACAGAAATGATTACAAATATTAACCCTATGTTTTTGGAAATACTTCCGGGTAGTGCTTTTCCTAAAGTCTACGATTATTTAGAAGTAAAAGGGTTGAAAACCCAAGATATGATAGCAGCCGGATTGATTGGAACTAAAGAAGAAACCGAAGCCTTATTCAAATGTGGAGCAAAGGCAATATCAACAAGTAAAACACAATTATGGAAATAGGAGGAAAACAATCATGAAAAAAATAGTCTTTTTTTTAATAATGAGTCTGTTGATCTTAACGATTTTTGGAACAGAATTTATTATGTTATACCCAAACGGATTGGCTATGAAGGGCGATTCGGTTCTAGTACAATCTGATACTTTTCAATTAGATGTTCCAGACACATGGGTGACTGATTCCTTTACTTCAGAGCCATTTCCTCTTGCTTATAAACATGTTTCAAACAGTTCTTTCAGTTATACTGATGAACTGAAAAAAGCAATTGGAAATGATATAAAGTGGCGATTCGAGGATGGAACAATAAAACAATACACATTATTGCTGGATGATCCTCTTCTTTTATCAGATAACAACGGAGTTTTTTCACCAAAAAATGGAACAGCAGTATTTTCGGAGGTTAATATAGAAGAATCAAGACAATATCTTGATCTTTCCTTTCCTAATTATTTTAAACAACTTAATTACTCCTATATGTTTAGAAATCTTTCTTACAATGCCTTTTACGTCATGAATCTTGACGATGAAAAGGAAGAAGCTGAAATTTTTGGAACAATTTTGATTAGAAATTCCTCGAATAAAGACTTTGAAACGAAAAATCTTCATATATTTTCCGGAGAAATAAACACCCTCTCGACAGATTACGCCCTCAAGGCAATGAGAACATTAAGTTATGAAGCAGATATGCAAAACAGTGGTTCCACTATGGAAAATTTTAACGATTACAAGATATATTCAATTCCGGGTTCATTCTCTTTTGAAAAGGGAACGGCAGAATACATCAATTTTCTTAATGGTCGGGAATCATATGAAAAAATCTATACATATAATACGTACTACTCTAACAGAAATCAGGATTTTGAACCTTTAGATCAAACTATTAGAATACCAGAATTATCAAGGGCATTGATGGCCGGAAAAATCAGGATTCAGAAAAATGATGGCAATAAGGTTATTTTTCTTGGTGAAAACAACATCTCCAATTCCAGTAAAGGTCAGTTACTTGAGATTCAATTTGGAAAAGCTTATGATTTACAGGGGAAAATTGAATTGATACAATCCAACCGGAGTGGAAACACTTATTTTGAAGCCTATAAATTTACAGCAAAGAATTTTTCAACCGAAGAAAAGGCCATACAATTGAATTTCACTTTACCCAGGGATTCAGATGTTGAAGTAGATGTTTACTCTTATTCAAGACCAATTGCAACATTGCTTCAAATTCCACTTAAGCTGCATCCGGAAATGGAAGCAGAGGTAACCTTTGAAATCAGATATGATCGTTGAGCAAATAACAGAAAGAATAAATAAAGTCCTTAATCCAAAACGCCTAAAACATACCTTGGGGGTTTTGGATTATTCAATTTTATTAGCCAAAAAGCATGAAGAAGATGAATTGCCGGTAAAGATTGCAGCTCTATACCACGATGCATACCGAAATCACTCTAGAAATGAGCTTTTTGACATCGCCAAAAAAAACTGTCTGACAATAACTCGGGAAGAAATGTATAATCCGATTCTTTTGCACGGGAGATTGGCTGCTTTTGATCTTAAAAAAAAATATCCTTCACTGACAAGGTTGGATGAAATTGCTGAGGCTGTGGAATTTCACACAAGCGGGTATGATTTTGGTTCTAAGATCGGGAAGATAATTTTTATAGCTGATTCTTTGGAAAAAAACAGAATTTATCCAGGAGTTGATGAATTGAGGAAACTGTCCATAGAAGATTTAGATGCTGCTTTCTTTCTGATTTTAAAGGGAAAATTTAGGTTTGCCTTGCAAAAAGAGCAGCTTATTTTAAAAGAAACCGTAGTTGCTTACAATAAACTTATTATAAATGGAGATGCAAAATATGATTAACATCCTTGAATTCGAGCTGAAGGAATTGAAAGAACACTTTGCAGAAAAAAATATCAAGCCGTTTAGAGCACAACAACTATTCGACTGGATTTATAAGAAGCATGTGCTTAATTTCAACCTGATGCTGAATTTACCAAAAGATTTCAGAAAAATCCTGCTAAATGGGTACACAGTCGGTTTACCGGAATTAAATCATCAACTCATCTCATCTGTTGATGGTACAAAAAAATATCTCTGGAGTTTAAATGACAGTGAGCAAATAGAATCAGTACTTTTAATTCATAAAGACAGAAACACCGCTTGCATCTCAACACAAGTTGGCTGTAGCCTTAATTGCAGTTTCTGTGCAACAGGTAAAGGAGGCTTTGTAAGAAATTTAAAGGTTTCTGAAATAATCGGGCAAATACTTGCAATGAATTTTGAACACGGTGAAAGAATAGGCAATATTGTTTTTATGGGCATGGGAGAACCTTTTTTAAACTATGATAATCTCAAAAAAGCCATTCATATCATTCATTCAAGGGAAGCTTTTGATATATCAAAGAGACGTATTTCTGTCTCGACTGCCGGAATCATACCGGGCATGTTGAAAATGGCGGAAGATTTCCCTGAAGTGGTTCTTTCGGTTTCTTTACATGCTCCCAATAATAAATTGAGAGAAAAAATCATGCCTATAAGTAAAAAATATCCGTTTGAACAGCTAATTAATACCATCAAGCAATACAATGAATTCACTGGTAAACGGGTGACAATAGAATATGTATTGATTAAAGGGGTGAATGATTCATTGGAAGATGCTACTTCCTTATTAAAGACGTTAAAGCAGTTAAAAGTAAACTTGAATTTAATTCCAGTCAATCCGGTAAATCCTGAGTTTGAAAGACCTGGAATAAAACACATTGCAGCATTTAAGTCTGTGTTGGAAAAAGGTGGTATTGAGATTAATGTGCGTCATGAAAAAGGAACGGATATAGCTGGCGCTTGCGGTCAGTTAAAAACAAAAAGGATTAAGGGGGAAGTGTTTTGAAAAGGATTGTTTTAGGGATTTTAATCATTATCGTTTTTTTAGGAATGTTTTTTTTCCTGAAGGCGAGCTTTGCAAATGAAATATTCATTGATCCGATAATCTTTACAGTTGGTCCTTTTGAGATCCATTGGTACGGTGTTATCATTGCCACCGGAATAATCATCTGTTATCTACTGGGAAGACGACTTGCACTAAAAGAGGGGATTGATGACGAACATGTTGCCGAAGCACTTATTGTAGGAGTTATTACTGGAATCATTGGTGCAAGATTATACTATGTTTTTTCAAGGTGGGATATTTATTCACAGGTGCCGGCTGAAATATTTAAGACATGGCATGGTGGCATGGCCATCCATGGTGGTGTTATTGGTGCAATGATTGGGGTTTTAATATACACCAGGCTCAGAAAAAAATGTTCTTTTACCTTTTTACAAGGCTTTGATATCGCAGCATTAATGCTCCCTTTAGCTCAAGCAATTGGCAGATGGGGAAATTTTTGCAATCACGAAGCATACGGTTCTCCAACGGAACTTCCATGGAAAATGTATGTTCCACCAAGATTTAGAATGCCTGGATATGAAGCTTTTGAGTTTTTTCATCCAACATTTTTATACGAATCATTATGGAATCTAGGAGTTTTCGTGTTTTTATTCTGGTTCTATAAAAACAAACGAAAAAACTTCGGAGAAATTCTTGCCTTGTATATGATTCTGTATTCAATAGCCAGATTTTTTATCGAAGGTTTAAGACTGGATAGCCTATATTGGGGAGATTTCAGAGCTGCTCAAATTACCAGCATTATCTTGATAATCTTCGGTGCAATCCTCTTTGTTATATTAAGAAAATACGGAAAAAACGCCAAAACAAAAACGACCCAAGCTAAGAATTGAAAGGAAGAATAATCTTATATGCAAGAAATAACTAGAATCCCGCCGAATGATCCTGAAGCGGAAAGAGCAGTATTAGGTTCCATATTGCTCGATCCGGAAGTGGCGGGTGATGTATTTGAAATACTCAGACATGAAGATTTTTACAGTCATTCTCATAAATTGATTTACCACTGTATGGAAATTTTGTATGATGATGCAGAAGCAATAGACCCCCTAACTGTTTCTGACCTTCTCAGAAAACAAAAACAACTTGAACAGGTAGGAGGGGAATTAGTCATTGCGCAATTGGCTGACAGTGTTCCCACATCTGCTCATGCAACCCATTATGCAAAAGTAGTCAGAGAGAAATCCATATTGCGAAATCTCATAAATTCCGGAAGCAAGATTGTAGAAAGTGCCTTCTCGCTGGATGACGTTGACAATATATTGGATCAGGCAGAGAGAAGTATTCTAAGCATCGGAGAAAGGTACATCGAGAAATCTTATTCCCCCATTGGCAAGATCGTCCATGATGCCTTTGATAAACTAGATCAAATAAAGGTGAGGCATGATTCTCCTGAAGGCTCCCTTCTCGTTACAGGACTTGCAACGGGTTTCAAATCACTTGATGAGATGACAACCGGCTTTCACCGTTCTGATTTGGTTATCGTTGCAGCAAGACCTTCAATGGGGAAATCAGCTTTAGCCCTTCAATTAGCACGAAATATGGCTGTTGAATATGGCTATAAGGTTGGAATCTTCAGCCTGGAAATGTCTTCAGAGCAAATTGCCCTAAGGTTGCTCAGTCTCGAATCGAAAGTCAATTTTGAAAAATTAAGAAAAGCGGATATATCAGCTGATGAATGGAATAGACTTACAGCCGCAGCTAGCAAGTTTATGAAAGCCTCTATCATCATTGACGATGATTCCATGCTTGATCCAAGAGCACTCCGAACAAAAGTCAGAAGGATAAAAAAGGAATATGGTCTTGATGCAATTGTGATAGATTATCTTCAACTAATGAATAGCGGTAGAAACAGAGAAAACAGGCAGCAGGAAATTTCGGAAATTTCCCGTAGTCTTAAAGTTCTGGGAAGGGAAATGGATATCGCAGTAATCTCTGCTTCTCAACTTTCAAGATCTGTAGAACAAAGAGAGGACAAAAGACCCAGGTTATCTGATTTGAGAGAATCAGGAGCAATAGAACAAGATGCAGATACTGTCATATTCATTCATAGAGAATCCTATTATAAACGCGCAAAATTTGAGGAAGAAGATGATGTTGGTGAAATTCAAATGCTTAACCATCCTCATCCTGCAGAAATCATTATTGGAAAGCAAAGAAACGGACCGGTTGGAAGCATTAATTTAATCTTTGATCCAACAGTTGTGGGGTTTTTCTCCATGGATAAATCGTTTATTTCAAAGGGATAGGAGAAGTTTGGGATGAAGATACTTCTGATTAATCCATGGATTTACGATGTGGCTTCCTTTGATTATTGGTTAAAACCTTTAGGACTGCTTATGTTGGCTAGAAAACTCCATGAAAGCGGGCATGAATTAAAATTGATTGATTGCTTGGACAGGTATGATCCAGAACTGAAAGACTACACCGGAAAACCATTAAAAAGCAAATGGAACGGCACAGGTAAATTTTATTCCGAAAAAGTAGTAAAACCATCACAATTATCTAATGTACCAAGATATTTTAAAAGGTATGGTTTACCAAAACCCCTTTTCAAAAAGAAATTATCAGACTTGCAAAAAAGCGGATTCTATCCCCACTTTACTTTTATTACATCTGCAATGACTTACTGGTATCCTGGACCATTTGAAGCTGTTAAAATCGTAAAAAAAGAAATCCCTAATACCCAAGTAGTCCTTGGAGGTAATTATTGCAATCTCATGCTGGACCATGCTGAACGATCAGGGGCTGATTTAATATGCAAAAAGAGTAAAATGACAGAAGTTCTCCAATTCTTATCCGCAAACGGTATAGAGATAAATAGAACAGATTATCTTCAGAATGATTTAATCCCACTCTATGAATTGTACAATCATCCAATGAGCCATTTAGTCTTTTTAACTTCCCTTGGATGTCCATACAATTGTACCTATTGCGCAACTCCTTTCCTGCAAGATTTTATTCAAGAAACACCTGAAAAAATCGTTGATGCAATTGACAGGTACTCTTCTATATTTAATGTAAAAAACATTGCCTTTTTCGATGATGCCATACTGATTAATCACGAAAGACATTTTGATATCATTTTAAATCAAATCATTAAAAGAGGAATAACAAATCGGGGTATAATTATTCATATACCGAACGGAATCCACGCGAAACTACTTACTCAAGAAACAGCCGAGCTGATGATGCAAGCTAATGTTAAAACAATTAAAGTAGCATTGGAAACCATAAATCCTGAACTACAGGCTTCTACTGGCGGTAAGGTAACAAATAGTGATTTTTACAACGCTATAAGAATATTAAAGAAAACAGGTTTCACAAAAAATGAAATCGCTGCTTTTATCATGATTAATCTTCCGGGACAGAGTTTTAAAGAAACTATCGAAATTCATGACATCTGTAAAGAACTTTCAATAATACCGGAAATTAATGAATATACACCAATACCAGGAACTAGTGATTTTCAAAGAGTTTTCAAAAATGGCAATTTACCTGAGGGATTTGACCCTTTATTGTTGAATAATACCATACTCAGTTTTAACTGGCATGGGGGGTTGACTATAGAAGAAATTGAGTTAATCAAAAATTACAACAAAAAGATTGTAAGCGAAATAAAAAAGGAGGGTTCAAAAATTGAAAAGAAAATTAATTGAAAAAGCCTTGGCAGTTATTAAGAAAGGTGGGGCTGATTTTGCGGAAATTTTTCTTGAAAAAAGAACCAGTAATAACATGGAAATGAATAACGGAAAATTGGAAAAGGTTAATTCAGGTCTCATCCACGGGATAGGCTTAAGAGGAATAGCCGGAAAAAAGGCAATCTACGCTTACACTAATGATCTGAGTGAAGATTCTGTTATTAACGCCTCAAAAAGAATTGCGCAAGCAATAGAAGCAACTGTAACAGAAGGTATTGAGATCAATCTCACAAAAACAAAGTTCGAAAATCTCAGTCCGGTATTAATTTTTCCGGATAAGATAAAGAAAAGCGAAAAATACAAAATCATGAAATTGGCAAATGAAGGTGCTTCAACTTACTCCGAACAAATCAGTGAAGTGAGGATAAATTACTTCGACTATCGTCAAAATATATTGATCGCAAACTCTGAAGGGCTTCTGACAGAAGACGAAAGAATCCGGACAAGATTGATGATATTCGCTGTTGCCACCAAAGGCAATGAGAAAGAAACCGGTTTTATTGGACCAGGGGCCGGTATGGGATTTGAATTTTACAACACCTTTGATGTAAGAGAAACAGGTAAAGAAGCTGCAAGAATAGCCACAAAAATGATTAATGCTGAATTTTCCCCTGCTGGAAAGATGCCGGTTATTATCTCTAATAAATTTGGCGGTGTCATTTTTCATGAAGCCTGCGGTCATGCTCTTGAAGCTACTTCAGTTGCTAAAGGTGCCTCTGTTTTTGCAGACAAATTGGGACAAAAAATTGCAAATGATTGTGTAAGCGCTGTTGATGATGCCACAATACCAAACGCTTGGGGATCAGCGAACATAGATGATGAGGGAACCCCTACCCAAAGAACACTCCTGATTGAAAATGGCACTCTCAAGAGTTTTCTTATCGACAAACTTGGCGGCATAAGAATGAACATGCCCTCAACCGGAAGTGGAAGGCGGCAAAATTATACATATGCTCCCACTTCAAGAATGTCAAACACTTTTATTCTGCCAGGGAAATACCTACCCGAAGAGATTATTGCCGATACATCAAAGGCTCTATACGCCAAAAAAATGGGAGGCGGTTCCGTAAATCCCTCAACAGGAGAGTTCAATTTTTCCGTTAGAGAAGGCTATTTGGTGGAAAATGGCAAAGTCATAAAACCGGTAAGAGGTGCTACGCTTATCGGTAAGGGATTTGAAATACTTACAAAAATCGACATGATCGGCAACGATCTGGCTAGAGACGAGGGCATGTGCGGTTCAGTTTCAGGTTCTATTCCCGCAGATGTAGGTCAACCAACGATTAGGGTCTCTGAACTTTTAGTAGGGGGGAGAAGCTAATGAAAATAAAAGAATTCAAGAAATTGGTTTTTAAAAACGCAAACAAAAAGGGAATAGAAAATTACGAATTGTATCATATCAGCTCACATGAATTCGAATGTTCTATCAACAAAGGAGAAATTCAAAGCTATAAAGATGCAGAAAATGGTGGTGCCAGTTTTAAAGCCCTTCAAAACGGAAAGGCCGGTTATAGTTATACGGAGGACTATAACGAAGATGAAGCAAAGAGGATTGTCACAGATGCACTTGAAAATTTGGAACTGATAGATTCGGATGATGAGGAAATTATTGGAACCTCAAGAGCTGAAATAAGTATATGGAAAGACTACGATATGGCCTTTGATAAAATTTCTCCAAAGCAGAAAATTGAAGATACTCAATTATTGGAAAAAAAGATTCTGGAAAAAGATAAACGAATTGTAATGGTTCCATACTGTTTTAACATGGATATGTATAATGAAATCTATTTTGCTAATTCTAACGGTGTAGAATACGGTTATAAAAATGGCGGCGGTGGTATGTATGCTGGTGCTATGGCTACTAACGGAAAACAAAACAAGTTCGGTATGGATTTTACTTTTACTACAACTCCTAACCAAATAGATATTGAAGCCCTTGCTTTATCAGTTGCAGACAAATCGGTTGGTTTGTTGGACGCTAAAAGCATTAAAAGCGGAAAATACCCGGTTATTTTAAACTACAATGTTCTTGGAAATATCCTTGGGCTTCTTGTTCAAATGATTTCTGCTGAAAACGTTCAAAAGGGCTTTTCTCTTTTAAAAAACAAACTCGGTGAGAAGATTTTCTCCGAAAAGATAACCATCATGGATAGAAGATTTTATAAAGACAGTATTTTTAACTGTCCTGCAGATTCTCAAGGTTCACTGACAAAGGATAAAGAGATTGTTTCAGGGGGTGTATTGACAACCTATCTTCATAGTCTGAAGACCGCTTTTAAAGATGGTGTAGCGCCTACCGGAAATGCTTTTAGAGGAAGTTATAAGGGCACCGAATCGATACTGCCCGTTAATATCGACTTTAAGGAAGGAGATATTAGCCTTGAAGGTCTTTTCGAAATTATGAAATCAGGTTTGTACATTACCGGAGTACAAGGAATGCATTCGGGAGCCAATCCGGTCTCAGGAGAATTCTCTCTGAGTGCTGAAGGCTATAAAATTGAAGATGGCAAAAAGGCCTATCCTGTTGAACAGATCACACTCTCAGGAAATCTTCTCAAAATGCTTCAAAACATCCAAGAAATCGGTTCAGATAAACAAATGGCAATGGTCATGTCACATGGTATGTATACTCCGTCAGTCCTTATCAACGAAATGGATATTGCCGGAAACGAATAGAATGACACCGGATAGAATAAGTGTCGGCATAACCGGTCTGATAGGCTCAGGGAAAACTGAAGCTGCAAAATACATCGAAAGGACCGGTTATCCGGTCCTTTTTATGGATCAAGTTGGACACGATGTCCTCTATGATTTGAGCATTATAAAAATATTAATCTCAGTTTTTGGAAAAAGGATCTTAGATAGCTCAAATCGCATAAACAGGAAAAAACTGTCAGAAATTGTGTTTAACGATCAAAAAAAACTTGATAGTTTAAACGCAATCTTACATCCTAAGATGAATGAATTAGCAAAAGAATGGATAACAATGGAATTTGAAAAGGGTGTGAAAGTAGTTTTTTTGGAAGCTGCAATTCTTTTCAAAATGGGCATGAACAAATATCTTGATTTAACAGTCTTAATAAAAGCTGCTGAAAAAGATATTATAAAACGTATAATGAAGCGGGATAATAAACCCCCTAAAGAGATTGAAAAGATTTTACAAACACAAAAGATGAATGAAGAAAAAGTAGATTACGTCATTATGAATAACGGCACTTTGAAAGACTTATATAAAAGTTGCGATGATCTACTCGAGAAATTGATTCCAAAATTTTGATTTGAAAAAAGCGGATATTTATGATACAATCATATACTGACACTAAGGAATTAACCCCTATAGGGGGGCGATCAGGGTTCGACGGAAGTTGACGGATAAAAGGAAGCGTGCCGAGTTTTCATCAGACTCGTTAAACGGGTGAACAATCAAATTAATTGACGAAACTGAATTTGCTTTAGCAGCCTAAAAAAGGCTACCGTTCTTCAGACTGTTTAGCTCGAGACGGACTGAAAGAGCGACGATAATTCGAGCTCACTTATGTTCATTTCCGCAATGAGCATAAGGACAATTTAGCGGATAGGATTAACGGGGTTTGCTTTTGTACCTGGTTGATCCGAAATTAAAACAAAAGCTACGCACGTAGATGCCTTCTATACGCTACTTTCGGACGGGGGTTCAATTCCCCCCGCCTCCACCATTTTTTATTATTTTAAAGTTTCATAAAAAGCTGTTAGATTTATCACTCCAGGTTTATAATCTACAAGCTTTGCTTTGATTTCTTTTAAATATTCCTGAGCAGTTTTCGACCATGTATATTTTTCAAGAACTCTTGAAATAGAAAGTTCAGAATATTTTTGGTAATCCTTTTTTGTCATTAAACACTTGTTTAAAGCCTCTATGATTGAATCAACTTCTTCGGGATCGAATAAAAAACCATATTTAAACCCATTTTCTCGTAATATTTCACTGGGCCCACCATTTCTGGTTGCCACAACAGGAAGTCCACAGGACATCGCTTCTATCACTGTCAACCCAAAGGGTTCATACAAAGCGGGATTACAAAAAAAAGAACCTTTTTCTCTTGCAGTCCTGTAAAGAGCTGCTAAATCATGTTGATTTTCAGCATTATAAAAAGATACATGATTCTTTAATCTGTTTTCTTTGATAAAAGTCAGCCATTCTTTTACAATCTTCTTCTCACTTTCTTTTAGTGTATCAATGCTTTCATAAACATCTTCCACACCTCTGACTACGATCACCAAATGAGCTTTTTCTCTTAATGCCTTGTTGTTGGCAAATGCTTTAATCACTCCTAAATGATTTTTTTTGGCATCGATTCTACTAGAGAGAATAACGAGAGGTTTTTTAAAGGCATTTAGCTGTTGCTGAGCAGCTTGATCTTCAAAAGATGGTGTTTCATTAAAAATCTTTCTGTTGACTCCTGGAGGAACTACTTTGAAATGAGAATCATCCTTTACATTGATCCATCTTTCATATTTTGGATGACCATATTGTTCGAATCTTTCCATTTCAGTACTGACAAAATTGACACATGAGTATTTCATAGAAATTCTTTCAGCTGCTAACCGCTTGCTGAAATGGAATATACGTTCAAAATCGTTGATATTTTCCTTGTTTATACCAAGCTTATCCATTTTTAAAGCACCCAGTGAATGTGCTGTAAAAGAATAAGGAATCTTCTTTATATCAGAAATCATAGCACAGGCAATACCACCATCGCCATAATGTCCGGTAAAAAAATCAGGATATTCATCTTCTCTTTTGTAAAATTCGACAATGTTCTTAGACCATTCATCAAGATAAGGCCATAAATCTTCCTTTCTCAAAAAGGTCTCAGGGCCACAGGGAATACGTATTATTCTTAAATCCTTAATATTTTCATATACATCTGTCTCAGATTGAAATTCAGGCCATTTTGAATCAATAATTTTTCTAGTTATAATATCTGTTTGAATTCCTGTCTCTGCCATTGCTGAAGCCAATTCTTTGACATATACAAGTTGACCTCCAAAATCAGGATGTTCTGTCCAGTAACTATCTTTGGAATCAAAATTACCTTGCGGGTTTAAAAAAGCTATTCTCATCTTTTCACTCCTTTTTCGAGCTCATAAACGTAGTTACTTTTATTTCATGCTTATTAGATTCATATTTTCACATCAAAAACTCGGATCTGATAACTGCCATCGAAGGTAAAGGGAGATCTGATCCGACCGTTCTAAGTCTGAAAGCTGCTACCGCACTACCCCACCTTGCAGCTGTAAAGATGTCTTGATTATTAATAAATGCACAATAGACTCCTGACCAAAAACCGTCACCTGCACCTGTTGTTTCCACAACGACTCGACTAACAGTTTCCTGATGAACCATTTTTTTACCATCTGAAACAAGTGCGCCATCTTTTCCCATGGTAAGGATGACATTTTGTGCTCCTAATTTATGAAATTCTTTTACATATGTTTCACTGTCCATTTTCCCAAAAATATGAAAGGCATCATCATCTGAAGGTTTACAAAGATATGTGTTTTTTAGAACCTTTGAAATGGTTATCATGGGATCATCCTCTCTTTCCCATAATATCTTCCGATAATTCGGATCAAAACATAATTTTATCTTTGTATCCGCAATATCATCTATGATACTAAAAACAGTTTTACGGGAGGGATTATGAGATATACTCCATGAGCTGATGTGAAAAAAGCCTGTTTCTTTAAGCACTTCTTTTATGTTATTTGGTTTTTCAATATAATAATCAGCAGATCTTACTGGTAAAAATTTAGGATTACCTTTTGATTTGGCAACAAAAACTAAAGAGGTGTTTCTCTCCTCATCGACTTGTACATAGCTGGTATCAATTCCCTTTTCCTGGAAGGTATGAGTGAGATAATCACCAAAGGGATCCTTGCCTATTCTCGTTATGAGGATGGCATCTTCACCGAGATTCAGAAGATTCGCGGTGATATTTGCAGGTGATCCGCCTGCATGCCTTTTAAAACCTTCCACATCTGAAAGATGCTCTGAATAATCATCTGAAAGAAAATCTATTAAGGCTTCTCCAAGTAAAACAACCTTTTTCATCTTTAACCTCCATTTTATTCACAAGAGTCAAAAATCCCCTTCAATCGCTTTGGCAATATATTCAGCTATACCCTTTTCAAAAGGATAAGGAAGTATTTTTTCGCAAGATAGCTGATCCTCATGAATAAATGATGCCAATGCTTCAGCAGCTTTTGTTTTAACATCATCAGTAATCTGTTTCTTCATTTTTACAGCAGCTTTCATAATACCGGGAAAGGCCAGTACGTTATTAACTTGATTTGGATAATCAGATCTTCCTGTCCCAACTATTTTTGCACCGGCGGCTTTAGCAAGTTCTGGAGATATCTCAGGTTTTGGATTCGCCATAGCAAAAACGATGGAATCTTTGTTCATACTTTTAATCATATCTCCATCAACCACATCAGGAGCAGATACACCGATAAATATATCAGAATTTGCAATAACCTTTCGAAGATCTCCTTTTTCCTTATAGGGATTGGTTTCTTTTGCCATGTATTCCTGTTCATCATTTAGCCAGTCTGCACCTTGGTAAATAGCACCTTTTTTATCACATAAAACGATCTCAATAAAACCATAACTGCTGAGTAATTTAGCAATTGCAATTCCAGCAGCTCCTGCTCCATTGATCACAACCTTACATTGCATGATCGATTTTTTCACCAACTTTAATGCATTAATGATTCCTGCCAGTACCACTACCGCAGTTCCATGTTGATCATCGTGAAAAACAGGTATACTCAACAATTCCTTTAACCTCTTTTCAATATAAAAACAACGTGGTGCAGAAATGTCTTCCAAATTTATTCCTCCAAAAACAGGGGAAATATTAATCACAGTTTGGATGATCTCTTCACTGTCCTGAGTATTTAGGCAAATTGGAAAAGCATTCAAATCAGCAAATGCTTTGAACAGGACCGCTTTACCCTCCATCACAGGAATAGCGGCTTGTGGACCAATGTTTCCCAATCCCAATACAGCTGAGCCATCACTTACTATGGCAATTGTATTGCCTTTTATTGTATAATCATATATATTGTCAGGGTTCTTTACAATTTCTTTGCATGGAGCGGCAACTCCGGGGGTGTAAGCTAAACTAAGATCTTCTTTATTTTGAACGATAGATTTCACATAAGTAGAAATCTTTCCTTGCCATTTTCTATGGTGTTCAAGAGCCTTTTCGTAAATATCCAAATCTTTTCATCCCCTTCGTTTTTTTTATTATATATTAAATTTCTCAAAATGCAAAGAATTTCAGGGAGGTTTTTTTATGAAAAGATTCATATTGATCTTATTTTTTCTTTTACTTGCCACTATATCCATTTCTCAAAGTTATTATCATTTTCCTGCAGAACATTTTGACGTTTATTATCAGCAATCCGTCCATGATGCCGCTGTTCAATTAATACAACAAGGGGATGAAATATACAAAACCTTAACTGATTTTTACGGCATAACACTAAAAAAACGATTGAAGGTCTATTTGTTAGATACAGTGGATTTTGCAAATGCCTATGCGGATATCTTTTCAAATGCAATCATCATTTATACTAATAGAAGTTCATCTGATTATTATAATAACACATATAAATGGTGGGTCCCTTTTGTGTTTTCACATGAATTGACACACATTTTGCTGGCCAATAAATCGGACTGGATGAAAGATTTGCTCGGTTTGTTTGGACATCCGGTATCAGTCCTTTTTGATACTGCTTTTACACCTTCCTTTTTGCACGAAGGAGTTTCAATCTATTCAGAGTCATTACTTTTTGAAAAAGGAAGACTCAACGATAGCCGATATCTTTCCTATTTAAAAGCCGAAATACAAGATAATGGATTCAGAGGGCTGAGCTTGGCTGGAGGAATGACTTCTCCCGATTTTACCCCTATTGGTTTTAACTATCTTTACGGTTCTTTTTTTGTTAAATATCTGGAAGAAACCTTCGGTGAGCAGGCAGTTTCAAAAATGGTTAATGAATACGGTAATGAATATAGATTCAACTTTATCAGAATGATAGAAGATATAAGTGGTTCCGGCTTTTCAGATTTTATTTCAGCTTGGAAGGCCTGGCTTTATAGTATAACCTCTATGGAGAAAATATCAGAAAACTATATCTATGAAAAGGTTACGGAATCGATTTATTATTCAGGTTTAAGCGCTGTTTCCGATTCATATCTTTATTATTTTGTTCAAGTTCCCGGTGCGCAAACAAAACTTTATCGTCGAAATGATGAATCTATATCTTCAAAGACACTTCCAATACCAACAAACTTTGCAGTTTCACCTTCTGATAATATTGCCATAATTTACGCAAATTCCAACGGTTATGAACAATATGACCTCAGCTTATATATAGGTGGCTTTAAGGGGTCATTTAAGCGTTTAGAAGAGGTGAAAAGACCACAGTCTGTCGAATGGTTGGATGATGAAACACTTATTTACACTTTTTTGGAAAAAGGGGGTACAGGATTAGCTACATACAATATAATAACTGAAAAGATTGCTTATTACCTGTCTCCCAATTCGGATTTCTATATCAACAACATGAGTAGCTACGATGGACGTATGATCATGTCTATTACATATAACGGAAATGCTGATCTTTACGAGTTGGATTTAGAAACTGATAAATTATCCGTTGTAATGCGGACACCTGAAAACGAAATAGATCCATTTCTCTACTCTGATGGAGTTTTGTACGCCAGTGACAAAGAGGGCGAATACAACATTTACTTCTTCGATGAATTGAAATCCAGTTGTACAAAACTTACCGATTCCGAATTTGGTGCATATAAACCGGTTTTTTTTAATGGAGATTATTATTTCAGAAGCTACTCCGGTAAAGGGTTTGTTTTTAATCGGCTGCTTTCTTCGGCTGAAGAACCATTAACTATCGAACAGCAACGGATAGAATATGTTGAACTAAATCTTGATGAAGACCCTGTTTATGATAGCCTTCTTAAAAATTGGGATTATCAACAAACTCTCTTACCCATCCCCCGTTTTGGAATCCCTGCTCTTTTTGCCTTGGAAGATAAACTAATAGGTGTTGCAGGCATTGCAGGGTGGGATGATATGAAGGAATGGATCTGGTATGGATATCTGGGTGGAATCGGAGATTATTTCGTATGGGATTATTCCCTTATTCACAGAGGTTTTCCCGACTTTCAATTAACTTGGAATGGAACAAGCGAGTATGAAGAATTGTCAGCTTCTTTCCGATTTCCTTTTGCCTTACGTGAAGACGAAAGAGCTGCGTACATTGAACCTGCTTTAAATCTCGGCATTAATCATACAAGTGATGATCTGCCATGGAAACCAATCACGGACTTTTATCTTCATCAAGCGTTTAAGCCCATCGTTTATCCGGATAATCCCATTTCCGTCCCGCAGTTTCAACAAATAATCCAATTGGGAACTTCGGGATTTTTCTCTCAATCGGCTGTCGGATTGGCTCTTCCATACTCTATGACCGGAATGATAAGCCAAACAACCGCTTACTCAAAAACCATTTTAACAGCTGAAAGTTGGTATCCACTGAATTTCATTTCTCCGGTAGGCACACAGGAAGGGAAATTCAGGTTATCATCGCCAGTCTTTCATTTTGGACTGAGTCAAGACCTTTCAAAAGAAATACCCTATGCAATAATTTTAGGAATGTGGATAGACATCGGAGTACAATACTGGTTGGATTTTCGTCTTACATTGGATTTTTATATCGGAGAAGAGATTCAACCGAAAATAGGCATCCAGAACTCCCTCATGGGAATGATTTAATACTTTTTATGCCATTTTTACAAATTAAATTTGTTAATCAAGGAATCAAGGAGATAGAATGATAGACATAAAAAATCTGACTTTTTCTTATGACCCAAGAAGTAAACCGGTTTTAAACAACTTATCGCTCAAAATTAAGAAGGGAGAATTTTTTGGTATCATTGGACCTAATGGTGCAGGTAAAACTACTCTTTTTAAACTTTTGTTGGGTTTTTTAACCCCTTCAAATGGATTCATTGAAATTCTGGGTGAATCCTTGGGCAGAATGAAAAGAAAAGAGATTGCCAAAAAGATTTCTGCTGTCATGCAAGAATTCTACCCGGCTTATGATTTTTCGGTTGAAGAAATCGTTCATCTTGGCAGAACTCCTTATCTGAATATGTTTTCCGATGAATCAAAGGAAGATTGTCTAATGGTGAAACAAGCAATAAAAGAAGCTGAACTTGAAGGATTTGAAGAAAAATTGTTCAATCATCTCAGTGGCGGGGAGAAACAACGAGTATTGATAGCTAAATGTTTTGCTCAAAACACACCAATCATTTTATTGGATGAATTTGTGGCACATCTTGATATTGGACACGTACAACAACTTATCAAACGGGTATACAAAAAAAACCGTGAAGATGGAATAACAGTGGTTGGTATCTTTCATGATATTAATATCGCTTCCCTTTATTGTGACCGAATAGCAGTTATGAACAACTCACAATTTGAAACTATAGGGATACCTTCAGAAGTCATCAATAATCAATTGCTGGAGAATGTCTATCATGCAGATTCTTACATCATTCAACATAAAGAAGATAATAAACCACAGATCGTTTTGAGGAAATAAAGCATTATGTTTGTGCTTGCCAAAATTACAATGACAGTAAGGATTGATGAAGTGTTTTCACTCAAACAAAAAAGATCCATCATTAAAAGAATTAAGTCGCATGTTCTCAGTTCTTACAATGCATGTATTGCTGAAACGCACAATCAGGATTCTCTGAGATATATAGGGATTACTGTTGGAATATTATCTAATAAGGCGGATGCTTTGCAATCAATTTTGGATAAATTAAACGAAGAGGTTGAGTTGATAAGTGAGGGGTTTGTAGAAAAAGAATTTTTGGAAATATTATAAACGGGCGGAAAAACTTTTCCACCCGTCATTGTTTTATTCTTTTTTATTTCTGATTTTTAATGCAATTTGCACATTTTCCGTAAAATTTGATATTGTGGTCTTCAGGTTCAAAACCCATTTCGTTTGTCACGAGTTCTTCAATTTTTTCTACCAGTTCATCCGGCAGGGTGATTGTTTCACCGCAATCTGTGCAAATGGCATGATGCTTTCCGTGTTTATTACTGTCTGCAAGTTCAAATCGAACAATACCTTCGTCGATTTCAATCTTTCTTAACAGTCCAAGATCACTTAACAATTCAACCGTTCTGTAAACAGTGGCTTTGCTAATCCTTGATCTTTTATCCAACAATTTCCTGTAAACTTCCTCAACACTTAGGTGATCTTCAGGAGATTCAGCAAAAATCCTCATAATAAGCTCTCTCTGAGCTGTTATACGAAAATTTCTATCCTTTAATTCCTTTCTTAAAATATCATTTACCATATTTTTCTTCAGCACCTCCCAATCATGCTATATCTTAATCATCTATAATTTTAACAGTTTTTCGTTGCAAATAGATACAGAGTAAATTATATTTTTGTTAATTTTTGCTATTATATCTTGAAATTATAATCGTACCAACTACATTTAGCACTAACAAAACGAGAATGATATCAAGGATGTAAGCCAGTCCGTTTATCATGGAATAAAACATAAATAAAATCAACACCTTCATGCCAACCGAATTCATCTGAACAAGAATATTCCAGTTATTTCTTTTTCTAAATGAATTCAAAAGCTGAAAACCAATAAGAGCAATGAGCGAAAAAACCAACAAGAGATTAATCAATGCAATTCACCTCTGTAGGTAACATAGCTCGTTTCAGTTTCATAAACTTTTATTTTGTCGAGATGATGATTGTCTTTGTTCAGTTCTCTTTCAAGCTTTTCCCAAATCCATATAGCAATATTCTCTGCAGTTGGTTGTTCAATGAAATCATTGATATAGGCATGATCAAGAACACCTAAGACCCGTTCCTGAACAATTTTTTTCAACAACAGAAAATCGATGACCATTTTCTCTTCATTTAATTCCCCTTCGACTGTTACTTCCAATCGATAGGTATGACCATGCAGTTTTTCGCATTTTCCATGATATTGAATCAGGTGATGAGCAGCATCAAATTTAAAAATTTTAGTGATCAACATCTTTTTATCCTTCCCTCATCTCCAATCCTTCTTCTCTAAAGATATCAATCACAGCGTTAAAATTCTGATCCAACTCTGCTTCGGAAAGAGTGCGAATAGTTGATCTGAATATGACGGATAAGGTAATACTGTTGAATCCTTTTGGTATATTTTTCCCACTGTAAACATCGATAATGGTTACATTTTCAACATTTTCAATATTTTTGATCTTTTTTAAAATGTGACCGATTTCCGTTCCTTTTCCAACCAGTATCGAAAAATCCTTCTTACTGGCGGGGAAATTCGTTCCCAAAATGGACCTCCATTTTCTTTGCAATTCTTTTTGGAGTATGTGGATCTTTTCTAGACTCAGCTCACAAAAGTAAGTGTTTTCATTGATCGAAAATTCATCAGCTATTTCCCTTCTAATTAAGCCAAAGAAACCAATTTCTTCATTGTCAAATAAAATTCTCGCACTTTGAGCTGAATACATGATCTGTGTATAAATGGTATCATTTTTTGGTCTTTCAAAGACAATTTTTTCATTATCTATTTCCAGATGCCACAAAATCTCTTCTATTGAACCCTTAAAATTGAAAAAGTCCATTTTTTGTTTGCTCTGATAATTTTCAGGTTCAGTTTCCCCAGTTGCAGCCATTACCAGCTGTTCATACTCTTGAAAATTCCCTTTTCCATCCCTCTGAAAAGATGATCCTGTTTCGAAAAGTTTTAAATTATATTGTTGATGTGAATGATTGTACCCCATGGTCTTTAACATGGTTATGAGTAATGATGGTCTTAAAATCGACATATCTTTTGAAATGGATTTTATAATTTCAATCTTGTTTTTATTCCATTCGAAATCCGGGTCTTTTGATATCTTAGTTATATCTGTAGGGTCAATAAGTGAAATGGGAATAATTTCATTGTAACCGGCAGCCATTACCAAATTTCTTAACTTGTATCTGAAGTTCTGATAAGAATCTCTTGAAAGTGAATAGCCTTTTAAGTAAGGGATTTTGGAAGGTATCTTTTCATACCCCACAATCCTTCCAATCTCTTCAATCAGGTCAACTTCTCGCTCAACATCAGGGCGAAAAGTGGGTATTACTACTTCCCAACTTGTCCTGTCTGATTTAGCATAAACTTCAAATCCAAGATTTGAGAGAGAGTCTTCAATCTGCTTTTTACTGTAATCAATTCCAAGAAGATTTTCAACCTTTTCCTTTCTGAGATTAATTTTTTTCGGCTTGATAGGATTTGGATAGACATCCAACATTTCTGCTGCGGGGAGTCCTGAAGCCAATTTCGAGATCATATGTCCCAAACGGTTAATAACATATTCTGCATCGTTGGGATTGACACCTCTTTCAAAACGATATGAAGAGTCACTCATGATATTAAGTCTTCTTGCGATTCTTCTAATTTTGACAGGATTAAAATATGCAACTTCCAAAAAGACGGTTTTTGTCTCTTCTGTAACACCAGTTCCTTCTCCCCCCATAATACCGGCTAATGCTAAAGGATTTACACCATCTGTGATTAGCAATTCATCGCCTTCAAATTCCGGCTCTTCTTCATTCAGCAACTGAAGCGTTTCCTTCTTTTTTGCTAATCTAACAACAATAGATTTATGTTGCAACTTATCATAGTCAAATGCATGAACCGGGTGTCCCGTTTCCATCAGGATATAATTCGTAATATCTACAACATTGTTTATGGGTCTGATGCCTATTGACATCAGGTCACGTTTAAGCCACAACGGAGATTCCTGAACTTTAACATTTTCAATGATCAATCCAGTATACCTGTTGCAAAATTCCGGATTTTCTATCCGTATGGACATAAAGGAAGCGGTTTTTTTATTACTAACATTATAGGCTACAGGTTGTTTCTTGATTTCTCTTTTATCATCCAAAAGTGCCTTTACTTCACGAGCGATACCCAAAAATGCAAGTTCATCAGGTCTGTTGGCAGTAATTTCCAAATCATAAACACTATCATCAAGCATGAACAGCTGACAGATGTCTAAGCCGTTTTCAACCTCATCGTTCAGTCGGTAGACGGCATCAGATTTTTGCTCCAGTTTTAACTCCTCAAGAGAACACATCATACCCTCTGAGGGAACGCCTCGAAGTTTCGCCTTTTTTATCTTAAAACCTTCTTTTAGCGTTGCCCCAATTATTGCCAGGGGAACGATATCTCCCTCTTTTAAAGTTTTATCACCAGTAACAATTTGATGCTTTGCATCTTTGGTATCCACCGTACAAATAATAAGCTTATCAGCATCAGGATGATTCCTTATCTCGGTTATTGTTCCGGTATAAACACCTGAGATCTCTTCCCAGGGCTGTTCAATACTTTCTACCGACGTTCCGCTTAAGCTTAAAAGTCTTTCCAATTTTTCATCTTCAAGATCCATAACATCTATATATTTATCCAACCATATTTTGGAAATTAGCATTCTTTACCTCCTTAAAGTTCCTGTCTCAAGAATCTGATATCGCCTCTTACCAGGTCTCTAATATCAGTCAGGCCATATTTTAGCATGGTCAATCTTTCTATTCCAGCCCCAAAGGCAAAGCCACTCCAAATTTCCGGATCGTAGCCTACCGCCTTAAAGACATTGGGATCAACCATCCCTGCCCCAAGAACTTCAAGCCATTGTTCCTTTCCATATTTATCCTTCCAACTGATATCAACCTCAAAACTGGGTTCGGTAAATGGGAAAAACGATGGTCTAAGCCTAATGGTGATATCCTCTGAAAAAAGTTCTTTCATAAAATGTTCAAGTGTTCCTTTTAAATGGGCTACATTGATATCTTTGTCAACAAATAAGCCTTCTGTCTGATGAAACATTGGAAGATGTGTCGCATCGTAATCACTTCTATATACTTTTCCAGGGGCTATTACTGCAATCGGTGGTTCTTCTTTTTGCATGGTTCGAATCTGAACAGGTGAGGTGTGAGTTCGCAGGAGATATTCGTTTTCACGTAAATAAAAACTATCATGCTCATCTCTTGCCGGATGCCATTCGGGTGTATTTAACGCTTCGAAATTATAAAAAACATCCTCAATCTCAGGGCCTTCTTTAACGGCATATCCAAGAGAAATGAAGATTTCTTCAATCTCTTTTTGTGTTTTCTTCAGCAAATGTTCGAATCCGATTCGCCTTCGAGCACCGGGTCTGGTTATATCAACGTAAAGGTCTTCTTCTCTTTTTTCTTTTTCAATTGAATCCAGACCATTCTTTTTTTCACTCAAGTGCTGATTGATGATTTCTTTGCATATATTTGTTTTTTGACCGACTTCGGGTCTTACTTCTGGATCAAGTTTACCCAAGCGCTTTAAAAATTTGGTTGTCAATATCCCCTTTTTTCCTAAATACTTGATCCTTATAACATCGAGTTCATTATGATTTTTTACATTTTCTATCTCCTTGACTGCTTCTTGGCTAACTTTTTCAAGTTCTTCAAATATTTCGTTCTTTTTCTCCATACATGCCTCCCGAGTCGTTCTTTTATCTGTAATGTCGTCTCTCAAATTCATATAAACTAATTCCTTTATCTTCAACAAAATCAAGAATTTCTTCTTCGTCTCTTTTACTTTTTGGTTTCACAATGCATTCAATTTCCAATTGATTATAAGCTCGTTTGATCACTTGAATGCTTGGGGCTGAGTCAAATCCAAGTACACCACCCTTTATTTCTTGGGTCAATTTTTCAAACCTGGATATCGCAACATCCAATGACTCTTTATCATCGAGCATTCCGCTTGAAACAGAAAGTATTCTACCGTCTTTTATTCTCAAAATTGAATTTGTTTCAAGTACACGTATCATTTGAATCATCAAAAGAAGGTCTTCTCTATAAGGCTTCTTCTCTTTTTGACTAATTCTCTCAATAATATTACCAAAGTCTTCAACATTATCTTTCTGTTGAAAAAGCACTTCATTTTCAAGAAATATCCTTTGTGTATTGGAATGCTCAAAATTGTGACATCTTGCTAAAATTGGTATATTTGAAGACTTAAGCAATGACAATGCATCTTCAGAAAATTCAGTAGCCACCACTGTGTTGACTTTATTTGCGATAATATATTGAGCTGTTGACAAATTGATAGTACCTTTACTAACTAAAGCTAAATTCCCATTGGATCTTTTATTTAAATCACTTTCAATCATCTTTAAATACTCTTTATCGTTATCTTTTTGTGAAAAGAAAACAGGTGAAAGATTGATTAATATGGTGAATCCACCTGATGAAATATTTTTCATAAAACTGATTCCGTTGAAAATCTGTCGGTATAATCTTAAAGTGAGGGAGTTTTTGACAATAAATTCCACATGATCAAATAATGACTCCTCTCCTGCAATCTTCAGAAGAAATGCTTCCTGATGCGGGTTATCACCATACTTAAAATCTTCAAGCCGTTCAAGAGTAATATGTTTATACTTCTCTTCAGCAAACAGAAACGATAAAGCTTCATGTATGCTTTCTTCATATTTCATCGTGCTGTAAAATGCCTTAAGTGCCAGCTTACGTCTTTTTTGCAGGGGCACATCTCCACACAAATCAAAACTTTTAATAATCTTCTCATAATCAGAAGGATTCACAATAGGCAATACATCCCTGTAGTTTTTTGCTGCCGATCTGATTAAATTGATACCGCCTATGTCTATCTTGTCAATCAGTTCAAATTCATCAAATGTATCTTTGGAAAATTCTTTAAAAGGACAAAGATTAACAACAATCATATCTATGTTTGGTATATTCGCAGTAACCATCTGATTCACATGATCTTTTTTTGATCTGTCAGCAAGTATTCCACCTGCTATTCTGGAACTAATGGTTTTTATTCTGCCATCAAACATCTCTACTACTCCGGTGTAATCTTCAACAGATTGAACCTTTATCCCAAATTTTTTTAGGTATTCATAAGTTCCGCCTGTTGAAATGATATCAACCCCATTGTTGTTTAAATAGGAGGCAAGGTATTCAATACCGGTCTTATCATAGACTGATATTAAGGCGCGTTCAATATTCATTCGATCACCAGCTTGATAGATATTTCTTTTGTTCCTCGCTCAACTCATCAATAGTAATTCCCATTGTCTTTAATTTAATTGCCGCCAGCTCTCTATCTATTTGTTCCGGAACATTCATCAAGTGATTTTCAAGTTTTCCTCGATTTTCCCACAAGTATTTGAGGCTCATCAACTGAACTCCAAATGAGGTGTCCATAATTTCAATGGGGTGTCCATCGGCAGCAGCAAGATTTACAAGCCTTCCTTCCGCTATCACATAAATGCTTTTCCCATTAGGTAGCTTGTATCCCATCACATTTGGTCTGGCTTCCCATTGCTCTACACTGTATTCACGTAGTTGCTTCATTGATATTTCCACATCAAAATGTCCGGCATTTGCCAGGATAGCTCCTTCTTGCATTAATGCAAAATGCTCTTTGGTAATGACATTAATATCCCCGGTTAACGTAGTGAAAATATCTCCAATAGATGCTGCCTTTTCCATAGTCATTACTTTAAAACCGTCCATTACCGCTTCAATAGATTTTATCGGGTCTACTTCTGTAACTATAACGCTTGCACCAAGTCCTTTAGCTCTCATGGCAACACCTCTACCACACCAACCATAACCCGCCACAACCACATTTTTACCTGCTATGGAAACGTTTGTGCTTCGTATGATACCATCCCATGTTGATTGACCCGTTCCATACCTGTTGTCAAAAAGATATTTCATCATACCATCATTTGCAGCTATGGCTGGGACAGCCAGTTTTCCTGCCTCATCAAGTGCTCTGAGTCTGTGTACTCCTGTAGTGGTCTCTTCCGAAATTCCCTTCAGATTCTTCAAATAATTGGTGTATTCGGTGTGAACAATTGTCGCCAGATCACCACCATCATCTAAAATCAGATCGGGTTCCAGTTCCAGGACTTTATACAAATTTTTTCTGAACGCTTCATCGTCATTCGTATGTTTTGCATGTACCGTTACACCATAATGTTCTCTTAAGGCGTCAGCAATATCATCTTGAGTAGACAAGGGGTTCGAACCCGTCACCCAAACTTCAGCTCCAAGGTCTCCGATTAATCTGCCCAAGTTAGCCGTTTTGGCCTCGAGATGACAACATACAACTACTTTTGCACCTTTGAAGGGCTTTTCATTTATGTATCTCATTTTAATCTCTCTTAAAACATCCATATACTGCCAAGCCCATTCCATTTTTTTGACACCAAGTTCAACGCTTTTATTCATTTTTTCACCTCTCCTATTTTCTAACTGCTTTAAATGAACCTGATTTTGCAAAGGTTCCACTACTTGAAGCTATTCCCTGCATGTTATTCGAATCTTTTATTGTGGCATCAAATGATAAAACACCATTGTGGAATGACTTCCCCTGAAATTTAATCTCCCTTTCGTTTAGCACTGTAATTGGGTATTTTTCATCTGAAAAAGTTCCATGCCAAAGCGCAATATAAGAACCGTTTTCCAATGATATATCCATATCAAAACTTTCATCGAAGATTCCAATAGTAAAGGAAATTTTCCAGGAACCTGTAATATCATAAAGCAATCGAGCTTGAGGTGAAGGAGTTGGCTGTGGTTGATTCAACCATTCCCATGTTCCGTTGTTATTCAACACAACCCTTCTGCCGTCATCTGTTGTTGCCATCATGGCAGAAAAAATAATTCCAGCCATTACCATCAGCATCATTACTAAAATTAATCTTTTCATAGAGTCTACCTCCAAAATAATTGATATGACAATTCTATCATATGTTTTGACGTTATAAATTGCATCTGTTGTTTTTCTGATTTAAAAATCCAAGATATTTGAATAGCTGATCTCCTGAATCTGTTCTTCTATGAGTAATTCCAGCTTTTCATCACTCTCTCTGAGAAGTTTTAAAAAGGTTTCGTAAATCTTTTTTTGTGAATGCGTTAAATCCTTTTCAAGCTTTTTCTTTGCATTTTTTATCACTCTGTTTTTTGATATAAAAAGTGTTTTCATAACCCATTTGGGAATTTTAATTTTCTTCATTGCATCTGTAGTAGTTTTTTTTAATCCCATAGCAGATGCAATTGCGAATAAAACACCCGCGATAAATCCTCCCAACCATCCCAACGGACCGGCGGTAATTAGTGCTATACCTCCTCCACCCAGTAATGTCCCTGAAAAAATACCGACAATAACCGATGAGATGACTGTTATTCTGGAGTACACAACATCATTCAAAATACTCAAATCGCGATTTGCATTGATAAGTTTTTCACTTCCAACACTTGTCTTATCAAGAAATTCATAATTGATTAAAGAACGGTTGAACCATCTGCTTAATTCTTCTTTTGTCTTTTCGTCAATCTCGTAATTAATCTTTTGTAAGAATCCTTCATTTAACCGCTCTAACTCAAATTGTCTTTCCGAAAAGGCTTCTCGCAAGTGTCCTTCAAGTTCGGCTATTGAACCCCCTTTTTCTATAAACCGTGAAACAACTGTTTGAATGACATGTGAATAGATGGAATAAACTGTGTGAGTGTATTGTTCTAAAGAGGCTTTAAAGGATTTCTTGTATGAATCTTCCAGTCTTTTTATCAGTTCTCCTTTGGTTGTACTTAATTGAGAACGCACCTTTTTTTCGTAAAGTTTAGCAGAATAACAAAGCCCAAGACCCCTGCTAATGGTTGCTTCAGGATCAGATGATGCCAAAATTCTGGTATATGGAAATTCCTTTTCAATGATATCTATAAAAAATTGCCATCGACTGCTGCCGCCTGTTAAAATTACCAGAGAAACAGTATCAGTTCTAATCTCATATTCTCTTTTACCTCGTAATACTTCTTGAGTAATAATCTTTGGTAAATCTATTTTTTCATCAACGCTTATCCTATCCAAATAATTGGATCCCATCAAATCGTGTTTCAATTCCTTACTCATTTGATAATGCCTCATTTTCTCTAACAGATATTCTAAATTTGGTATTTTCAAAGTTCCGTATAATGAACTTCCAAAGACAATATTCTCGCTAAATTGAGGATTTCCTGAAGTAGCATTCAAAACAGAATATTTTTCTTTTAAGTTCTTAAATAAAACAGTTCGTAGATATCCACTTAAGCCTTCTTTTTCGATGGTTGATTTAACTTTGGGATTCTGCTCAAGAAATAGATTATAAAAGAGATCATCAAATAGAATCCCCCCAATTAAAGGAGAGCCCCAGACTTTTTGAATTTTAAAATTTTTAATATAGGCCAGATCCAATGTTCCCCCACCAAAATCAATGACCAATACACCACCACGACCATCTTCTTTGGTAATATCCTTTCTAAGTAAATGGTAAAAAAGAGCACCTAAAGGTTCTTCTATCAGTACTGGTGTGCGTCCTATTAACTTTGATAGAATTGTTGATATTTTTTGGGTATGGCTTTCGATGGTCTTTGAAGGAACACCACATGCCATTTCAGTATTGTTCATAAAATTTTTAACTTCAAAGATTTTTTGTTTTTCGAGATTTGAAAATAAGGCTTCCATAAACAATTCAGTCTCTGTTTCTGCTCGCTTGTTGAATGCAAGGCGTTGTTTGAAACCGGTGCCAAGGGTATACTTCTTTCTCTGTGAACTGCTCATTGAATACCATTCTTCCAGTGCGGGTTGCCCAAACCCAAGAACTTCAAAAGTCCTTTCATCATAAAGTATCACAGAAGGAACTGAAGCGTTTGATTCAAGCTTTACATCATCAACTATCGGAAAAGCTTCTGCCGCAGTGGATATACTCATATGTGTATTTGATGTTCCAAAATCAAGTCCAAATATATGTCTGGTTTTTTTTTCTTCTTCTCTCATTTTTTAACCTTTTTTACCTTCCCTTTAAAAACACACCTTTCCTGATCATCTACCCATGAACTATATAGCTGTTCAACCATATCTCCATCTCGAATAATACCAAAGCTGTCATAGTAATCTGAATCTTCTTTGGTGTATTTAAACATTTTCTCATTATTCTTCTCATGAATTCCCAAAGAATTCAAACTGTTCAAAAAACTGTTGACTGATAACAAAGCAGCTTCTTTATCCTGATTATTTACAGCGTATGTCATCTGTTGTACAGAAGATGCAATGTGTTGTGAATTTTCAAAGAACATATTTTTTTGGGGTTCATTTTTAAATGGACCTGTTTCTGTTAACGGTTTTTCAGTATTTTCCTTCAGCAAAAATGTGCATATTTCGTAAACATCTAAAAGAAATATCTTCAGCTGCCCTTTCAAGCAACGTTCAATTTCCTCACTATTATCTGCTTTTCTAGGTTTAAAAAGATGTAGAATCCAAAAAGTTAATATAGTTAAAATTGTCAACCACAACCACTGCAAAAATGAGATTCTCGGTTTGAATACAATTGTTTTCTTGAGTCCGGAAAAAACAGCCCCTATGGTAATAACAGCAAGTCCGGCAACGCTTACCCATTTGACCATTTTACTCATCAAGGGGTGTCTAATAACCTTTGAAAAAAGCCAAACAAAAAAACCAGCCCCAATTGGCATACCGATCAGAGTGGAATAAAGCGGTTCTTTAAAGAAGGAACCAAAGGCATAATAGAAAATTAATCCAAACAAAGCTGCTCCAATCACAGCGGGAATTGATAGGCGTTCAAAACTAGTAAATTCCACTTTTCCTTGTGGAATATAAAATACCGGTATTCTATCAATTTTCTGATTGATCTCCAAAGCTGTGACATATCTCATTCGTTCTTTTGTTTCTTCGTCAGAATGCGGCATCTGTATGTTAATTGTTTCTGGAATGAGTTGGTTATTGATAACCTTTTGGGCATTCGCCAAAAGAGATGGTTGGATTTGGTTTGTATTCGTTAAATCAATATCAGAAAGAATCGAACTCTCGTACTTTTTGATAAGCTCTTGAATATCCTTCTGCTCATTTTTCATCGGAAACACCCCTTTCTCTTTTAAGCCAACGATACCCATAGGCCTCAAGGTTTGTATAACGATGATATTTTTCATTGGTCAGAATATCACGATAAAGATCATATCCATTCATTTCATGAAGATCAACACTCATCTGCTCTTCAGTCAAGTTTATAATCACGATAACACAATCGCCGTCATATGACCTTTGGATGATAAAGAGTCTATTATCCCCATGAATAACCTTTTGATCAGCCTTTAACGAAAACGCCTTCTGAGACGCTCTCACATCAAGCATCTTTTTCATACCAAAAAAGATATTATTTCTTCTGGAATCTTTGTCTTGGAGCTGAGCAATGAGATTTTCTAAATCGATTCTCTCTCTGTTAATTGCCCTGTTATGACCATTGATCATTACCCCCTCCTGCCAATTAACCGATCCCAGCAAACTGTGTATATAGACCCCCGGGATGCCTTTCAAGGCAAAGGCAATTGAATAAGCTCCCAAGAATTTTCTGATATTATCATCTGGAGAATTTTTCCTTTCACTTATTGCATCAAAATATGTAATGTTCATCTCATAAGGAGTCTGTGTTCCATCCTCATTGCGTTTGTATGAGATCCTGCCCCCATTTTCCTCGCATCTTTTGACTAAAGCATTTATAAAGCTGTCTTTCACCAGTCCATTTAAAGGCATCAAGCCAATCCCGTCATGAGAAGCCAAAAAGTTAAAATACGTTGCACTCGTCCCAGGATAACACAAATTTTCAACCCAACTGTTTAAATCTCTTGAAGACTTTTGAAGATATGCATGTAATACAAGAGGAGGGAGGGGGAAATTGTAAACCATGTGTGCCTCGTCTTTCCCGCTTCCAAAATAACTGATATTTTCATCATGGGGAACGTTTGTTTCGGTAATCAGCAAAGCGTTTTTCTTTAGGGCATCCAAACAACTTCTAAACAATTTCACAATTTCATGGGTCTGGTCAAGATGGATGCAACAAGTCCCTGGAGCTTTCCACAGATAGCCGATAGCATCAAGTCTGATTAAAGTTGCACCTTTTTTAATGTACAAAAAAAGGATATCTATAATTTTGAGTAAAACATCCGGATTCTTATAATTCAAGTCAATTTGATCAGTAGAAAAGGTCGTCCAAACTCGTTTTTTGCCAGAAGGGGTATCAAACACAGTCAGTAATGGTGTTGCTCTAGGTCTGGTTACTTTAGAAAGATCTTCATCCTCGTTGACACAGATGAAGTAATTTTTAAAGACTTCTTCTTCCTTCAAAAAAGACTGAAACCAATAGCTTTTTTGGGATATGTGATTGATGACTGCATCAAACATCAACTTATATTCGCTTGAGAGCTTTTGAATATCTTCCCAACTTCCGTAATTGGGATTAACAGATTCATAATCCAACACTGAAAATCCATCATCAGATGAATAGGGGAAAAACGGTAAAAGATGGACTGTATTGAACGATGTCTGCACATATTCCAAAAGAAAGGACCTCAAAACACTCAGAGGGGAATCGTCCCCTCTGAGTGTATCTGCGTAAGTGATTAGAATTGCGTTGATTTCTTCTAATACGTGAGTTTGTTCTTCAATCTGACTTACATTGAAACGGACAATTTTTTGCTCAATCTCATGATATAAATATTCAACATTCTCAGGATAGCATTTTTTTAAACTGTTATAAATTGATTTGCCATTTGTCATTTTTTATCACCAATGAGATTATAACAGAAAACTCATTGGGAGAACAGGTACTAAAAGTGAATTCCTATCCACTCAACTATTGCATCAATCACCCTTTTGTCTACAAAGCCAGGTTTGTTGTATTCATCCGTCCAATGAAATACACCTTCCTCACTTTTCATAAATAAATGATTGATACCGTTCAACGCAATAAAAGAAAAGTTTTTCCTTTCACCGTATTTTTCTTTCAAAGGTAAAAAATCCCCTTTCATGGTCGCTTGAAAATCCTCTACACCTTGTATAACTAAAGTCGGCTTTTTGTAGGATGTCAAATCATCAAGGGGCCTATACTGATCCATTTCATAATAATAACCTACCGTCAATCCTTCTTGTATAGACATATTTTCAGGTAATTCATGATTTAAAATCATCGTGAATAATTGTTCCACTTGTTTCATTTGTTCATCTGTTATACCAAAGTAATCTTTTGCATATCTATTTTGATCCAGACTAATCTGGGCAAATCTTCTGACACCGGGAGCTAATAAGACAATTCCGTCAATTTTCTTGGAATTCGATGCAATCTTCGGAACGATAGTTCCTCCCAAACTGTGTCCTGCAAGAAGAATTTGATTAACTCCTTCAATATTTGAGGCGTAATCAATGGCTTCTAAAAGATCATTCACATATTCAAAATCCAAAATATTCTCGATTTCCTCTATGGCTGAACTAATCTTGGAACTGTATTGCGCAGCACGCTTATTATATCTTAAAACACCTATTCCCGAAGTTGCCAATCCTTCGGCAATATCTTTATATGGAGTATTAGGTCCAACAGTACCGTTCATATCAGTGGGACCTGATCCTCCAACGATTATCATTAAAGGGTAAGTATCCTTATTATTGGGGATTGTCAATACTCCATCCAATTTCCATTCTTTAACTCCAAATTTCACCTTTTGTTCTGTAAATGAATCTTTGTTCACATACGGTATGCTTTTCCTAGGATCCTGTACCGGTGCAGCGAAAAAACCTGATATTTTTGAATTTTCATCCACCGTAACCGTAAATTTGATATAGCCCTTCGTCGTTTTCATCAGTCTGATATAAACTTTAAAACCATCCTGTTCAATCAGTTCTGTACTGTATTCAGACTCAGGTTTGCCATATTGCTTGACAATAACATCTGAAGATTGTTTCATTGATTGAATACTAAAGACTTTTGTCATCTGTTCAGTCTGCATTTCAACTGCCCTATCATAATCCCCATTCAAAAAAGATGTCAGATAATCTTCAAAAACCTCTTTATCGTTGTCCTGAGAAAAACCAAATGAAGCAGTCACTAATAATGCCAAAACAATTACTATAACCATTTTCATCTTATCATCCTCCCTATTAGTGTATTATAACAGATAGTACAGATAATGTCAACACTAAAACCTATAAAAAGTAACAAAATGGGGAAATCAAAGGAAAATATGATAAAATGTATCTTGAGCATTGTAGAAGGAGCCGTAATTTGAAAACACTTAACAGATATGTTTGGAGAAATGGAATATCCCCGTTTTTTCTGGGTTTTTTTGGATTTATAATATTTGTCAGTGTAAATCTGCTTTACTTTCTCTCATTAAATATCATCGATTATGGCATACCACCCTGGAGATTATTTCAGCTTCTATATTTCTTTTTACCGGAACTTGGAGCTGAGGCAATACCGGTGGGTGTTTTGTTGTCGATTTTTTGGATCCTGTCTCAGATGTCCACAAAAAACGAATTAATGGCTTTACAAGTACATGGGATTTCCTTCAAAACCGTTGTAATACCTTTTTTAATCTTTGGATTGATGTTGAGTCTCTTTACTTTTTTATTAAATGATTACATTATACCCATGTTCAATACTCAAAAAGAAAGGGAATTGACCGATTTTATGTCTGAAACTATCGGATATTCAACAATTTCAAATAAATTTCTACCCATTACAGGTAATAAGTATTTCTACGTCAAACAACCCATCAATAACCATACCCTGGATGATGTGATTGTTTATGAAATTGGACAATCATCTGTCAAGACAATCTTTGCAGATGAATTGGAAAAACGAACTGATAATGACAATTGGAGAATGATAGACGGTCAGGTAGTTAATTTGGATGATGATAGAGGTTTAACCCTGAATGTAGAGTTTGATGAAACTGAATTTGAAGAATTATCTGAAGAACTGAGCGATTCTTTGAAGGATGCAATGAGTATTTTCAGTGAAGTCAATATCTATGGTCAGCAAGATAATAACCAACAAAATCCATTCAAATATTCAACATCTGCAGAATTGTATAAGATGTTAAACATTCCTGAAAAGCAAGACAGGGCATTTCTAGAGTTAAATTCCAGATTGGCTAAATCTTTAAGCCCCTTCATTATAGCGCTATTAGGCACATCTATATGTCTTGTGTCAAACATTAAAAGCAAATCCTGGAGTATTGTTATCAGCTTTTTGTTAATCGGTAGTTTTAAAGCAGGGGAAATTTTTATGCAAAGTGTCGCATTACATAACGTCGCTTCCAATGCCAACACCAGGTATAGGTTAAACCCCTCTTTGGCTGTATGGACACCTGATCTAATCTTTCTTTTTTTAGGTTTGTTGTTATTCATTTTACTGGATACAAAAATCATTTATTTTATGAAAGAGCAGTTTGTTAGAAAATGAGAACGGAGGAAAAGATTTGAGTATCTTGAAGAGATACATTATCAAATCCTCGGTATTGCCATTTATTCTTGGTTTTGGGGGATTTTTATTATATGCCAACGTATTTATCCTAATAGAAGTGTCATCAGAAATTGTTAGAAACGACATGTCATTTTGGAGAATGTTTCCATTTATTTTGCAACAAATCCCAAGATATATTCCCCAAGCCATTCCGGTGGGGGTTCTCTTATCAATCTTTTGGTTGCTATCAAAATTAGAGTCAAATAACGAGATTATTGCCCTTCAAGTACATGGCATCAAATTAAAACGAATCGTTACTCCTTTTTTGATACTGGGAATAATCTTATCTATTTTTACTTTCTTCTTAAAAGAATCTGTTGTACCACAGCTTTATCGAAACAGACAGGCAGAAATTTATCTTTCTTCGGGAATTGATAAATTCCTACTTCTCAGTGATGATAGATATCTTTTTATGAAAAGAGTATATGCAAACAGGAAAGAGTTAAACGGTGTTTTTCTTTACGATATCAACTCGAAAAAAAACATAATGGATATTTATTATGCTGAACAGATAACTTATGATAATGATAGAGACATTTGGGATCTCTCTGAAATGAAAATATACACTGCTACAGAGGATTCAAAAATGATTCAACGCCCTATTTCAGATGAACAAAAGCAGATGATCAACGCTGATATTAATTACTATTTTCTACTCACCAATAAGAATCAATACAACATGACCTCAAGCGAACTGTTGTACATCATTCGTGAAAATAAAAAAAGGGGAATAAACAATCGGGAAACCTTCTCCTTTGAAGTCGAACTCCATACACGTTATGCACAATCTTTGGGTCCGCTTGTTATCGCCATATTGGGCGTTCCTCTGTCGCTTGCATTAAATATAAAAAGCAAAGCTTGGAGTGTCATCTTTACTTTCCTGCTCATTGCACTTTATCAGGGCTCAACACAGTGGATGGCTGCTATGGGAAGAGCCGATCGTTGGAGTCCCTGGCACATTAACCCCATATTTGCGACTTGGGGACCGGATATTCTTTTTGTTTTGCTTGGGACAATCTTTTACTTGTTACTTGATACACAATTATTGTATGCCTTTAAAGAATGGATTTCGAAGTTTTCAAATTAATAAGATTTTTCAATGTAAGAGTGCACTATCTATTCAACAGATTGTAAAAATCCCTCTCGGAGATAATAGTTATACCCAGTTTTTTTGCCTTTTCCAATTTTGTTCCCGGATTTTCACCGCAAAGAAGATAATCAGTTTTTTTGGAAACAGCACTAGTTGTTGCACCACCTTCTGTTTCAATCATTTCCTTAATCTCAGATCTTGTAGCAGTTTCTAGCTCTCCTGTAATAACAAATTTCAAACCTACCAATTGGGTTCCCTTTTGTTCTTTCTTTTCCTCTGACAATTTAACATTAGCCTTCTTAAATTTTTCTATGATTGTTTTTACCCTGTCGTTATTAAAAAAACGGCAAATGCCTCTAGCCATCTCTTCTCCCACGCCTTCTATCTCTTTAAGGTCTTCTACGCCAGCTTTTGCAATTTCATCCAAAGAAGTAAAATGTTTTGAAATCTCCTTTGCCGTCTTTTTACCTACGTTAGGAATTCCCAAGCCTGTTAAAAGATTATGTAGCTGTTTGTTCTTACTCTGTTGAATTTCTCTCAAAAGGTTATTAGCTGACTTTTGACCCATTCTATCCAACGTTATTAACTTGTCTTCTGATAAGAAATAAATATCAGCCACATCTTCCACTTGTTCTCTTTCCACCAGCTGGTGTATAATCTTTTCCCCCAACCCTTCGATATTCATTGCCTCTCTTGAAGCGAAAGTTTGTAAAGCACGTTTCACTTTTGCCGGACACGCTGGATTTAGGCATCTGATGGCAACTTCCTCAGGTTTGGTTTTCCCCACTTCCCCACCGCAAACAGGACAATTCTCAGGCAATTGGATATTCTTTTCTCTACCGGTTCGCTTCTCTTTTAAAACACTGACAACTTGTGGAATGATCTCCCCGGCTTTTTCGATTATAACTTTGTCTTTTTCTCTGATATCTTTTTCCCGAATGTTGTCCATGTTATGAAGGTTGGCGTTTTTTACAGTTGTTCCGGCAAGATTTACAGGGGCAAGCTGTGCAACCGGGGTAATTACTCCTGTTCTTCCCACACTCCAAACAACCGATTCCAGAGTCGTTTCTTTTTGTTCAGCTGGAAATTTAAAAGCAATTGCCCATCTTGGACTATGTGAAGTAGTTCCGAGTTTTTTTTGTAACCCTAATTCATCAACTTTCACAACCAGCCCATCAATATCAAAGTTAAGCTCATGTCTCTTCTGTGTCCATCTCTGCCAATAATCGATTACATCAGCTATTGAATTAACCCTTTTGTGATGTGTCTCCACAACAAACCCAAGGGCTTTTAGTCGTTCAAGCATCTGAGTTTGAGTTGTGATTTCAAACTTTTCAGGTTCAATGATTGAGTATGTAAATGATCCTATACCCCGTTTTCTGACTTCTATTGTATTTAATTGTCTGAATGTTCCTGCTGTTGCATTCCTGGGATTGGCAAAAACTTCTAGGCCATTCTCCTCACGAACTTTGTTTACCTGCACAAAGATTTCTTCCGGCATGTAAACTTCTCCCCTGACTTCCAGATTGATTGGTTCGTTGAGCTTTTTGGGGATCCCCTTAGTTTGTTTGAGATGTTCGGTTATGTCCTCTCCTAAAACGCCATTTCCTCTGGAAATACCCTTGTCCAGTTTCCCCTCCACATATCTAGCGGCAAAGGATACTCCATCGATCTTGAGTTCAACACAATAATGAAAGGACTCATGGTTGTTTCTTTTGATTCTCTCTGAATAGGCGTAAATATCTTCTTCATTGTAGGTATTATCAAGACTTAGCATTGGCTGGGAGTGCTCAACTCTTTTGAAATCCTTTAATATCTTGGAGCCAACTTTCTGAGTTGGAGAGGCTTTTGAAAAAAACTGAGGATATTCTTCTTCTAATTCAACAAGTTCTTTGAAAAGCTGATCATACTCATGATCGCTAACTTTTGGAGAGGCTAGAACATAATAATTGTAATCGAGTTTCTCAATTTTTTCTCTCAAGTCCTCTATACGTTTTTTTGCTTTTTCTTCCTGCTTTGTCATAATAAGCCTTTCATGATTTTTATGGTCTTTAAAGGATCTTTGGAGTTGAAGATTGCACTTCCGGCTACGATCATATCAGCACCAGCTCTAACAACCTTGAAGACATTTTCAGTATTGATCCCCCCATCAACGGATATTGTCATTGAGGGATTTTGTTCCATTTTAAGTTTATTCAGTTCTTGGATTCGTCGTATGGAACTTCCAATAAACTTTTGACCTCCATAACCTGGATTAACACTCATTAAAAGCACCCCGTCAAGATATTCTATGATATCAGATAAAAAGTGTATCGGCGTATGAGGATTCAATGAAACGAATGCCTGCATTCCTAATGACTTGATAAGATTGATAATTCGATTAAGATGATTGCATACTTCAAAATGTACAGTTAATATATCCGAACCTGCCCTGGCAAAAGACTCGATATATTGATCCGGGTTCGTTATCATTAAATGAACATCTAGGGGAATATTAAAGGCGTCATTTATCGCCTTTACTACTGGCAGTCCTATAGTGATATTGGGAACAAAATGCCCATCCATTACATCAATATGTAAGAAATCAGCATCATCAATGATGGAATTGATAGACCTTTCCAGATTTAAAAAATCTGCTGATAGTATGGATGGAGCGATTTTTATCATAATTCCTCCATAAACAGAAATAAGTTAGGGGCGTTTGATTTCACCGCCCCCATATAATTAACAAGTGTGTTTTGTTAGTTTAATTCCTCTTCTTCATCATCATCAATTATATCTTCTTCATCTGCTGAACCACCCATTTCTTCGAAAATAAAATTGACAGCGTCTTCAACGCAAGTGATTTTGTCAGTGTCGTCTTCGTCTATCCTTATCCCAAATTCATCTTCAATAGCCATAACAAAATCCACTAAATCCAGCGAATCGGCTCCAAAATCATCTACAAAGGTGGACTCTAGTTTTACATCATCACTTTCAAGATTGAATTTTTCCATTAGCATCTTTTTCAAATGTTTAAAAATCTCACTTTTTGTCATGTATATCACCCCGATTTGTTTTTAATTCTTGGAATTATAACACAGGTCTCTCATTTTGTAAAAAGTTTAAAGGCCACCTTTTGGTATAACACATATAAACTCAAACTCTTCCGTTTCAGATGTATTGACAAATTGATGTTCTATAGCTTCTGGTACGAAGACAGCTTGTCCAAGAGAAATTTTAGAATATTTATCTCCCAAGAGAACCTTCCCTTCTCCACGTAAAACAAACACTTCATGTTCCCACGGATGGACATGTCTTGGAGAATAACCTCCGGGAGCTACTGTAAAAACTCTAAGAATAAAATTCTCAGCTCCTTCTTTCTCTCCTATGACAACCCTCTTTTTAACACCTTTTATCTCTTGGGTATTGATGATTTCTGGGCTAATCTCTTTCCAATTTATTACTTTTCCCTCTTTCAATTTTCATTCCTCCTGTTGTTTCTTCCGATAGAATTATTCTTCCCATATTTCTGAGGTTCAATAACCACGTATCTGTATGGTTCTAGCCCTTTTGAATAACTCCGTACACCATTGATTCTTTTGATGGTTTCATGTACGATCCTACGTTCAAATGAAAACATTGGATCAAGTTCTATTTTATCTCCCTGATACTTTACTCTTTTTGCATTTTGAAGCGCAATCTTTTCTATAATCTCTTTCCGTCGGTCTTTGTAATCACCGACTTCCAATAAAACTATCGCCTTTATATCTGTAATCCTGTTGACGAATATATTGGCAATATGTTGTAAGGCACTTATTGTTTTTCCATGTTTTCCGATGATTCTTCCCAATTCTTCTCCAAAGAGATTAATATAGATTTTTCCGTTTCTTATTTTGAACTTGATTTTCAAATCGTGATTGATGCCATTGGAATAGTTTAAAATACTGGTAATGTAATCACAGACTTTACGAGCAAAAAAATCAGTTTTCATATTAATCTTTATTAATGCATCTCTTGAGCCTATCTTAAGAAATCCCTTAGAACCCGGATCAATTACTTCAAAATCATATTCATTTTCCTTTAGACCCCATTTTTTTTCTGCATCTTCAAGAGCCATTTCCACTGTTCTTCCTGCAATTTCCAGTTCTTTCATCAACCACACCTCATCATTTTTTTAGACTTGAGAAAAATTCTTTTGCAGATAAACCGTGAATGTCATTTTTCTTATACGTATAAAAAGTGAAGACAAACTGGTAAAGTGTTGATGTTACCCAATACAGTTGCAGCCCGGTGGGAAGCATGATAAACAGGAAGGGGAATAACGCTCCCATCAACACACCCTGTAAAGCCATTTTCGAATCCGATGTAGTAATCAAGCTGTTAAAGAATCCAATCACAGCTGAAATGAGTACGAGAGGAATGTTTTGTAAAAATCCCCCTATAGATAAATCCTGCCAAATAAGAAAACCCGGACTGTAGATGAAGAGTTCGGATTCATACCTGATAACCGCAAATAAAAGAAAGAAAAAAGGCATTTGTATTAACATGGGCAGGCATCCACCGGCTAAACTAACTTTTTTCTCCTTGTAAAACTTCATAAGTGCTTCCTGTTTTTTTTGTTTGTCCTCTATCTTCATGATCTTTTTGTATTCCGGATCACCTTCCAGTTTTTTCCTGTCTATCATTGACTTTGTCTGAAGATGAAAAAGCGGGTACAACAGTGTTCTTATGATCAAGGTAAACAAAATGATAGCCCAACCGTAATTACCGGTCACATATTTCAACCAATCAATTAGCCCTACAAAAAGATAAAAAATAGGATCGTACCAACTGGATGCACCTGGATAACTGTTAACAATTCTTGAAATCCAGACATTTTCTTCGGGAAACGCCCTGTTGATAAATGTCATCTTTTTTGCTGGTCCCATATAACCTGAAACATTCAACCCGGAATATGTAACTTCTATCTTATTGGCATCCTTGGATCCGTCTATCTTAAAATGAGATGATCCCTGGCTGTTTAATTTCCATATCGCCAAAGCCTTGGTCTTCTCATAATAATTCGTAAGGATAGTTCCATCATCTTTGATGTTATCCTCAGAGACAAAACCCACTCTGGGAAATCTGACTTCTAGGCCGGAGGGGATTTCCCCCCTGATCTCCAGATTAATTTCATACAAAGGACCGAATACGATTGTAACATTTTTTTGAAAGTTACCATAATCAAAAGCCACAATCACATCCTGACCGATTTTTTCTGTTTTGTTTTGATAAGTTGTAATATCTTTACCATTTACAGTTATTTGTGAGGGATAAACTGGACTTGAATCAAGCGTGGTAAAGAATCCATCATTGTCATTCCTGTATATTAGGTTTTGATTATCCATTGTCAATGTTACTTCATTTAAAACTCCCTTTTCAGCATCAAAGACATAGTGAGCGATCCTTGTTTTTACGCTCAGCATACCATCAAGATATGTAACGTTTATCTCGTTGGTAGCAAACAAAACTGAGGTAAACAAAAGCATTAGTAGTGCTGGAATTAGTAATGGGATCTTATTTAATTTCATCGATTTCTCCTCCTCTTTTGATTCGAATGTTGATTGGGACGGGGTCGTAACCTCCTTTGTTAAACGGGTTACATCTTATGATTCTCCAAATACTTAAAACAGTTCCCATAAAAAAACCATGCCTCTCATAAGCAGTCAAGGCATAGTTTGAACATGTGGGATAAAATCTACAAGTTGGAGTACGTTTCATCGGAGATAGACATTTCTTGTAAAAGTTTATAATGAATATCATCATTTTACTCGGTAATCTAAACAAGTCCTTTGAACAACTCCTCTAATTCAATAGCGATATCGCTATAATGTAAATCAATGAATCTCCTGGACATTCTTTTTCTGGGTAAAACAAAGACATCAGTTCCTAGTGGGAATCTTTTTTTGTTTAATCTGAAATATTCTCGGCAATACCTTTTCAATCTATTCCTATTAACCGCATTACCAAATTTCCTTTTGACGCTGATGCCAAATCTGCATTTGTCTGAGTTGTTTACCTTCACAAACGCAATAAAATCAGCTGTTTGTAATACCTTTCCCTTTTGAACGATGTCTTTGATCTCTGAATTTAAACGTAATCTTTCATCTCTTGAAAAGGAATAACAACTCAGAGTGCGAGTCGCTTCCTTCCTTTTCTTCTTCTGTTAGCCAAAATTCTTCTTCCGCTGCTCGTTTTTTTTCTCGCAAAAAAACCGTGTGTGTTCCTTCTTTTCCTACGTGACGGCTGATAAGTTCTTTTCATATCCTGCCACCTCCTTATATGTTTTCATAAAATTCGCTAAATTATATCTATTTGACCAGTCAAATGTCAAGTCTAATTTTATTTTTTTACCTCTTCGAGAAAAAAAGAAGAATCTTTAACAAAATTCCGTGCAATTTTTGGAGAAAAGATGTTATGATTATTCTGCTGAATTAAGGGGTTCTATTTTTATAAAGCTCTGAGACTACTACAATTCTTTCTCAAGGGTGGTACATATAAAGACGAATGTGACTGACAAAGAGAAAGAGTTCTTCCAGTTATTGCAAAAGAATATTCATCCAAATCATTGGGATATGTGGTTCGGTTCTTTAAGTATTTCAAGTATAAAAGATGATGAACATCTTGTAACTTTTGCTGTGGAAAATCTCTTTCTGAAAGAAAGACTAAAAAATAAATATGGCAAAACCATCGAACAGAACGTACGTGAATTCTTTGGAAAAGATTACAATTACAGACTGGAATTTTCCGTTCTGGACCCAATAAATACAAATCAAAATGAGGCAAATTCAAAAAAAACCGGAGAGCGTCTGATTAAGAGAAAACCCATTGCGCTTTCAAATTTGAATAAAAATTATACTTTTGAAAGGTTTATACCGGGCGGTGGTAATCTTTTTGCCTATAATTCAGCCGTTGAAGTTTCCCGTAATCCCGGCAAGTTTAATCCCATGTTTATTTATGGAGAAGTTGGCCTTGGGAAAACACATCTCTTACAGGCAATTGCCCATGAAATAATGAAAAATCAACCACAACTGAGAGTCTTATATATTACTTCAGAGGAATTCATGAACAATCTGATCTATTGTATTAAGACTAATACAACGGAAAAGTTCAGGGAGAAATTCAGAGAAAGCATAGATGTGTTACTCATTGACGATATTCAATTTCTCATAGGCAAAAATGGTATACAAAATGAGTTATTCCATACGTTTAACTCCCTCTACGACTCAGGAAAACAAATAGCCTTTTGTGGCGATAGAAACCCAAATGATTTAGGAACCTTCCATAACCGGCTCATATCAAGATTTCAAATGGGTCTTGTTGTGGAAATGCTTGCCCCTGATGTGAGTACAAGAAAGAGAATCATAAAAAAATTCTTAAATTACGAGGAAATCTCATTACCGGATGATGTGATTGAATATCTTGCTGAGAATTCTTCAAACAACATCCGTGAAATTATCGGATTTCTTATAAAAATCATTATGGCTAATAAATTACAGGATAAACCTGTTGATCTTCTGACCATCAAACTTGTTTTAAATGAGATCATTCCTTCAAGCGAAGCGATTCAAAAAACTCCCTCGCCAAAAAAACGCTTGTTTAAATCTGTTGAGAAAGCCTTTGGTGTAGATGAAAAAGAACTGATTTCAAAAACCAGAAAAAAACCTGTAAGTGAAATAAGAATGCTGGCCATGTATTTGGCAGTCAAGACCATGAAGGAATCGGTGACTGGTGTGGCATCCTGGTTTGATAAAACACACTCTTCGGTCAATTATTCAGTAAACAAAATTGACACTTTGATAAGAGCGGAGAATGAAAGAATGATCAGCAAATTCGAGAGATTAAAAGAACAATTTAACTCTTATCAATCTAATAACATGGCAATAAATGCATAGTATAATCAATAAGTAGTGCAAACAACCATTTCCTCATCGGTAAGAATGGCGAGATGGTTTTGTTTTTTTACAGCCTTAATAAGCGAACCACTTAAGGCTACAAGCGGTTCTCCGTCTTGATAGAGCATTGTTCCGATTTTTTCATATTCATTTTTCAAATTTTCCCTTTCACCTTTTCTCAAATCAGTAGTTCTGCTTTTAAAATAGTAATCAATATAACCTCGATAACCTTGCAGGTAAATGCTGATTTTTTCTTTCGTTGTTTCTGCGAATAGGATATCAGTGATGCCGGGTATTCT